>CAYTOR010000064.1:0-11063 GCA_964439505.1 uncultured Sangeribacter sp.
AAAGGCCCTCTACCTGATGGAAGAAGCAATGGGCGCGGGCGGAAATGGCTTCGTTGCGGTAGACGCGTCCCGGACAGATGATGCGGATGGGAGGACGATGAGTCTCCATAGTGCGCGTCTGCACGGATGAGGTATGGGTTCGCAGGAGGATATCTTTGGGGGAACGGGAGATGAAGAATGTGTCCTGCATGTCGCGGGCCGGGTGGTCGGGAGGGAAGTTGAGGGAAGAGAAGACATGCCAGTCATCCTCGATTTCCGGACCCTCGGCGATAGTGAAGCCCATGGACCCGAAGATTTCAAAAATCTCGTTTTTCACCAGCGAGAGAGGATGGCGGGTACCGAACGGAGTCGGGGTAGAGGTGCGTGTAAGGTCGATATCTGCCAACGCGGATTCGGCGTCGGCGCTCAAGGCTTCCTTGAGGGCGGCGAGTTTTTCGGTTGCCGCGTTCTTCAGGTCATTGAGTTTGCGACCCAATTCGCGTTTCTGATCCGCTGAAACGTTGCGGAACTCATTCATCAAGGCGGAGATTTCCCCTTTCTTGCTGAGATATTTGATACGGATCTGTTCGACTTCCTCGGGAGAGGACGCCTGGAGATTCTTGATATTTTCGAGGATGGAATTTATCTTTTCTATCATAACGAGTATAATGCTCTTGTTTTAAATGCAAAATTACTAAAATTTCGCGAAATAATCATTATTATCGTGTAAAAGAGAGGTAAAAAGGAAAGACTTTCCGCTGGAAGCGGGAAGTCTTTCCTTTTTTCAGATAGTTTGCTCGATGCTCCAGGTGAAGGCCCGCAGGCCTAACAGCGGTTTGGATTGGTCGAGAGCATGAAGGCGGGTCAGAAGGGATTCGAGCCGCGAGTCTTCGACAAATGTGATCATTGCCGATGCAAGGGCGGGCCAGGCGTGGGTTCCGTAGTGAGGTTCTCCTTTTACCGATCCCCGGCCCTGAACGGTACCGAAACTCGTGAAGCCCCGGCATGACAATCGGTCAAGAATCTCGATTATGGCCTCGTGATGAGCCTGATCGTAGGCTATGAATACTGCTTTCATTTTGTGCTTGTTTTTTCCGCTTGAAGGGTTTTACGTAATTTCTTGCGTATATTCTTGACTCCATTGCCTGCGAATACGCAATACAGTACCGGGACGAAGAGGAGGGTCAGGATAGTGGAGAAAGTCAGGCCGCCGATTACGGCCACACCCATCGGGCGCCACATTTCCGAGCCCTGCCCGGATCCTACGGCCATGGGGACCATGCCCAGGATGGTGGTCAATGTCGTCATCACTACGGGACGCAGGCGGGAACGTCCGGCGTCGATTACCGCAAGGCGTATCGCCATTCCGCGTTCACGGTTGAGGATTATGTAGTCGATGAGTACAATACCGTTCTTGACGACGATACCGATAAGCATGATCGCTCCGATCATCGACATGACATTCAGCGTATGCCCGGTCAGCCACAGGATGATGAAGACTCCCGAGAACGCGAATAGCAATGAGGTCATGATGATGCCCGGATATGTCAGCGATTCGAATTGGGCGGCCATCACGATATAGACAAGAATGATGATCAGCAGACCCAGAGTCAGCAGATCCTTGAATGAATCCTGCTGGTCTTCATACGATCCTGCCAGACCGATCGATATGCCCGAGGGCAGATGCATTTCGTCGATCTTGAGTTCGGCTTCGGTCACTACCTGGTCCATCGGGACTCCATCGACTACGGCCGATACCGTTATCAGGCGTTCGCGGTCCTTACGTTCAATAGTGGGAGGAGTGTATCTCTCGACGACCTTGCCGAGTTCGCTGAGTTTCACTCCCGCTCCTGAAGGAGTCATCAACGTTATGTTCTCGATATCCGAGATACTCGTGCGGTGCTCGGGAGCGTACATTACCTTGATATCGTATTCTTCACCATCCTCACGGAATTGGGAAGACGTAGCGCCATTGATGCGGTTTCGCAGATAGGATGCCGCAGTCGCCAGATTGAGTCCGTAAAGCGCAAGTTTTTCGCGATCGAAGTCTACCTGATATTCCGGTTGATAATCCGAGCGGGAGATAGTGACGTCAGCAGTGCCGGGTATGCCCTCAAGTATCATCTTGAGCTGCCGGGCTACAGTATCGGTCTGTTCGAAATCATAGCCGTAGATCTCAAAGTCAACGGTCGACTGGCCGCCCATTCCCATTCCGCGTCCGCCTCCTACGTTGACCTGGGCTTTCTTGAATTCAGGGAATTCTTTCTTCAGGTCCTCGCGCATGCCGTCGGCTATTTCGCGTATGCCGCGCTTGCGGTCGCCGGGATCGGTGAGGGATATGTTCATGGATATGATATGAGCCCCGTTGTCCTGCAGTGAGGCGTAGGTATTATCTGACGAAGCCGGACCGACCGTATAGGTCTGAACCTTGATTTCCGGATATTTCTTTCTCCACATGGAGTCGAGTCTGGCCATCACTTCCTCAGCCTGATTTACCCTCGCCCCGATAGGTAACTCCAGAGAAACGCCGATGCGGGCATTGTCCTGAGTCGGGAAGAATTCAGTGCCTACGAATTTCATCAGGAATATGGATCCTACGAAAATGCCCAGACAGATTATTATCGTGACGGCACGGTTGCGTACTACCTTCCGGAGCAGTCCGGCGTAAGCATCGTCGAATTTGTCGAGAGCCTTTTCAATCGGCACATACAGGGTATTGTAAAGCTTGCCGTGCTTATTGTTAAGTCTCAGCCACTGGCTGCACAGCATCGGCGTCAGCGACAGGGCGCAGGTTGTAGATATGATCATCATGATCGTGACCATCCATCCGAGCTGGCGGAACAGGACTCCGGTCATGCCCGTCACAAGAGTCAGAGGGAAGAAAACGGCTATGAGGGTAAGAGTGGATGCTATTACCGAGATTGCGACCTCATTGGTGCCGTGGACGGCCGCCTGCTTGGGATCGGCACCGCGTTCGATGTGGGTCGTGACGTTTTCAAGAACTACGATGGCGTCATCCACAACCATGCCTATGGAGATTGACAGGGCGGAGAGAGAGACGATATTCAGTGTATTTCCGGTCGCGAAGAGATAGATGAAGGATGCTATCAGGGAGACGGGAATCGTAATGACAATGATCATGGTCGCGCGCCATCGTCCGAGGAAGATGAATACGACCAGCATGACGAAGAGCAGGGCGTACAGGACTGTCTCTTCAAGAGAAGCTATGGTATTCCGGATATTGTCGGAAGTGTCTACGACCACGCCTACCTTTACATCCGAAGGCAGGTTCTTCTGGAGTTTGGGAAGCATCTGCATGACCTTTTCCGAGATCTGCACGGAGTTGGCGCCACTCTGCTTCTGGATGATTATCATGGCGCCCGCCTCGCCGTTGATGTAGGTCTGCTGGGTGCGTTCCTCCAGGGTGTCTTCGATTCTGGCTACATCATGCAGATAGACAGGCCGGCCATCGAAAGAGCCCACTACCAGATCATTCATCTGAGAGGAGGTCTCGAACTCACCCTGTACACGCAGGGCGTACGTATTGGATCCGATATCAAACGCGCCTCCGGGGACATTTTTATTCTCTGCCCCGATAATCTGCGAGATCCCTTCGACTGTCAGATGATAAGCTTCCAGTTTATGGGGATCGACATATACGTGTATCTCGCGTTTCGGCGCGCCGGAAATACTTACCGATCCCACTCCGTCGATACGTGCGAGAGGGTTGGCGAGGCCATCATCAAGAATCTTATAGAGGCCTGCCATGCTCTCTTTGGCCTCTACAGAGAGCAGACAGATAGGAATCATGTCGGTGGAGAACTTGAAAATGATGGGATTCTGGGCATCATCCGGAAGCTGGGATTCCACCATATCCAGTTTATCGCGCACGTCGTTGGTCAGGACATCTATGTCATAGCCATACTCGAATTCGAGTGTGATGACAGAAGTGTTCTCACGCGATGCGGAGGTGATATGCTTAAGATGCTCTACCGAGTTAAGGGTATTTTCAAGGGGTTTGGTGACATTCTGTTCTATATCCTCGGCGCTGGCACCGGGATACATCGTAATGACCATTATGGTGTTGGTATCGATATCCGGGAAGAGATCGACCGGAAGTTTTGCCAGAGAGAAGAGACCCAGTATGATGACCGCAACGAAGCACAGTGTCGTCATGATAGGCCGCTTGACGGCAGATCCATATAGACTCATTTCTTGATATTTGTGATTTAGGACTGATCAGTCCGGGAGAAACATGGATTTAGTATCTCTAATTTTTATCGGTAGCTTTTGAATTGGCTGCTCTTTTCCGCGAGCCGCTTATTTCTGAAGCACTACCGAAGCACCGTTCTTTAATTTTGATTTCTCGGAGATGACAACCTGTTCGCCGGGATTTACGCCGGAGAGCACTTCATAGCGGTCATCCAGACGGCGGCCTAACTCAACCATGGAGTAAGTAACTTTTCCGTCTTTATAGATATAGACATAGTTGTTGCCCGAGCCGCGCTGCTTTTCTACGGCCTTGTCGGGTACGACAGCCCGTTCGGCAGTGCCTAAGTTGAGTTCCACGCGGCCGAACATCCCCGGAAGAATGCGGCCTCCGGGATTGGGAACCGTAATCTCGACTCCAAAAGTGCGGGAAGCCTGATCCACAGTCGGAGCAACCATAGTGACGGTTCCGGGGAAAACTTCATCTCCGTATGATTCAAGGGTAACAGCTACGTGCATCCCCTTCTTGACACGGGAAAACTCGCTTTCGTTGACGTTGACGACAACCTTGACGGGATTGACAGTACCGATAGTCAGGATCGGGAGGGCTCCTGTCATGTCCCCCGGATCATAATTGCGGGCTGTCACAACGCCGCTTACCGGGGAGGTCAGGACGGTATTTTCCTGCACGTTCTTCAGGGCCCGTTCAGCCGATGCTACGGCATTCTTTGCGTTGACCAACTGGAGCTCCATGGCGTCGACCTGCTGCTTTGTTCCGCCGCCTATCTTGAAGAGCTCAAGAGCGCGGTTATAGTTGACTTCAACGTTGCGCAGATTGGCGCGGGCGTTGTCTACCTGGAGTTGATAGGAGGTAGTGTTGACGTCATCCAGTACGACCACCCTCTGGCCGGCGCTGACCATCATGCCTTCGTCGACGAGGATCTGCTTAATCCTGTTGGGGGCGTTGGAGGAGATGTTATTGACTTTGTCCGCTTCTACTGTAGCGGTCAGAATCTGAAGGTCTGCTACGTTCTCCTCTCCGACAGTCGCTACTTTAACGGAAGGGAGTTGCTCTTCCTCATTATCTTTCTCTTTATCTTTGTCGCCCGAGCAGGAGGCGATAGAGAGAGGAAGCAGCAGCAGGAGAGAGTGAACGAAAAAACTCTTAAATTTCATAATGGGTATGATTGATGGTGAAAAGGGAGATCGGTATTGAGCCGGATCAAGTTCGGGAAATCTTGATTAAGCCTGGGGAATCCTGCTTAATCTTGATTAATCTTGATTGAACTTGGGTAATCTTGATTAACCCTGAGGAATCCTGCTTAATCATGATTGAGCAGGATTAAGCTTGAGTTCGCTTTGTTGATTTATTTAGTTGAGATCATTTCATCTTCCTTGCCGAGGAGCAGGTCGAGCTCGGAAGACGACACGAGATAATTATATATGGATTGATAATAAGAAAGCTGAGCCGAAGTATTGGCGAGTTCGGAATCACGCAGGTCAAGGAAAGAGGCGGCTCCGATCTCAAAGCTCTTCTGCATGATGTCGTAGGCCTTGGCTGCAGAGAGCATGCCTTGGCGGCTGCTTTCTATCTGGGAAGCCTCCCGACGGATATTATCGAGCGCAAGGTCGCGTTGCATTTTCAGCGACATAAGGAGATTTTCCCTCTGCAGTTTCAATTCATTGACCTGTACTTCCGCTTGCTTCAAGCCATAATATTTTGAGCCTCCCGAGAAGATAGGTACTGACAGGGCGAGAGATACATTCGAATAGGGGTTGAATTGCTGATTCTTCAAGGCATTGCCGTTGCTCAGTGACAGCCACGAAAGATTGTATGACGCACCGAGTGTGGGAATCCATGCGAATTTCTTCAGGTCTACGTTTTTCCGGGCTATGTCAGTCTGGATATCCAAAGACCGGAGGGAGGAGTTGGCGGAGAGGTTGCCTTCCTCGCCTAATGCGTAGCCATACATTTCGCGTTGCATTTCGGCAAGGGTGACGGAGGGTTGAAGGGTGACTTCATAGTCTATCCCCATCAATACCTTCAGAGCGAGTTCGCATTGACGGACGGAGATGTCGGCCTGAAGCAGTTCGGGTTCGATGTTGGTCACCTGTACGGAGGATCGCAGGACGTCATATTCCGAAGCCGTGCCCGCCTCAAATTGTTTTTTATAAATGTCAGCGTTCAGTTTTGCCCGATCATAGTTTTTCTGTATGACTTCGCGGGAGGCGTTAGCGAGCAGGAGGGAGTAATAAGATTTGTTGATCTCATTTATCAGGTCGAGCCGGGAGGCGCGGGCGGACTCCAACTGGGCCAGAATCTGCGTCTTGGAGATGCTGATGGCTTTCCAAAGAGTAGGGGCTACCAGAGGCATCGAGGCATTGAATCCGAGATTCCAAGAGTTGTCGGAACCCATCTTAAGGCTCTGACTCTGTCCGCCCATATTCATGCGGATAGTCTGCAATTCGATAGAACGCTGATAAGCCGCCTGAAAATCGATTGTTGGGAAAAGTCCGCTCCGGGTTTCCTTGCGGGCATATTCAACGCGGTGCACTTCCTGATCCGCTATTTTGATCGTAGGACTCTTGTCGAGCGCTATTTTTATGCAGTCTTCGCGTGAGACAATAAGAAATACCTCATCGCTTGAAGCGGAAACGGGAGGAGCCAATGCTATGCTATCCTCCGATGCGGTCCGGTGGATCACTCCGATATTCTGATTACCCGCGAAGGCGAGTAAAGGTAGACATAGAGCAGACGCCGAAATTAGTTTGTGAAGCATTTGTCTGAATTCTATAGTGGAAATTATTTTCTTTTGATAGTTGTAGTTAGTTGCGGGAAATACTCCGGAATATTGGCCTCAAGTAATTCAAGGCCTTTGGGCGAGGCGATCGAGCGCAGAAAGCAGATCGACATGGTATCGAAAATGTCGGCCAGCGACAGGTCGTCGGTGAAGATGCTTTCCATGCGTTTGAGAGATTCCATCTGCAAGAGCAGAATCCTGGAAAAAGCCTTATAGTTGAGGTGGTCGAGGAATACCCCCTGGCTGATTCCCGCTTCAAAGAGGGCTTGCATCTGCTCGACGAACCTGTCGACATTATTTTCGTAATCGTTTCGGAGATTGGGGTAAAGACGGTCCATATCTCTGAAGAATTCGATATTGACTCGGCCGAGGTGTTCGCGATGGAAATAGAATATACGGATCATGCTTTCCATCACATTGTCGGACGTACGGAAAATCTCATCACATTTTTCAATGTGAAGCTGCTGATTATGGCGCAAGGCCTGCAGGATCAGGTCATGCTTATTCTCATAGATTTGATAGAGAGTACGCTTTGACATCTGCAATCTTTTGGCAAGCTCCTCCATCGTCATGGCCTTGAAGCCCTTTTCCAAGAGAAGGTCGTAGGCCGTCTCAAGAATATGGTTGTCGTCCATAGTGGGTCAGTTCGGTTGATTTACAGACCGGATCAAACTAATGTTAGAGGATATCCGGTACGAGATATCCGATCCGGCGTCGAAAAACGACGCAAAGTTACATAAAAAAACCGAAAACTAAAAATTAGTTTTCGGTTTTTATCCCGGTTAAAGTAAAAAAAGAAAAGCATCCCACCGGGATGCTTTTCTGAATTATTATGAAGAGAGGTTCCGAAAATATAGATACGCCATAGTGCGTTCGGCTTCTTCAATGTGTTGAGTCGGGATGACCGCACTCCTATTTGATGAGTTTTGTGCTTTTTTCTCCTTCGACCTTAATGTAGGGTTGGCCAGCGGTGATGTCATCTTCGGAGGCTACTTGGATTCCGTTGATGAGATAGTAGGCAGGAGAGGAGGTCTCCTCTGGGGATTCAATTTCCTCTACAGATGAAGCGTAGTTGGATTTTTCTACAATATTGAATTGTTTCCAATACTCATTCTCCATATAGACATCCTTGCATCCGTCAGGTACTATGACGGTACATTGCGCCTTCTTGACGCTCCTGAAACAGTTGGTCAATGCTACCGGAGTCTCGCTTTCCCACTCAATTACCTTGATGGCCGCGCAACCGTTAAAGATCTCCAAATCCTTACTAAAGGATTGATATTCATACGGCAGCCAACGCGGCAATTTCACATACTTTAAATTCTTACATTGGAAGAATGACCCGTTACCGATACTAGTCAAGGAATTAGGTAATTCGACAGCCGTTAGATTAGGATTATTACAGAAAGAGTTGCTACCAATTATTCGGAGATTTCTACCGAAGTTGACTTTCTCAAGTTTCTCATTCCTGACAAAGCAATAGGCTCCAATAGATCTCAAGGACTGAGGAAGAGTTATTTCCGTGAGGTTATTACAGTCCTGAACGCAGCTGTTTCCTATTGTCTTTAGAGAGTTGGGAAAGGAAAATTGAGTCCAATCGGTAGAGTGGAAACTACCTGAAATTTCCTCAATGGTATTGGGGAGGGTCAGTTCTTTGGAAAACACGCAAGGTGTATATATTAATGCAACGACCCGATAAGTTTCGTTTTGGTATTCTACCGTGGCAGGAACTTCCTTAAGATCTCCGTATGCCCCGAAATCTTCAATATGAAACTTATCATGTCTGTCTATCAAAGCCACTTCATGCGCATCTTCATCCAGGATTCTGAAAGACATTCCCTCTGTTACAAACTCATATTCTGATATTTCTACTATACCATCGAGTCCATAAAGAAGTGCGCCTCGGCAATCTATTGACAAAAGTGCCGACAAACACACCAGATATACAATTAGTCTAAATCTCATATATAAAATAGTTTAAAGTAAAGTTATAGTGAGGGTCTCGATGCAGCGGAATAAGTTAGGTATTCGATGCAATAGAATAAAGAGATATCTCTGCCCGCAAATTTAAAAAAACTTTTTGAATTTCCAAAAAAAATTGGTAGGAATTCTTCTTTTTTTATGTGGGATCTGTATAAAAGAAAAAGCACCCGACGGGTGCTTTTCTATTTTTAGATCTGATAATGCAATCCTTAAAAAAGGCGTGGCGACTTATGCTTCTTTGCGGTACGACGCGGAATTAAAGGATGGTTATTTGATGAGTTTTGTGCTTTTTTCTCCTTCGACCTTAATGTAGGGTTGGCCAGCGGGGATGTCATCTTCGGAGGCGATTTGATTCCGTTGATGAGATAGTAGGTAGGAGTGGATGGCTCGAATCTCAGGCTGCTTATGAATATCTATTCCCAAAGCATTTCGATCTCTGACTTGGGAAAATCGAGCGCGTCGATGACTTCCTTCAATGTCATACCCTTCTTCTTTAGTTTCTGTATGATCTTATGAAGCATAGTCTTTTCTCCCTTCTGGAGTTGCTGCTGACCATAATACAGCATGCCTTCATGGTCGTCTTCAAGTTTCATTTTAGACTCATTGTAACTGACCACTTCTTCGTTAGTCAAGTAGGACATATCTGCGGCATCGAATAGTTCGTCGTATATCGGGTATTCTTTCGGTCTCTCTTTCATCTTCTCCATGTTTTTAATTAAGACCCCGTCTAACAAAAATGTTAAATTCACCGCCTTGAATTTAACATTTTTTGTTAGACGGGATCTAAAACAGAAAAAGCATCCCGCCGGGTGCTTTTCTTTTTAGATCTGATAAGACTTTCCGTAATTTCAGTTAGGCCATGGCGAATTCGGCTTCGGCAGGGCGGGGAGCCGGGATGCCGAATTTTTCGCGGAGATGGGTGATCATGTCTTTGGTCATCTCTTCGAGGCCGTATTCGGGATGCCAGTCCCATTCGGCGCGGGCGCAGCTGTCGTCGAGGCTGTTGGGCCATGAATCGGCAATTTTCTGACGCAGGGGATCGAGTTCGTAGGTCATCCGGAAACCGGGGATATGTTCTTTGATCTTAGCGGCGATTATCTCCGGATCGAAACTCATTGAGGCGATGTTGAATGAGTTGCGATGGATCAGCCGGGTGGGATCGGCCTCCATGATTTCGATGGCGGCGCGAAGTGCGTCGGGCATATACATCATGTCCATGAATGTGCCGGGTTTCAGCGGGCATTTGAATTCTTCGCCTTTGACTGCGGAGTAATAGATGTCGACGGCGTAGTCGGTAGTGCCTCCTCCGGGAGGAGCTACGTAACTGATCAGTCCCGGGAAACGAACCGAACGGGTATCGACACCGAAGCGATGAGCGTAATAGTCGGAAAGCATTTCTCCGGTTACTTTAGTGACACCGTAGATAGTCTTGGGTCGTTGGATTGTATCCTGAGGGGTACGGTCGGCCGGAGTACCAGGGCCGAACGAACCGATGGAACTTGGAGTGAAGACAGCGCATTTCTTTTCGCGGGCGACTTCGAGTGTGTTATAAAGACCTCCGACACCGATCTTCCAGGCGAGTTGGGGTTTGGCTTCGGCTACTGCTGAGAGGAGAGCGGCCAGATTATAAATAGTATCGATATTGTATTTGTCGACGGCCTCGGCGATCTGCATGGGGTTAGTGATGTCGACTTCGTGGGAGGGCCCGGATTCCAAGAGGGCGCCCTTAGGTTCAGCACCTTTAATAAATCCGGCTACTACATTCCCTTCCGGATATTCATTGCGCAGGCGCATGGTTAGTTCGGAACCGATCTGCCCTGTAGCGCCTATGATGAGGATATTTTTCATTGATGTAGAGTAGGTTAGAAATTGAAAAGAGGAGAACGGAGCAACTATTGAGCTACTCCTTTCACTCCTTCTCTGCAAATTTACGCCGAAGAGATGAAATAGCAAAATTTTTCCAAGAAAAAATACAAAAAAATTGCTGAGGTTCGAAAAAAAGTGATCCTCGTCAGTCGGAAAACATACGGGAATAGAAAAAGGTGATCCTCGTCAGTCCGAAGACTAACGAGGATCAGGAGTTGGGAGTTG
>CAYTOR010000065.1:0-10926 GCA_964439505.1 uncultured Sangeribacter sp.
TTCGGGGCACATCTGCGACCCGGAATTTAACATTTTTTGTGGGACGGGGTCTAATGCTGCAGAGGATATCTACGTTACTTAATGAACGAAAGACATTCGCTATTGAGACCACTTTGGCGACAAGAAGCTATGCTAAATTGGTGGAGCAAGCAAAAAGAGCCGGCTATCAGGTAATGTTATTATTCTTTTGGCTTTCATCGCCTGAAATAGCTATCGAACGTGTTGCAAAGCGAGTAAGGGAAGGAGGTCATGATATTCCTACCGAAACAATTCTCCGCCGTTACTGGTTAGGATTACAAAACTTCTTCACTATTTTCGCTCCAATTGTGGGTAGCTGGATGTTTTTTGATAACGTCGACGATACAGTGGTTTTAGCCACCAATCGCCAACTTGTTTCTCCTTCTATTTTCAATAAAATTAAAGAATCATGTCTGAACAAGAAGAATTAACTTTATTCAATAAGATTGAAAAAGGATTGAAGCAATCCTACGAGAATCTTCTTCGCCGTAAAGCCGCACTCGATCAGGATATGGTCTTTGCTGACGAGAATGGACTGCCGCGCATCGTCCCTGCCAAAGAAGCCCTGGCAGAATACATCCAAACTAACAAACAAGAACCATAGTGAAGTTCAGGAGGGATTATGCGGAGCAAGAACTATAGGCAAACACTTCCCATAGTTCTTCCAATATCCTATCCTTCAATTGCTTCCTCACTCCGTCAATCCCAAAATCAGATTGCCGACCCCTTCGACGCAGCTTTCATAAAATCCGTCTCCTGTCACTCTCGGTCCTGATAAAACCTTATATATACGTCATTTTCCAATCTATAGGTCACCTTATCGACCTCTTCCCGACTTCCCAAGGAAAAGGCCAGATGAACATATCCAACCCGATAACCTTCAGTGGCAGTAGAAATGACTCCGGGGCGAGTCATTATCTCCAATTTAGCCCCGATGTCAAAAGACAGGAAATATGTTTTCGAGCCGGTTGTCGGATTATGATACATGGTGTTGGGAATAGCATCAAAGTACCTTATAAAGAACTCCTTTGCTTTCTCTAAATCCTCCACGTATGCTGCCACATAATCGATACTAATCATTTTAAGACCCCGTCCCATAAGAATCATGGGGTCCTAATTTTTAATAGCCTCTTTTATCAGGAAAAAATTGTAAATTTGCAATATAAATCCGCTGATATGAATATTGAAGATAGATTCAGCCAGAATATAACGTCCGGACGGGTCTTCATGATGCTGGGAGTAGTCATGATCCATTGCAATGTGACAGGGCTCCCCCACTACGATGGCTCTTCCTCAGTGACTTCCCTGCTCAGATTTCTGACTCCGGAGTTGACGTCAGTCTGTGTTCCGTGGTTCTTTTTCATCTCTGCATATCTGACGGGATATAAAGACCCGCAGCCGGACCTGCGGTCATACCGGCTTCTGCTTCATAAAAGAATCAAAAATATCCTGATTCCATATATATTGTGGAATCTTATAACCTTTCTTATCCGGGCAGGGATCAGACTGATTCCATTAGAAATGACAGTTAAACCTGCGTTCGCCTCCCATGAATCCATCGGAACGGCTCTATGGTCAATCTTTATTGACCCGGAGCTGATTCCACTCTGGTTCCTGCGCAATATATTCATCTTTATCCTGATCCTCCCGGTTATCTTCCGAATGATACGCATCAGCATTCCTATAACCCTGATAATCCTCTGGATATTGGATCAATGTTCTCTCCTGTCGGGTATTTTATTCTTTGGGCTCGGTTATATATGCGCCTTACGCATTAGTCCTGAGCGTCTTGATTCAACGCTTCCTAAATTTGCGAAATGGATGCCTCTATGGTGGGTCATGATGATTGTTGTAAGCTGGTACGGTCATCCTATTCCAATAGTTGATGATTTAGTGGTACTGTTCGGGATGTTATGTATGTGGGGAGCGGCTTGCTATGTCAGAAAAATCCCTCGGGCTCTCAGTAGTCCGGACAATATATTCTTTCTATATGCCTTTCATGGGATTATCTCTCCATTTATTCTGAAATCCATGACCCATTTATTCGACATCAGCGGATATTATTGGCTTCTGATTTATATAATCACCGTAGCCGTTGTCATAGCCTTATCCTACGCGGCTGCATTCATTACAAAAATGACCATTCCCCATATATATGCCATTCTTACGGGCTCCCGCCAAAAGAAAATATCGGCCATTTAGACCCCGTCTAAGTAGAATCTTACCTTCATAACAACGCATCTTGGCGGTTTGTTGGCCTGTCCGGTATTTCTTTCCCAATCAAGAATTTTCTTTCTTCTACTACCGGAAAAATCTTTTCCTTAAAGATGATTTTTGAAAAATATTCTTATTAATTTTGCATGATAGTTGACTTGCGCAACATCTGAGCAAAGTAAATTTCATCCGGTCAGCAACAAAGAAGCAGACTTGTCTGACCTCCATTTTTACCCGTGCTAATGCGGGATGAGTGAATTACGACTATGAAGATAAAAAAAGAAAAAGCGATCGGCTTTATCTGGCAGCATATATTGCTGCTGTTATCCATGTACTTCATGACCTTGGGGGTTGCGCTCTGCGTGCGCTCCAACCTCGGCAGCGGAGTGATCTCCTCGATTCCGATGGCATTCAGCCTCGCGGGGGAAGCAGGACTGGCACCCGGATGGACCATCGGCGGCTATACCAACGTTATGAACGTCATTCTTGTCCTGGCCCAGGTCCTGATTCTCCGGAAGCGTTTCGACCCCGTGCAGCTCTTTCAGCTGCTGATAGGTTTTGTATTCGGCATATTGTTGGATGTCAATATGTGGGTTACCTCCTACTTCTCCTACCAATCCCTATACAGCCAGATAATAGCGCAGTTCCTCGAAGCGACCGTATTAGGCTGCGCGGTAGCCATGGAGATCCGTTGCGGCTCGGTCACGATGCCCGGGGAAGGGATTCAGGTCGCCATTGCCAGAGTGACCGGTCGCCCCTTCCCTGTCATAAAGATTATCGTCGACACTACGCTGGTCATATTGGCTGTCGTATCAGGCTACTGTTTCTTTGGCCGCTGGCCATGGACCGTCGTCGGTCCCGGTACTCTCTTTGCCATGTTCTATGTCGGCTATGTAGTAAAGTTGGTCAACCCTCATCTCGGCTGGTTTGACCGGTTGCTCGCTTACCGTCCCGGCTTCCGCAGATACATCTACGGCCTCGCCCGCTTCATCTACCCCAAGAAAGAAGGATAAGATTTGGAGAGCGCCCTGACCACCAACCCGCAGGATAGAATCTCAAGTTACGCCACTACACTTCGGGAAATGCTCATTTCAATCGCATCACAATAAAATTCCTCCGAAGATCTTATCAAAATTCTGACAAAAAACTTGAAAATCTTCCGCAAATTTGTAGATTCTAAATTCAGCAATTATCTTCGCCAAATAATTGCAGCGCGATTGAAATGAGCGCGATGGAAGGCCCCTGGCGAAGCCATTGTGGCGCGATTGAAATGAGCGCTTGAATATTGAACCCAAAATCCGATTCCTTCAATGAATAATCTCCACAATAATCCTTACCTCCGACGCCCGAATCACCCTAACTACAACCGGCGCGCCCGGCATCATGATTATCATCGTCCGGCCAAGTATCTCATTACTTCTTTAAAGAATCCCTCCATTCCGCCCTTCGCCATTATTGTGGGCGACCCCTATCAATCCGAAGGAGAAAATACTCCCCAGCCCGTCATCACAAAGACAGGCGAGTTTATTATTGAAGCCATGAAAATCTGGCAAGAGAAATACCCTCAGATTGAAATCAGCGAGTTTGTCATTATGCCCGATCATATCCATCTATGCCTTAATGTGACAAAACCTCTACCCAATGGGCTAAGCCTCGCAATCTCGAGCCTTAAGGGTCAGATTTCAAGCCTGCGACATAAGGCTTTGCCCGATCGATTCCGGTTGGATAAAGTAACCCCGGTTTTTGAAAAAGGTTTCAACGATAGGATAGCCTATACCGCCCCCCAATGGGAGCGACAGAAAAACTATACAAAAGATAATCCTCGCCGTTACCTCATTAAGAAACTATTTCCCGATTATATGTATCGCCTATGGAAAATAAGGATGGGGGAATATGAATTTATGGCGAAAGGTAATATCATGCTGTTGAAGGAACCATCCCTCTTCGTAGTCAAACACCACAGAAAATGGACTGAACAGGAAAGTTCCTCCTACCAGACAGAAAGTAAAATAAAAATCGAAAATGGAGAAATTCCCGTTTCTCCATTTATTCACCCCAAGGAAAAGGCTCTTCGAGATTATGCCATAGAAGATGGAGGGTGCTATATCCGTATCTGCGAGAACGGATTTGCAGACCGCCAATCCGCCTCAGGCTTCGAATTCGATATGATGGCGGCAGGTCGCTTGCTCCTTATCGGCCCTATCCATCACGCGACTCAAAAAAGAGACATGAAATATGCCTACGCCCAAAAATTGAATGCATTCGCCGCCAAATTAGTGGAGTTGCATCAGAATGGAATCAATGGGATTATAAGTACCTGAAGACATATCTTAGCACAAGTTCTGAAACGGGGCCTAAACTACCGGATTATCCGGAGTTTGCGGGTGGAAGGATCGATGGCTATGCCGGCGGGACGGCCGTTGAGCGGGCGGCCTTGCAGATCGTAGAGAAGGTCGGAATTTTCGGGTTCAGAGGCCTCGGGGCACTCTATGCCGTTGGTGGCGTCGTTGATATGCTGGAAATTCAGCCATTCCGCAGCCTTCTTATAGGTCTGAGTGGAAGCCACCGGAACCTTCAGGTTGGCCGAAGCATAGGTTATAGCGTGGAAGCCGTCGACTCCCAGGACAGGGGGAGTCGCCCTATCGACAGTCACCGTCTTGATATGCGGCATATTGTTGAAGGCGCCGGAGCCTATCGAAGTTACCGAGCCCGGAATATAGACCTCCTCGACATGTAAATTGGCGTTGAAGGCGTCCTTCCCTATTGTCACCAGTTCACGCGGCAAAATTATCTCATTCAGATTGGCATCATCAAACGCATAATCCGCGATAGTCTTAAGATGCGCCGGGAAATGAAATTCCTGCAAATGATAACACTCTCCGAACGCATCTTCTCCGATCGCAGTCACATTGTCAGGGAGCGTGATCCATTCCAGTTCATAACATTGGAAGAATGTGCGCTTGGGTATTGTAGTCAGATTCGTCGACCACTCTACCTGCTTCAACTTGTCGCACCGCTCCAACAGGCTCTCGCCCAAAGACCCGATCGAAGCCGGCATCTTAAACCAATCCAGCACGCAGCATCCGAAAAGTGCATCATTCCCTATCGTAGTGACAGTCGTAGGGAAGTCGATTGCCACCATCAGATGATTATCCGCGAAGGCTCTCTCACCGATTGTCTTCATCGTAGCGGGCAGCTTGAAATATTCCACTTCAGTGTTGCAGAATCCCTCCTTACCAATCTCCACTAATTTCGCAGGTAATTCCACAAACTTCGGCAGTTTGGTGCAATAGAAACCATGGTCAGCCACTTTTTCAAGCGTTGAAGGCCAATTGATCATTTCAATTTCTCCGCAGTACATGAAGGCTCCGTCTCCTACTGTCACCAGATTCTTCGGAAGGCTGACCTCCTTCAGTTTCAGACACATCGAAAAGCAATACGCAGGTATCGTAGTAACTTTTGAGGGAATCGCTACAGATCTCAATTCAAAGCAGTTGCTGAAAGCCCCTTCCCGGATTTCCGTCACCGAAGAGGGAATCGTGACGCTCTTCAGCTTGTCGAGATCCGACAGTGCATAGGCTCCGATTTGCGTGACCGGGTAGGAAACCCCATTGACGGTGATTTTTGATGGAATCGTCAGTGAAGTGGCAGTCTTCTTAAGAGTATTTTCCACCCGGGCGAACTTCTGCGTCTTATTATACGCATACTTGAAGTTTGCATCCGAATATTCCGCTCCCGACACGCTTACCCATGCCGAGACAAAAAGCAAAAAGAATAGTAGTTTAGTTTTCATTGTCATATTATCTTAGTTTTTGATTATGGGAATCTCTAATTCCATTACATAGTGCCCCTCGGCTACTCCGGCTTTGTAAGAGATTCTGTTATCGTAGATGATTTCAAGTCTCCGCAGGGTATTGGCGACCCCTATCCCTTTCTCCCTTCCGGCCTCCTTTTTCTCTTGACCGGGATGAGGATCAGTTAAAGTATTCCGACAATCAAACCGAAGTTTCTTTGCGCCGACAGAAAAACTTAACTCAACTTCATCCGTCCCATCGGGAGTATAACTGTATTTGACCGCATTCTCTACGAAAGGGATAAAGATCAGTGTCGGTGTGTCAATCCCCTCCGGCTCTCCCTCAACCTCTATGGAATATCTAAATGCCTCCTTGCGGGTCGACTCCAATTCCAAATAATCCCTCAGGAACTGAAGGGTATCCGTCAGGGGGATCCATTCGCGGTCGGCCTCATGCAGTTGATAGCGTAGCAACCGCTGCAACTCAATCAGCAACGCGCGCGACTCCCCGGGCTCTGTCCCGACCTTAACCATCGCATTGTTAAGCACATTGAAAAGAAAATGTGGATTTATCTGTTTCTTCAAGGCGGAGTATTCCAGGCGGCGGGTCGTTGCCTTCAGCAACGTGATGCGACGTGTTTCCTTGACCCAATCGGAATAAAGCAGTACTGCGCTCACTCCTCCCAAAAAGAAGATGATCATCAGCATTGAAGCAATCGTCGCGAAGATTGTGATGAAGATAAAAAGAGAGTCAGTATGCCCGGGAGATGCTTTGAAAAGCAGTGTCCGCTCGACTATAATCGGCAGAAGCACTAAGGCTGCCAGTAGCGTGATGAGGATGACAAAAACCTTCACCTTCCGCCGCCTGCGATAGATGGGAAACAGGATATAGACCACTATCCCCGCCAATATCTCGAATATAGCCGTCAGGATGAGAAATCCGGCGAGTCTTGAGGCAAATTCAGGCTGATCGGGAGTGGCGAAAAAGGCCCCGAAGCATATAGTAATCAACGCTAACTGAAACGCCGCGAAACGTTGCAACCGATATTGCCGGCCCGTAAGCCAACGATTAAACGGCGACTGCAACTCCATGGTTCTTCCAAGAGTCTCAACATTCGGAGGGGTCGGCAGATGATACAGATCTTCCCTGAGTTCGGAACATAAACCGGCGATTTCCTCCTCGGCTTTCTCCGGCTCAGTTATTACCTCGTCGGAGATCTTCCCCACCCGACTGATAATCCTGTCAGGATTCAGTCTTCCTTTTACCGCCGCTATGTAGTTTTCTATCTCTTCCGTAATACTCCGCTCCAAAATCAGATCCTTGCGGCAGTTCTTTACCAGACCCCAGACCCCTACTGCCAGGAGCGTAAAACCGAGCATCAAGGAATTCGACAAGGAATTTAGTGCCATACCTCCCCAATTGACCGGAGTGCCGTCCGGGATTATATCCAGGCGCACCCACATATATCGCGTCAGTCCCTGCTCAATAAAGGAGAGAATATAGGAAAGGGTAAAAATAAAGAGCATATACTTCCCCCATTCCTGACGCATCAACAGCCGCGGCATCGCATACCGGGTCGTAAGCAAAACCACTCCCAGCACCATCAACGAGAAAGGTACCATCATCAACATCATCGACATCGGCACTTCCCCCGACCCGTATTCCATCGACCCGATTACCGGTCCGCTCTGCATAATGGAGAACGCCAACCATAAAGCTATTTCTATCCGGAGTCCTTTCATGTCGCTGTTATACCCATCTTAAAAAATTCAGACTGAGCAGTCTTAAATTCAGACCGCAAAATTACTGCTTTTTTATATTTTGGCTAAATCATTGGTCGCTTTTTTCAAATCTTTGGTCGCATTTATAGATCTTCTCCCCGGATTTTTATTAATTTTGCGGTATAAGCGATTCTTTGCGGGCGCAATATATTGCGCCCCTACATAATTATATATATAATCTGACATGGCTACGTCAAACGGCAACCTAACGAAAATAAGCTGCATCATCGTAGATGACGAACCGTTGGCAAGGCAGGGAATGACGCGATTGATCTCGCAAACTCCCCGGCTTTCCCTCCGCGCGTCCTTTGCTTCCGCGGAAGAAGCCGGAGAATGGCTTGCCGGCAATCCCGTCGAACTGATATTCCTCGACATTGAGATGCCGGGACTCTCAGGTATGAATTTGGCTGCCGTCATTCCGGATCATACTCACGTCATTTTCACTACCGCCTACTCCGAATACGCCGTCCGGGCCTACGATGTCGGTGCGATAGATTATCTTCTCAAGCCGATCACCACGGCCCGCTTCGCCAAAGCCGTCAGCCGCGCCTTAGCAGCAATCCCGGCCGCTGATCCCATTACGATCCGTTCCGATCGCCAAAATATCCGCCTCTCCCCGGCTGAAATAGTCTACATCGAAGGAATGAAAGACTACGTCCGGATTCATTGCAGCGACCGCCGGATTGTCTCCCGTCTGACCATAAAAGCCCTCCTCGACATGCTCCCCGCATCCGACTTTGTAAGAATCCATAAATCCTATATAGTAAACTTGAAATTCGTTGGTGCATTCGACCTCTCCGCCGTAGAGATGACCCTCCCGCCCCAACTCTGCTCCGAGTCGCCGACTATATCTTTACCTCTGGGAGCCTCCTATCGAAGCGAATTTGAAAAGAGATGGAGATGAAGACTTTTTATAAAAACTTCCTGACGGTCCTGATCGCGGCTTTCGTCCTCGCGACCCCGGCGTCCGGCTACCGGGATTGGGAGGGGTCTTTGACCCCATATCCGGAAATTACCGCCCGGGCTGAGTATCCGGACTCGTTGAGGCCGGTGTTTGTCAATCATGTCGGGCGGCATGGGTCGCGCTATCCGGCCTCAGATACCCATTGTCGTAACCTTCAGAAGGCCTTGCAACGGGCCGCGCGACTGGGGACTATCACTCCCCTCGGCGAAAGCCTCGCGGCTCTTACTGATGAGATAATCCGGCTCTCTGAAGGCCGATGGGGCGCACTCGACTCTCTCGGCCGCGCCGAACAGACCGGCATCGGCCGCCGCCTATGCCAAAATTACCCGGAAGTCTTCAGCGACGGCTGCGAAGTCAAGGCCTTGTCAAGCCATTCCCCACGCTCGATCGAAAGCATGGAAGCCTGCATCGAAGGCCTGACCTCATGCAAGCCCACGATTTCATGCAAGTTATACTCCGGACAGGACTACGATCCCCTCGTCCGCCCCTTCGATTACTTCAAATATTACTCCGAATACCTGAAAGGAAAGCTCTGGCAACCACCCTACACCGAATATTTTGACCTTACAGCCCCCACCCCACCGATCTGCCGCGCCTTGGGCGAAAACTATCCCTTTAAAGATGAAGCCGAAGCGCGGGAATTAGCTCTTACGGAATATTACGTCCTCGCCGGATGCAGTGCCATGATGATGCCCAACCCAATGGCCGGGTACTTCACTTCCGAAGAAGCCCGCGCCCTCTGGAGCTGCTTCAACCTCCGCCAATACCTCCAGCGCAGCGCCTCAGAGATCTCCGCAGTCCCCGCCGACATCGCCGCCCCCCTCCTCGAAGACCTCATCTCCCTCATCGACTGCTTCATCACCGACAACACCGACGCCCCGACCAATACTCACGGCACTCCCGGTTCTCCCGGTTCTCCCGATACTCCCGGCTCTCTCAGTTCTCCCAGGGCCATACTCCGCTTCGGGCACGGCGAGACCATCCTCCCCTTAGTCGCCCTGATGAGACTCCCCGGCTGCTACTATCTCACGGACGACTACGCAACCGTATCATATCATTGGCAAGACTACCGGATCATCCCCATGGCCGCCAATCTCCAAATGATTCTCTTTCAAGCAAAGGCCTCAGACCGCTACTACTGCCAGATCCTCCTCAACGAATCCCCCATCAGGCTCCACCCCGATGACCCCGCCTCCATATATCCCTGGCCCCAACTCCGCCAATATCTCCTCTCGGCCCTCTCCTCCTCTCCTTTACCGGGAAGCAACTTTAGCCGCTGATCTCATCCGCCCTCTCCTCCCCCTCCTTTACCGGGAAGCGGCTTTATCCGGAGATCGGCTCCCTCTCCTCCCTCTCCTTTACTGGGAAGCGGCTTTAGCCGCTGATTAACCCGGAGGCTTTAGCCGCTGATCGCAATCGAGAGCGCAGTTGGAAATCAAAATATTTTTTCGTAATTTTGCAATAATAAGGATTGCGTATGATTGACAGCAAGATTATAGAGGACTTCCGGACTATTACCCTCGAAGAGATGGGAAAAGTCAGGCTCATGAATCGGGTCGACTCGAAGTATCTTACCTCGATCGACCGGATCCAGGCTCTCTTGCGCGCCGCCGCCAAAGACTTCTATATCCAGGAGATCGACGGCCATTCCATCATGCCCTACTATACCCGATATTACGACACCCCCGACGCTGACATGTACTATCAGCATCAGCGCGGCAAGAAAACCCGCCAGAAAATACGCGTCCGCCAATACGAAGAGACCGCCACCGCCCCCTTCCTCGAAATAAAGTCAAAGAATAACAAAGGACGAACCCGCAAGAAGCGCATCTCCATTGAAGGCCCGATCGAAACTCCCATCTGCGAGGAATTCCTGACCGACAACTCCGCTTACGATCCCTCCCGATTACAGCCCCGGATAGAGAATCACTTCTACCGCATGACCCTCGTCAACAAAGACATGACCGAACGGATCACGATCGACACCGACCTCGAATTCCGCAATCTCCTCACCGGCCTTCGGGTCCGTCTCCCCGCAGTCGGCATCATCGAATGGAAGCGCGACGGCCTTAGCGACAAATCCTCCCTCGCCACCATCCTCCGCGATCTGCGCCTCCATCCCCTCGGCTTCAGCAAATACTGCATCGGAATGGCC
>CAYTOR010000066.1:0-10854 GCA_964439505.1 uncultured Sangeribacter sp.
GCCGGTCCTTTTTTTGCAAACCCATCCTCAGACACACTTTTTGAAACAGTATCAACTTTCGACTCTATATACCGCAAACTTTCAACTCTAAGTGCTGTAACTTTCAACTCTAAGTGCTGTAACTTTCAATGTAGAGATTATGATTTCTTCTATTTTCTTCGGCGCAGGAGCCACCTGACGCCGACTGCGATGCCGATCAACGCGACGATGCCGACGCCCATCAGAGTCTTCTGCCACCAATAGAGACGGTTGACCTCCCTGACTACTTCGACCGGGTAAGGCTCGCGGACGACCACCGAGTCCGCCTTCAGTTCGCGGAGCGAATCGACGATGGCCGACAGGCGGTCGTTACGCTCCTGAAGCGAGGCCGAGCGGTCGATGATATGCCAGCGATCATAGCCGACGAGTCGGCCGATAGAATCCAGAATCGGCGCGATGGAATCGAGCCTGGATTCCGTTATCCTCTCTATGCGCGTGACCGTATCCCGCTCGATGATCCGCTGCGTATGCCGGACCGTATCCGTCCGGACCGTCACCGACTCCACCGGCACATAGACCCGCTTAGAGCATCCCGCCAGGAATATCAGCAGAAGAGACGCGAGAAGGACTCGGGTTGCGACTTTCGGAGCTGACTTTAGAGAAAGGCAAATGCTTCGCCGAAGAAGGCAAATGCTTCGCCGAAGAAGGCAAATGCTTCGCATTTGAACAGAACAGCTTCGCGCGGACACAATCTCTTTCCCAATTTTCTTATCTCTTTTATCTTTATTTCCATTCCATTCATTATTCATAACCTCAATATTTTATTAGGTTAAAAATTTCAGACTCGCGAAGCTGTTCCGTTCAAACGCGCAGCGTTTGCATGGCTCTCCCTATTTCTTTCCATACTTGGCGACATAGGCTTTGATCCCTTCGACATGCAGCTTGACGATGGAGGCGCGGCCTTCATCCGAGAGCAGATAATCGACGTCCTCCCGGTTATCCTGGAATAGATTCTCCGTCAGGCAGGCCGGACACTTCGAGCGATGGAGGATCGTGAATGAGGCCTCTTTGTCGCGGTCGCCATCGGTCAGGTCCGTGCGGATCTTGGTCCCTGCGGGCAACGCTGCCTTCACCGCGTCATAGAGGCAATCCGCGAGCTTGTCGCCCTGCGTCTGGCCCTTCGAGGTCCATGCCTCCCAGCCGCGGGCCGTCATCCACTTGCCGTTACCCGCCGCGTTGCAATGGATCGATACGAGGCAGACATTCTTCGATCCCAGGCGGGAGCAATGGGCGTTGGCGCGGTTGCAACGCTCCCCGAGCGAGATATCCGCGTCCTCCGGAACCAAGAGTTCCACGTCATAGCCCGCGCCCTTCAGTTGGCCGACAACCTCCCGGGCGATCTCCCGGGCATAACGGTACTCAAGCAACCGACGGTCCGGACTACACTTCCCCGGGGTATTGACCCCATGGCCATTATCAATAAGAATTTTCATAAGGCATTTATATTTAAGAATTAAATACTAAGAGATAGGATTTGTCGCAGTAGACTGAGCGTTCAGGACCTCAGCCTTGAACTTGGTCAGTTCGTTGCTGTAATGGGCAGATATACCCAACAGAGAGCCACAGAAGGTCATGGAAATGCCGAAGTATGTCAGGACTGAATGATGGATTTCTCCTCTCGGTTCGATTAATATCGACATGAAGATAGCGACGGTCGCTGCCGTGAAGCAGGCTACAGTCAAAGAGTACATGATGACCTCTTTGAAGGTAAGGCGGTCAAATTCATGCTTAAGATGCCTCATTTCGTCCTCCTTTCTTTAAATTTATAGATTGATACGTCATATTTTTGAGCATAATGGTTGATTATGCTGCAAAATTACATTCGCCCGGAAGAATAAAGGAGTTAAATCTTGATTGAAGAAGAGATGTTTCCGAAGCTCCGGCATCAATATTTCGGGGATAGGTCAAAATTACACGTATCGATTAAACGCGTAGCGTTTAATCGATACGTGCCTAATCTATAACCCCGCTACCCGGGAATCCCGGTATTCTTATTTTTTTTACATTTTCTACGTGGACGCGATTAATCGCCTCCCTATCATGGCTTTTTCTTCCGGGATAACCGGCGGAGTTGAATTGCTCCTTTGAGCCAGTTGCGTTGATAGCGGAAGAAAGATGTGATGGTAGAATTGAGCCGGAGGGCATGGATGAACATGCGCAATGGCCATGTATGGGGATGAAAGTATGTGAACATCGCTCCTTTTGCGCTGACAAATCCGTCGGAGGTGATTTCCCTCAGGCCGGTAGAATCATCTTCATGGCTGCATACGAACTCAGGGATAAACTTCCCCTTCAGTCCGTGGCTATTCATTTCGAAGACGAAGAGGCTGTCTTCCCCCGCGCAGAAGGGTGCCCCTCTGCCAAATAGGGGATTAAAGGATATGCCGGTGTCTTTTATAGCCCGGAGACGGAACGATATTTCAGGACCTCCGCAAAAATAGCCTTTGGGTGAATGGCGGACATCAAAAGAATAATCAGGATAAATGCGTTGGAATGAAGAGGAATGACACTTCATCAGGAGAAAGTCCAGATCTTTATTCTCCTCGAAAAGATTGATCAATCCTCTTAGGTTATCTTCGCTATAACTTATGTCGTCATCTGACAACAATACGATCGGAGCCCGGGCGGCGTCCAAGGCAACGTTGCGGTTGGCTCCCCCTCCGACGGTTGCGTTGGGGATGATAAGGAAGTCATCGCGGCGGGATAATTCTTTGGGTATGTAATCCGGATCCGAGTCAGCGTATTGCCACGCGACGATATATCTGACTCCCTCTATCCGAGGGTGGCGGAGGGCTAAAATCCTCTCGAGCCCCTGTCGGCGATAAGCAATAATGCAGACGTCAAGAAGGAGTTCCATTTACAGGAGAGTAAGGGATTCAGATACCGTAACTTACTGCGGTCGCCGCGGCATAAGTCTGATTCTCGGTATAAGGGGTAGTCGCAGAATAGATAGCGAGATGTTTTTTGACTACGTCCTTGACATCGTAGTGGATCTCGGCCAACCGGCGCGAGCGACGTCCGAACTTCAGGCAGAGTTCATCGTCTTCCAGGAGGCGCTCGATGGACTGGGCGAGCCGGAAAGGATTGCGGGGTTCAACGAGGAAACCGTTGCCGTCGACAGTGTCCCGGCATCCAACGCTGTCGCAGGTGACGATTGGCAGACCGGCCGCAGAGGCTTCAATCAAGGCTAACGGCACTCCTTCGCGATAATAACTCGGGAACGCCATTATTCTTGCCGAAGCGAGTACCTCATCCATATCCGTCCTGTGGCCTCCCCAGACAATATACTTTCCGTCGCAAAGGTTCTTCATCTGCTCGGGGCTCATCGAATCCGGGTTATGGTGGCATCCTCCGCATATCAAGAATTCCACCTTATCCTCCCAGCGGGGACGCAGCAACTCCGCTGCGGCGATAAGGTCTTCCACTCCTTTACTCTTCAGGAGCCTGCCGCTGAAGACAACTCGCATCCTTCCGTCAGGCAAATAGGTAAGACCGGCCGGATGACGGAATTTATTCAGGTTGACTCCCGAGCCCTTGATATATTCGGTAGCCTTATGGGAAATTATACGGCGGTTATTGAGGATTGTCTCGTCATCATGATTCTGAATGATGCTTACGGAGTTCTTTTCCTTTCGGCAGAGAATCCGCAGAGCGGTCGAGAGGATTTTTGCCTTAAAGGATCCCGGATTCTGGAAGGCTATTCCCAAGCCGCTGTAAGCGTTGATAATACACCCTGATGTGCCGGCAATCCTGGCGGCCAGGTTCCCCAACAATATCATCTTGACCCCGACGAAATGAAAGACTGCATCCCTGCGGTTGCGGAAGAGTTCGACCAGATGGCGAAGGGTCCGGAGCGAAGCTGCCGGGCCTTGTCCTTCCGCGGGTGAGGGGAGAGGAATATAACCGAATCCGGCTGCTTCGATCGAAGAGCCGCTACCGTTTTCCCCTCCGGCGACGGTGACGTTCCACCCCTTGGATATCGCTCCCATCCCGACCTCCAGTCTATGCGACAGGAAGAAGCGGTCATCGGCCACGACGATGATCAGTTCCCGGCCGTCATCGTTAAGGGATGCGGGAGTTGAAGTTCTGAGTTTCATGAGTTTTAAAGGTCAAATTTCAAGTAGGTCAGCTTACGGTCAGGTTGTTTCAGTGACTTGGGGTCGGCTGAAGTAGAGCGGGTCCTAATGCTTTGCAAAGCCTAACGGCACTACCGGAGCCACTGAATCTCCCGGACACAAATCCCGTCGCAGACGCTCCATATCGGCGTGGGTGCAAGCGGGATGAAATGGCGAACGCACTTCGCGTTCACCCGGTTTGAGTTCAAAAGTGAAATCATATATAGGACGTCGCCCCGGCGACTCCTGATTGTCATAAACGAGCATATAATCGAAGGCCAGCCAGGCCCGACGATATACTATCCCCTTATCTATCCAACTGCAATACGGATAATACATTTCTATCCGCCGTCCTTCCCCGGTAAGAGGCATCGGATCGAAAAGACCTTTAAGTCCGATGACAGCGCTGAAGGCGACTGTCGCAATCCATCCGATACGTAGCCCTTTGGTCCGACATTCCTCCAAGGCCAAGGTTAATCCTATGGCCAAAACGGGGAGAAGAAGCATCGATAACCGGCCGAATGCAATGACTTCGAACCGCATCATCTCCAGAACTGCATAAAAGATGAGTATCAGTCCGATCAGCGTCTTTACTCTTGTCTCCTTCTTTGCCCGAAGCAGGAGCCATGCAGCTCCCAAAGGCATCAGGACATTGCTTATCCCCATTCCCAGATATCCCTTGATATTCAATCCGGCACCTTTCAATATAGAGTCTCCATATTTAAGGATATACTCCGAACTGAATCCCAAATTCCCCAACTCCGGTATCTTATCCAGCAAGGTTACCCCTGCAATTATCATCGCCTTGATTCCCAACGCCGCCGGAAGAGCAGCCAATAGAACTATCAGCCAGCTCCGGGGTTTCATTAGCAGGCGTTGTATTTTGCGTGAGCAGGCGATCGGCAGCCAAAACAGAGCCAGCACGCTCAGATGAAATAAAGCGCCTATCATCAATTTGATATAGAACCGTCCATATCGCCCCTCGGCTAAATCCGGGATTCCTGCCGTCAGGCAACCTGCGGCCGCCCCGGCAAGCATAGTCTCGAAGTCGAGGGTTATATATCCGAACAGACACCAGCATGCGATTCCTATAAACAGCAACCTTGCGTAGCGTTTCAATACCCATGCGAAGGATACATTGAGAATCACCGCGCAAAGCAATTGCCACGGCCATGTTCCTACCCCATACGTCTTCAGGAGGATTAGAATCCAACCGAGGCGTCCCCCTTCCGTGCGGCTGACGCTATTGAGCGTCATGTCCTTCAATGTCGGCAGATACGCGTAGCGCCCCATGGAGATGACGGTATCCAATCCGACATTATAGCGCAGACCTGCGAGCAGACAAAGCGCGGCTATTACCATCCAGAAATACCATGAGCGATAGCGGAGACCACGACAGATGATCCCGGCTGCTATAGCCGCTATTACTGCAAAGTATTGCCACATAAATGCTCAACTGCTCTTTCAAAATCTTCCGCGGAAGAGAGGTGAGAAGTCCATTGCATGGCGTTGGATACCTTTTGGGCACGCAACTCTTCGTCTTCGATCATCGTCCTTATGGCAGCGGCTAAAGCTTTCGGATCGCGGTCAGCCGCGAGCAGTCCCCGCTCTTCGGCCGGGCCGATGACGTCGACCACGCCGCTGTTGCGGAAAGCGACTACGGGCGTCCCGGTCAACATTGCCTCTACAAGGACAATCCCGAAGCCCTCGGCTTCCGAAGGCAGAACGAAAATGTCCGCCTCGGAAAGAAGTTTCTGCTTCGTTTCCTCGGATACGTAGCCCTCCCAACTGACATCAAGATGCCATTCGGAAGCCATAGTCCGTAAAGAACCGGAATAATTCTGATCTACTTCTTTGCCAGCTACCTTAAGGTTAACTTTGAGTCCTTCGTCATGCAAAAGTCTCATAGCTTCGAAAAGGTAAGTAAGTCCTTTTCGAGGTTCGATTGTGCCGATAAAAAGCAATCCGGCGCAATCTTTGGCAAATTTACATGTTTTTTTTGAAATTATATTATAATCCGACGATTTTTTTGCCTTCTCTTCCTCATTTTCCCTGCTATTCCCCGGGGTCTTGGGTAAATCGAACGGGATCGGGATAAATTCCTGAGTCAATTCCTTGATTTCCCCGCTTAGTATTCGCCCGGTAAAAGCCGAAGGTATAATTCTGAGGGTGAGATTTTTTATGAAGTACAACTCGGCAAGTTTATATATTTTTCTCTTCCAACCTTTCATCTGGATATAGAGAGGATGATGCGTAATGCCGAGAGTAGTGGCGCCCCGGGTCTTGAGATATAAAAGACCCGGCAGAAGATACAGGCATTTTGAAGTATTGAAAAGCCACGCCGGAGCTTTCAATCCCTTTCTCCGATAGTCGTTGACTATCTTTGTGATCGTGCGGAGCGTCCTCCACGGCAAAAGCAGTTTGCAGACTTTACTTTCAGTTGCCTGCGTAATGCTCAGCATCCTTACCCTTCCGCCGAGAGCCTTCGAGGCAGCCTGAGCGAATTGAAGGTTATAGCGATCTCCTCCGGTTATCCAAGCCGGTTTGACGGGATTGCAGAAAATCAATTTCGCCGGGGAATATAAATCGCTGAATTTTGCGGCTACGCAGGCAGAGTCAAACTCCTCCGGAATTGTAACTTCACGGTTATGCCTGCCGGCCCGGTCGCAGCAGTCCTGCACCTTCTGCAGCCATGTAGAGATATCCCAGCCCTCTATCCTGTGGAAATGTCCGGGCCGGATGCAAGCTTCTTCCGGAGTTCCCTCCCCGGCAATGACCTCCAGGCCGGCTGCCTGAGCCTCCATCGGGGCTAAGCCCTGACCCTCAAAAATGGAGGGAAAAAGAAATACATCGGCCGCGCTTAGCCATTTTTCGACGTCGTGCCGTTCGCCCAAGAAGAGTATATTGGTCATACCTGATTCCCAGGCCCCTTTTTTTAGTGAATCCAAGAGGGGACCGTCGCCGATTATTACGTATAACCGGTCAGAATTTCTGTCCGCTTTTGCCAAGTTGACGATATGCGACTGATTTTTCTGTAGGGAAGCCCTCCCGATATTGAGGATAATCTTGACGGAGTCCGGAATATTATACTTTCTTCTGATCTCTTCGCGAGCCTTGGCATTGAAGCGGAACCTGCCTATGGAGATGCCGTTTGGAATTACCTTACGGCGACTCCCTCCGAAGGGAAACATCCAGTCCCGTGCTGCCTGCGAGCATGCTAAGAGATCCGTTGCCCCGCGCGAATGGCGATGAAACTTCAGTCCGCGGAGCCAACGTCTAATTCCCGTGATATCTTGATGAGCGTTATGGCTATGGGCAATTCTGACAGGAATCTTCAGAGCGGCGGCCTCCATGTTGACCGACGACATTTCCCTATGGCTATGGCAGTGGACAGCGTCGTACTTCCCTTCTTGCAATACCTTCCTTACTCCGGCCCGGTAACCACGGTCATCTCCTGAATAAGGGAGCCGAAGTATCCTTACGCCTAAATTCTCAAAGACTTCCTCGTTATCTCCTTCCTCCTGGGTAAGGATATCGAAACTGAAACGTCCGGAATCCAAATGGCGGATAATATCTTCCATCACTCTCTCCACTCCGCCGCAGATCAGATGCGGATAGACATGAAGGACCCTGACGGGTCGCCGATATGACTTATTATCATAAGAAAAGGATTTCATGACAATGATGGGAGAATGTTAATCTTAATGTACTATTAACCAATAATACTTACTCTATTTTAATTAATTTTGATTTTCGACTGCAAAATTACCAAATTAATTCATTATATACAACTTAGACCCTATCAGACTTAGATATTCTCATGTTATGGAAACAATAATTAGAATTCTTATGTTCCTCTAATTAAAGAATAGAAAAATCCTTCATAAAAAGTTTGCATATGTGAAGGAAAAGTTATAATTTTGTATAAAACCTCCAAAGAAATAAATCAGAATAACCATGACTCGAACCATCACAATTAACAAGCCTTCTCAAAGGATGATTCAAGTCTTTGATTCCTTGAGAGAAAAGAAACGTCAGCAGATTGAGAAACTGACGAAAAAGGAAGATTGTGTCTTTACCGTAAAAGTATAATATGGACATATCTTTTGATATATATAACGATAAGGGCGATCAGGTAAGGGTCGCCCTTTCGTATTACTAAGGAAAAATAGTTAATGATAAGGGATTAAAAGTTTTTTGACAGATTATTTTCTGCGAAGGAAATCCTTCAGTTTGGAGAAGATAAGAGCTTGATCGCGAAAGCCTGCTATTCTCAACAGGAAAAGATAGATCGGAATGGCTATAGCTACTCCGATAATTAATTTCAGGAGGGGGGAGGGAAGGACGCTGGCGGCGATGGCGACTGCTGTCGAGGTCAGGACGGCTGCCGATAACGGAAGTCCTACGGATTTAAGCAACAGCGCAGAAACTCCTTTTAATTTGCGAAGAGCGTAAAGGGCTGTCACCGCCATGGCTATGAAAGACGCTGCCGCATAACCTATGCAGATGCCAACCAATCCGAAACGGAAACTGATCAGCAATACCGCCAGACCGATGATCTTCCGGATAATCTCTATTTTCATCAGTCCCGAGGGATTGCCGGAGGCGAGGATATAGGTGAGGTTCAGCCCATCCAAAGGAGTCCACATCATCCCCAGGCAGAGCCAGATCAACAATGTCCCTGTTCCGGCCCATTTCACTCCGAGAACGACATTTACTATCGGTTCTGCCAGCGCGGCCAGGACCAGCATGACCGGAAAGGCGACGCACATCGCCATTCCCGTCATCCTCTTGAAATAATCGGCTCTCAAGTTCTCATTATCCTGCACTCTGCAGAGTACCGGATAGGAGACTCTCCGTACTATCTCGCTCATGCTTATGGACGGAACGGAAGCAAACTGTCGGGCGCGAGTAAACAATCCGACATCACTGACCGGGAGCAATCGCCCGATGATGATAAGGTAGGAATTTATATAGGCTACGTCCGCCAGTCTGGCCCCGATAAGGTTAAGGCCATATTTCCACAGAGATTTGCTCCGTACGGTGGATTCGGCATCATCCGGAGTAGCCTGCGGTCGGAAAGCGGCGGTTGCGATATTGAGAAAAAGGAGAAGGCTGAGACTCTGCGTTATCATATAAATGGCTATGGCCAGCACTCCGAGTCCGGAAGCCGCGCAGAGGATTCCGGTTGTCCCTGCGATCAGAAGTGCAGAGAGGGAAGCGACAGCTCTCCGGCGGTAGGCGAGGCGACTCATCAGAATGGCTTCCGGCAGACAAGCGCCGGCCTGCAGAGGTACCGTCAGGCCGACAAGGCGGGTCAGCCCGGTCAGTAGAGGTTCGGAATAGAATCCGGCAATCCAGGGAGCCGCAATCCATAATAGCAGATAAATGAGGATACCGGCCGAGATATTGAAACTGACGGCTCTGCGTCGGTCGCTTCTGTTTTCAATACCGCGGGCGACAAGGGCCTGCGTCATTCCTCCCGACGCTAAGGCTTCACCGATCTGAAGGAAGATCAGCAGCATCCCGATAAGGCCATAATCCGACGGAGTCAGCAACCGGGCCATGACGACAGTCACGATGAAGCCAAGCAACTGAGTCGAACCCCTTTCGACAAAACTCCATACTACTCCGGAGAAAGCTTGACGTCCGGTAGATTTTCCGGAGGGATTATCGCAGCCGGATGTCACCCTTTTGGATATGACTTAAAAAATCTTCGTAAGCCAACCGTATACCTTCCGGAAGCTCGGTCTTATAGGTCCAGCCCAGACCTGTAGCCTTGCTTACATCCAGAAGTTTGCGGGGAGTCCCGTTAGGTTTGGAACTGTCCCACTCGATCTTACCTTCGTATCCTACGGTTTTCGCTACCAATTCCGTCAATTCGCGAATTGTCAGTTCCTTGCCGGTGCCGGCATTGACCGTCTCATTGCCGGAATAATTATTCATCAGGAAGACACACAATGATGCCAGATCATCGACGTAAAGGAACTCTCTCAAAGGGCTGCCGTCGCCCCAACAGGTGACAGACTCCGCGCCGTTTACTTTTGCCTCATGAAATCGGCGGATGAGGGCCGGGAGGACATGGCTATGTTCCGGATGATAGTTATCGTTGGGTCCGTAGAGATTCGTCGGCATAACGGAGATATAATCCGTGCCATACTGGCGGTTGAGATATTCGCAATACTTCAGACCCGAGATCTTAGCCAAGGCGTAGGCTTCATTGGTCTGCTCCAGGGAAGAGGTGAGCAGACAGGATTCAGGCATAGGCTGAGGAGCCAGACGGGGATAGATACAGGATGAGCCTAAGAATTCCAGTTTCCTGACTCCATTCTTCCAAGCCGAATGGATGACATTCATTTCCAAGGTCATGTTCTGCCACATAAAATCGGCCGGTGCGGTTGAGTTGGCTACGATGCCCCCGACTTTGGCGGCTGCCAGAAAGACATAATCAGGTTTTTCCGCTTGGAAGAACTCCTCCACCGCGCGCTGATCGGTAAGATCAAGGTCGGAATGGGACCGGGTGATTATATTCGTATAACCTTGACGTTGAAGTTCGCGTACTATCGCTGAGCCGACCATACCGCGATGACCGGCAACATATATCTTGGCGTCTTTTTCCATCATGGCGATTCCCTTATTTTACAATTCCTTTTTCGAGATATTCAGCGAGATTGGTCTTTACATGTTCGGAAGCCCGTTC
>CAYTOR010000067.1:0-10848 GCA_964439505.1 uncultured Sangeribacter sp.
CCGGAGGATCAAGGAAGAGCAGCATGGATTTTGCACTTCGTTCTTGAATCTACACCGGGCTCGGCGTTGGAGTCGAGAATCTCGAAAAGTTCGAGTAACTCGAGAATCTCGAGCAACTCAAGCAACTCGAGAATCTCGAGCAACTCGACAATCTCGACAATCTCGAGCGAGAATCTCGAACATCTCGAGTAATTCGAGAATCTCGTTGGATGGGGAAGGGAATCTCGTTGGGTTGAGGATCTCGGTCGGGATTTACTTCGACCAGGCCTGGAGAACGCGGCGGGTGACCCCTTGGCAGTTGATGTAGATTATCAGCAGGGTCAGGCCGAGGATCATTACGGTAGGCCAGAGCATCGACGCCCCCTCCGCACCGATCGCTTCGAGCGGAGTCAGATAATAGGACCGCAGCCCGAAGACGCTCAGCCATGCGAGCAGGGCCGCCCCGAGGGCCGACAGAGTGGTGATCCGCCAGTAGGGTCGGGCCACTTCCTTCACCGGGATGCCGAGCATAAGAAGAGAATGGAGCTTCCGGCGGTTTTTCTCCATCAGCAACGACATGCTCAAGCCGAGTATGAGTAGCGACAGCAGGGTGATGATGCTGCCCACAGCGATGATTATTGCGCTGACTATCTTCAACATATAGGCGGCCGAGGCACTGCTTTTGTCGCCGGCGACCTCCCATCCCTTGCTTTCAAGATAAGGCGCTATCGCAGCGTCGCCGGGGGAGTTGACGTCAACTATCAGGCGAGACGGGGAAGTGGCGGACTGTCCGCTCCTTCCAAGTTCGGAGTTATAGTGATCAAGAAGGGATTGGGGTACGAGGATAGTGTTGAAGCGGTTGGAGTATCCGGCCACGCGGCCGTAGGCCTGAACGCGGCGCTGACCATCGTCGGAGGAAAGAGTCAGTTGCAAGGGGAGGCCGCTTACGAGATTCTCCGACAACTTCGGCAATCCGGCCGACGAAGCGAAACCGAAGTTATAGAGGGCGAGGTAATCCTTTGAGATGATGATTGGTATGTCCGGGCTGTCGGGATTCCATTCAAATGAGCCCTGACCTAAATCGAGAAATTCATCGGGTACGGCTTCGAAAAACATTGCGGTCGACATGCGGCGTCCCGGCCGTTCGCCTTCGGATTGGGAATCGGCGGCGCCCTCTCCGTCAAGAGCTACGGAGGCATAGACCCGGAAGTCGGCTTTGGAAAAGCGCCCCACTTTCTCCACCCATGGCTGACTCTCCAGGTCGGCGATCTCTTCGTCAGTGAATTCCGCAGATGAGTTTCCCCACATCGCGTCTGCACTGACTATCTTGTTGATAGCCAGATAATCGGACTTGAGAAAAGAGTCTTTTGCCTCCCAAAGCGACCGGGCGTCGAGATAGAACTGGAGTCCGGCCCCCATGATAGCCAGACCTATCAGATTCGACAGGATGAAGCCGGCGATCCGCGAAGCGGAAGTGTTTCGCCGCAGAAGTTTGTCGATCATGGATGAGGTGGAGTGGCCGGGCTTATTCATAACTTCTTGGTTATAGCTTCTTGTCTATAAGTTCTTGGTTATAGCTTTAGGTTTACGGCGGAATGAAGGAGAAGTGGATTGCCGACGGAAGTGGAGATGACTCCTGCGCCCTGGCGGGCGGCTTCCTCTGCGATTATCTCCGCGGCGATAAGATTGTTGGCCCCGTCAAGGTGGGAGACGGGTTCGTCGAGGAGAATAAAGTCGAAGGGCATGCAGAGCGCGCGGATGATAGCGAGGCGCTGCTGCTGGCCGATCGACATCTTTCCGGCCGGATAGTCGCGGCGGAAGGCTATCCCGAGGCGATCGAGCCATTCGTTGATACGCTCTTCCGGGACGTGGCCGGTAAGGTCATTCTTCAGGCGGATATTTTCGATGCAGGTCAATTCCGGGAAGAGATCGAGCTCCTGCGGGAGATAGGCGATATTCTGGCGGCGGAATTGCTGCCATTGGTCGATGGAATATTCAGAGACGAGGGTATCATTGAAGAGAAGGCGTCCCTGATAATCCTTGCGGGCTCCGTAGATATAGGCCATCAGCGAAGATTTTCCCCCTCCGGACGGAGCTTCGATCAGATAATGCTGACCCCGGCGGAACGTACATTCCGTCAGCCAGATCTCCGAATGAGGGATATCTTCGCCGACAAAGACCTTCGGCAGCATGTCGGCCAGAGTGATGCTTTCTATCTTAGCCACATTGTTTAAAATTTTGGCTTAAAAGTTTTGAATGACAAGTGTTTGGCGGGGGGAGAGGGAGATGTCGGCGCCTATGGCAAAGGGTTGTCCGGACGGGGCGACCGTCCATGTCGATCCGGCCGGAAGAATTTCCGAGTAGCGGTCGGCGGGGAGGTCGAGAGTTTCGTCAGTACCGTTGATCATAACTATCACGCTCTTGTCACCGAGGCGGCGCTCATAGACGTAGGCGCAGTTGATCGGCATGAAATGCTTGAGAGTACCTTTGGCGATTACGTCGTTGGCCACGTCACGGCGCCAGCGGAGCAATCCTGATAGATAATCCCATGCCTCGTTCTGCAGCGGGGTGCGCCCGGAAGCCTCGAAGGCGTTGACCTTGTCTCCGGGGAATCCACCGGGGAAATCGAGGCGGATATATCCGTCGCTACCCTCCTTCGAACCGTTCATCAGCAGTTCCGTCCCGTAATATATCTGCGGGATGCCGCGCGAAGTGAGCAGGAAGGTGACGGCCTGCTTCCAGGAATCGAGGTTTTCCGGCTCGGTGAGCAGGAAGCGGTCAGTGTCGTGATTATCGAGGAAAGTGAGGATTTTCTGCGGGTCGGGGAAAAGGAAATCCATCGACAGATGATCGTAAAGTCCGTTGAGTCCGGTCCAGGGAGTCGTCTCGTCGTTGAAGTATTTCCGGCCGTCGATAGAGAGTTTGAAGTCCATAACGGTCGGCAACTCGGTTTCGGTATCATTGAGCCGTGAGCCCTTCTGCCAGAAAGCCGAACCGCCCTCATTGCCGTACCAGCACTCCCCGACGATATTGAAATTCGGGTATTCCGTCATGACGTCCTTGGCCCAGGAGGCCATTCCGTTCATGTCGGCGTAGGGATAAGTATCCATCCGGATACCATTGATACCCGAGGATTCGACCCACCATATACTGTTCTGGGTCAGATACTTCATCACGTGGGGATTACGCTGATTGAGGTCCGGCATCTCGCGGACAAACCAACCGTTGACCGTAGCGTCCTTGTCGAAGTCCGATACGTAAGGGTCATGGACCGTGGTAAGCCGGAAATTCGTCAGTACGTCCCCCTCCGGGTGATTATACCAATCCTTCGACGGCATCGATTGCATCCAGGGATGCTCCGAGCCGGAATGGTTGAAGATCATGTCCATGACTACTTTCATCCCGCGTTTCTGAGCTTCAGCGATGAGGAGCTGCCACTCTTCGTTAGTGCCGAAGCGGGGATCGATACGGTAGTAATTGGTGGTTGCGTAGCCGTGGTAAGATCCGCCGCGCATGTCATTCTCCAGGACGGGGCAAACCCAAATGGCCGTAACTCCCAAATCCTGCAGGTAATCAAGGTGATCTATGACGCCCTGAATATTGCCGCCGTGGCGTGCATTGGGGTTATTGCGGTCAGGCTGAGCCTTATATTTCAGTCCCTCGTACGGGTCATCCGAAGCCGCCTTCCCTTGTGCGAAACGGTCCGGCATCAAGAGGTAGAGTACGTCGGATGCGTCAAATCCCTGATGATCCTCGCCTGCCTTCGACCGCTCCCGCAGAGCGTAGTCAACGGTCTGCTTCTTCTTCCCGAGTTTGAAATTCAGAGCCATCTCACCCGGTTTCGTTTCCGGAGAAATCTTGAAATACAGGAACTTATAGTCCGGATTATCGAGAGTGACATCTTGCAGGAGAGTCACACCGGGATAATCCGTCGAGACCGAGGCATTCCCTACACCCGGTCCACTGACCATTAACTGCAGGGTATCGTTTCGCATGCCTGTCCACCAATAAGGGGGCTCTATACTGTTGACTATAGGGGAAGCGCCGGCGGAGGCGGCAAGAAGTACGAGGGATGTGAGCATAGAGGCTTTATTTTGTGAGTTTTGCGGAGGCTTCGCGGATACGCCGGATTGCCTCGCGGATATTGTCGTCGGAAGTGGCGTAGCTCAGGCGCATATAGCCCGGTGCGCAGAAGGCCTCGCCGTCGACGCAGGCGACGTGGGCTTCTTCGAGAAGATACATCACGTAGTCACCGACCGTCTGCAGGCGCTTGCCGTCGGGAGTGAGGCAGCCGACATAGCTGTCGACCTTCGGGAAAAGGTAGAAAGCGCCGTCCGGGCGGTTGACCTGCCATCCCGGCACTTCCTTAGCCAGGTCGACGATCAGGTCGCGGCGGCGTTCGAAGGCCGCGCGCATTTTCTCGATGCAGGTCTGCGGACCGTCGTAGGCCGCTTCAGCCGCTTTCTGTGCGATGGAGGATGCGCCGGAAGTGGATTGCCCCTGCAGTTTGCTGACTGCCTTGGCAATGGCTAACGGAGCGGCCAGGTAGCCGATACGCCAGCCCGTCATCGCGTAAGCTTTCGATACGCCGTTGACGATGATGACCCGGTCGCGTACTTCAGGAAATTCCGCGATGCTGTGGACCTTTCCTACGAAATTGATATGTTCGTAGATTTCATCGGCGAGGATGAGGATATTCGGGAAGCGGCCTAATACTTCGGCCAAAGCCTTAAGTTCGTCGTAGGTATAGACGGCGCCGGTCGGATTCGAGGGGGAGTTGAGCATCACCATCTTCGTCGCCGGAGTTATGGCGGCTGCTAACTGCTCGGCCGTCACCTTGAAGTTATTCTCGATGCCGGCGGGGACTTCGACTACCTTCCCTTCGGCGAGTTTCACCATTTCCACGTAGCTTACCCAGGCCGGAGTGGGGATGATCACCTCTTCGCCCGGATTGACGCAGGCAAGGAGGGCGTTGTAGAGTTCCTGCTTGGCGCCGTTGCCGACTACGATCTGATCGGGAGTGAACGACAGACCGTTTTCACGCTGCAGTTTGTTGCAGACAGCCTGACGGAGCGACAGATAGCCCGGGACAGGAGTATAACGCGAGTAATTCTCGTCGATGGCGCGCTTGGCCGCCTCCTTGATATGGTCAGGAGTGTTGAAGTCCGGTTCGCCGACCGACATGTTGATGACGTCGACACCCTTTGCCTTCAATTCTGCGCTTTTCTGCGACATGGCCAGAGTGGCCGAGGGGGATAAGCGCTCGATGCGCTGCGAAATGATGCTCATAACCGATTGGTATAAAAAATTTGCGTTTAGGGTATTAGCGGAGTCCTCTGATTATGGAAGAACTCTTGATTTAAGGTCAGTCTGATTTATTCAGATAAATATAAGAAAACTCCACTCGGGATGCTTTTTCTTTATTGATATTAATAAGAAAATTCCGGTTGGGATGCTTCTTCTTTGCGAAGTTAAGAAATTTATTTTAATTTTGTGGAATATTGAAATTAAAAAACGCATATTAACCCAAAAATCATAGGAAAAATATGGCAAGATTATCTATATCTATCGGGCGTCCGGGCATCGCAGCGTTGCCGGTCCTGCTCTTCGTGGCGTTGACACTGCTCCTCTCGTCCTGCTCCGGCGGGGGCAAGGAGGATCTTAACGCCTTGTATAATACCGTTCCGCAGGAGGCTGCCGTAGTCATCAGTGGCGATTTAGGTAAGATTGTGGATCAATGCGGCGGTGAGGTCAAGGACGGGCGTATCGTTTCTTTCGGTACCGAAGGTCTTCTCTCCGCTTTCGGCAAAGGGAAACTGTCGGGCGAAGTTGTCAACGAGTTTCAGAAAGTTGCGATAAATGTAAAGGCCGGGGCGTTCGTCGGTTTTGTCTATAAGGGAGAAAGTTATCTGACCTGCATGATCGCGGATAGCGACGGCCTGCGCAATGTAATCGATGGGAAATCCGGCGGCCAATGGGAGAAGTCAGGCGGCGTGGAATGTAAGGGTGATTATGCTATCGCTGACGGCGACCGTCTCTGGATAGGGGATGATCTTACGCCCAACAAGGTGGCCGAGCTTATGAAACTGTCGGAGGCCCAGAGTTTCTTAGCCTGTAAATATGCCGAGACAATGGCCGGTAGCGATAAAGCCGCGACTCTCTGGATGTCGCTTGAGGGTCTTTTCTCCAATCTTCCCTTCTCGAAGCAGGCTCAGGCGCGGATGGCTTCCAGCATGCTTTTTGACAAGCCGATGTATCTGACCGGCGAGATAGACTTCAACAAGACCGGTCTTGATTTCAGCCTGATGCCGATGACGGAGGATTACAAACCCGCCAAATGCGTGATAGAGGTGGAGAAGATAGACACGAAGAAAGTGGCCGCGCTTGGAGGGAATGCCAATATGATTTTTGCAATGGGAGTTTCGCAGAAACTCGTAAAGCAGATTCAGGACTTGGGCAAGTCGATGGGTGGAGCTTTGCCGATGGGAATGGCAAGCATAATTTCTCCGCTGCAAGGGACTATCGCCATTGCCTCGCAGGAAGATACCAAGAGTTTCCGTTCTTCCCCCGGTGGCTATAGAGCCGTAGTTTCGACCAACGGTCAACAGAACGCCGCTCTGGGCCAGGTATTGGAGAACCTGGGGTCGGTAGAGATCGAGGGGAATGATTTCCATCTCAGTCAGGGAAGTTACGGCAAAGGCATATTCAATGTTGCCGACGTTGCCAAGAAGATGGACGGCGCCTGGTTAGGGGTAGCGGTCGGAGAAAAAGAAGACGGCAAAGACCTGAAGGTTCTCCTCCTTCTCGAGCCCCTCGACGGCTCGCTCCTCCTGAAGACTTCGGTTTCGTACTGAGAGTTCTAAGAGTACTGAGAGCACTATGAGTACTGAGAATTATCCCGGTTCTTATAGTTCTCATAGTTCTCACTGAACTCCCGGTTCTCCCAAAAACTAAAAGGGCGCGAAAATCGCGCCCTTTTAGTTTTTTTTCGTGCCCTTTTAGTTTTCTTCTTCACGGAAGAGTTCTTCGGGAGTCATGAACTCCAGGGCTCGCGCGCCGGCTTTCGTGCCGGTAAGATAGGCTATGCGATCGTGGCAATCGAGATGGCCGGACTCAACGATGCGGTGGAGGGCCTTGATGCTGTGGCGCGGGATGACTTCGGTCGGATTGTGATCGAAGAAGGTGAAGACACCGTAGCTGAGCGACAGCCAACGCTGTACGTTCTGGTTATGGCAGATGGCGTAGGTCGGGTTATTGCCGCGGAAGGAGGCTATGAAGCGGGCCGATACTCCGCGGTAGGCATCCGTAAAGATGCCCTTGGTGCCCAAGATCTTTTCTGAAAGTACTGCCTCGCGGGCGATGAATGACGTGATCTGATCATCTACGAGCGGCGGGATATCCATGCGGTTGCGGTCGGAGTGCTCCACCTCCCGGGCCACGCTCGTCATGACCTTGACGGCCTCGACGGGATAGCGGCCGTTGGCCGTCTCGCCCGAGAGCATCATGGCGTCGGCGCGCTGATAGACAGCGTTGGCCACGTCCGAAATCTCCGCACGCGTAGGACGCGGATTGTGGATCATCGAATGGAGCATCTGGGTCGCAACAATGACCGGCTTATGATGAGCGATACATTCATTGATCATCATCGCCTGCATCCCCGGAATCTTCTCGGCCGGGACCTCGATTCCCAAGTCGCCGCGGGCCACCATAATGCCGTAAGAAGCGTCCAGTATCTCCTTGAAATTGTCGATGCCCTCCTGGTTCTCGATCTTCGAGATGATTTTTGTGTCCGCACCTAATGAATCCAGGATATCCTGCACTTCCTTCACGTCGGCTGCCGACCTGACGAAGGAATGGGCTATGAAATCGACCCCGAGTTCGACAGCATATTTGATATTGCGCCGGTCGCGGTCAGTGACTGCCGGCAGATCGATTCTTACTCCCGGGATATTGACGCTCTTGCGCGAGCCTAAAGTCCCGTCATTCTCGGCTTTGGCGATGATGACTCCGTCGATGATATCCTTCACCTTGAAGGCTATCTCTCCGTCATCTATCAGCAGGCGGTCGCCTACGCTGACATCCTTGGCGATCCCCGGATAATTGAAGCAGATACGTTCCGCTGAGGTCAATCCGTCGGGGTCCCCGACAATCTCCACGATATCGCCGCTCTGAAATTCTATGGGGTTGCCGGTGAAGGTGGTGGTAGTGCGCACTTCCGGGCCCTTGGTATCCATCATGATGCCGATCGATTCATCGGCCGCTCGGGTGTTGTCTACTATTTTTTTGAATCCCTCATAGTCGAGGTGAGCGGAGTTCATTCGCACTACGTTGATACCCGCGTCGGCCAACGTGCGTATAAATTCGCGGTCGCAACGTTTATCGGAGATCGTAGCGACTATTTTTGTGAATTTCTTCATCGGGTGGATATTGGTTTGTATATGATTTCCTATATAAGAAAACGTCTGCAGGCCCTTTATAGTTTGCCCGGGCAAAACACTTTACCCTCTTAACGTGTTTTAACCATGAATGACAAGATTTAACGAAGTTAAATTGCGATGGCTACGCGTCTTGTAAGCAAAGAATATACGGTTCCGTTCATATTGGTGACCTCCCTGTTTTTCATCTGGGGATTCGCCAGGTCGATTCTGGATGTGCTCAACAAGCATTTTCAGGAACTCCTTTCCATATCCCTGACCGAGTCGGCGCTCGTGCAGGGGATGACCTATACGGGGTATTTCCTGATGGCCATACCGGCGGGGCTTATAATAACGCGAGGGGGCTACCGGAGAGGGATAGTCGGCGGACTGCTTCTCTTCGGGATCGGTGCGTTGCTCTTCATACCCGGAGAAGGGTGGATGTCGTTTCCGGTGTTTCTCGGTGCGTTGTTTCTGATCGGTTGTGGATTGGCGATGCTTGAGACGTCGGCCAATCCGTATGCGACTGAGATGGGCGACCCCGCGTCGGCTGCGGGACGTCTGAACTTAGCCCAATCCTTCAACGGCTTAGGGTGTATCCTCGGCCCCGTGCTTGTAGGCGGTTTTCTTTTCTCCGAAGAGGGTGGAGGACACGTCTCCCTGCCTTATACGATAATGGGGGTCGCGGTCCTGCTCGCGGCTTTGGCCTTTTCAAGGCTGCCCTTGCCGAAAATCCGGATACCTGAAGAGGATCAGTTGACGGACACCAGGGATAAGAAAAACACCGGCCGGAGTTCATCCCCGTCGAGGGTCATCGGCAGGCTGCTAATTTCTCCGCGGTTTATGTTCGGATTCGCGGCACTCTTCTTCTACGAAATCTCTGAAATTTCGATCAACAGCCTCTTTATCAATTATGTCACTTCCGAAGGGTGGATTTCCAAAGCCGTCGCGCCGACCATACTGTCTTTCTGCGCGTTAGGTCTGTTTATGCTTGCGCGTGTCGGAGGAAGCTTGGTGATGACCAGAGTGGCCGCCAATAAGGTATTGACCGTAAGCGCCTGCGGAGCGATATTGATGGCGGTCCTGGTAAGCTTAGGTCTCGGCGACGTTTCGCATTACTCACTTTTCGGGGTATATCTTTTCGAGGCCATAATGTTTCCTACCATCTTCACCATGACTATAATCGAAGCCGGCAAGGACGTCAAACTTGCTTCCTCCCTTCTGATGATGTCGCCGATCGGCGGGGCGGTAGGTACATTGCTGATGAGTTGGATTGCCGAGCGCATCGGTCTGTCGCTCTCCTTCCTGGTCCCGGCCACCGGCTATATCTTCGTAATGATCTACTCCCTCTACCAATCCCATCTAAAGAAATGATATCAATTCAGGAAATAATATCATTCCAACACTCAGGTAGGGGCGCAATACATTGCGCCCGCGAAGAATCGCGAAGAATGAAGAATAAAGAATTATCTCAAAAGAAATGAAACCGATCTGTTGCATAGGACATATCACCCATGACCGCGTGATCACCCCGACTTTTACTAAAGAAATGCCCGGCGGGACAGCCTTCTATTTTGCGGGTGCCTTGCAGAATATAGCTCCCGAATCTTTCCGCGTCGTGACATCCGTAGGCCCGGATGAGGAGGCGACTGTAAGGCAGATGCAGTCTGACGGTCTTGACGTCCGTCTTATCCCCGGCTCTCATTCCGTCTTTTTTGAGAACCGCTATGGGGAGGATATTGACAGCCGGACGCAGAGGGTACTCTCCAAGGGACGCCCTTTCAATGTGAAGGACTTGGAAGAGGAGGAAGCGGCATATTTCCATTTGGGGACGCTCTTGGCGGATGATTTCGATCCGGGAGTATTCCGGCAGCTTGCGGCAAAGGGTAAACTGGCTCTCGACGTGCAGGGATACCTGCGTCGGGTTATAGGGGAAGACGTCATCCCTCAGGACTTTGAGGGGATGGATGAGCTTTTGCCCTACGTGACGGTCCTTAAGGCGAATGAAGTGGAGATGGAGGTCTTGACCGGGAGCCGCGATCCCCGGGAGGCTGCCCGGCTGTTGGCCGGGAAAGGGGTGAAGGAGGTAGTATTGACATTGGGGTCCAAGGGTTCGCTGATCTATTCCGACGGGGTTTATTACGATATTCCGGCTTATTGGCCCGAATCGATCGTTGACGCTACGGGTTGTGGCGACACCTACATGGCCGGGTATCTCTATCGCCGCAGTCAAGGCGACGACATACCTTCCGCGGGCCGCTACGCCGCCGCCATGTGCGCCCTCAAACTCGCCCGCAAAGGTCCCCTACGCGCCACCGACGCCCAAGTCCGCCAAGTAATAGGTTGAGTGTAGAGGCGTTAAAAATAATGAAGCCGTACAATTTTGTACGGCTTCATTATTTTTAGACCCCGTCCCACAAAAAATGTTAAATTCCGGGTCGCAGATGTGCCCCGA
>CAYTOR010000068.1:0-10833 GCA_964439505.1 uncultured Sangeribacter sp.
CCTTGATCATCTTGATCCAATAGTCAGGGATACCCATTGCCATACGATAGTCGAAACCGATACCGCCGTCCTTGAACTTGACAGCCAGTCCGGGCATACCGCTCATTTCCTCGGCGATAGTGATCGCATCGGACTTGACTTCATGGATAAGGATATTGGCCAAAGTTAAATAGGTCAGTGCGTTGGGATCCTGATTGCCGTCGTAATAATCTCCGTATCCTCCGAACGCTTTTCCCAAACCATGGTCGTAATAGAGCATCGAAGTCACGCCATCGAAACGGAAGCCGTCGAACTTATACTCCTCAAGCCAGAACTTGCAGTTGGAGAGAAGGAAATGCAGGACGCTGTCTTTACCATAATCGAAGAGAAGCGAATCCCATGCCGGATGTTCACGGCGATGATCGGAATAGAAATATAGGTCATAACTGCCGTCGAGTCTTCCCAGACCCTCCACTTCATTCTTCACGGCGTGAGAATGGACGATATCCATGATGACGGCGATCCCCATCGAATGGGCGTCATCGATCAGTCGCTTCAGGTCGTCGGGAGTGCCGAATCGTGAAGAAGCGGCATAGAAACTGCTGACATGATAGCCGAAAGATCCATAATAAGGATGCTCCTGGATAGCCATGATCTGAATAGCGTTATAGCCATCCTTGGCAATTCTCGGCAGAGTCTTTGTCCGAAACTCCTCATAGCTTCCTACCTTTTCCTCATCCTGTGCCATTCCGATATGACATTCATAGATCAGAAGAGGCTCGGTATCCGGACGGAAGTCCTTTATTTTGAATTTATAGGGATGCTTGGGGGCATAGACCTGGGCGGAGAAGATCTTTGTCTCATCGTCCTGCACTACGCGGGTCGCGTAAGCCGGGATTCTCTCGCCCTGACCGCCGTCCCAAGCCACGAGCATCTTATACAGATCCCCGTCGTGAAGGGCATCTTCAGGAAGGGTTATTTCCCAGACGCCGCCGTCGATACGATGAAGGCGATAGGCGTCGGTTGTAGTCCAGTCGTTGAAAGTGCCGACAAGCCAGATATCCTTCGCGTTAGGAGCGAACTCGCGGAAGACCCATCCTCCTTCAGGAAGATGATGAAGTCCGAAATACTTATATGCGTTGGCGAACTCGGTCAGCGAACCGCCCGTGTTAGCCGTCAGCTGATGAAGTTTTCTGACGACGTCTTCGTGTCGTCCTTCGATTGCCGGGGCATACGGTTCGAGCCACGGATCATTACGTAGGATATTCAATTGCTTTGCCATATACTTTGCGCCTTGGATTTGGGTTAGTAGTAATTAGCGGGGCCAAGCGGCCCATAGCAAGAGAGGCGATCAACTCCTTGCATCTGCAAAGATAACAAAAAAGTTTGGGAAATATATCGGTTATTCGCGCGTTTTTATGTAAGTTTGCAAATATTTCCGGAATTCTCCGGGGATTGGGAAGCGTCTATCCATATCGGGGTCTTATCCCTCACTGAGTGAAGACCTCTCCAAAGCAATTATCAATTATTTTAAGTACGCATAATCAATCAAACGATAAAGAATGTTTTCAGGAATTGTAGAAGCAGCCGCCAAAGTGGTAGGGCTGCAGCGCGAGCAGGATAACCTGCATATCACTCTTGAGTGTGATTTCGCCGATGAACTTCATATCGACCAGAGCGTCGCCCATAACGGTGTCTGCCTGACTGTAGTCGAACTCCTCCCGGAGAACCGCTACGTCGTTACGGCGATTCGTGAGACTCTCGACCGCTCGAATCTCGGTCTTCTCAAAGAGGGAGATTTAGTCAACGTTGAGCGCTCGATGAAGATCGACGGACGACTCGACGGCCATATCGTTCAGGGCCACGTCGACTGCACTGCCGAATGTGTCGGACTCGAAGAAGCCAACGGCAGTACCTATTTCAAATTCCAATATAAATTTGAACCTTCCCTCGCAGCCAAAGGATACGTGACAGTAGAGAAAGGGAGCGTGACGGTCAACGGCGTGAGCCTGACGGTCTGCGACTCCGAGAGCGACTCCTTCCGGGTAGCCATTATCCCCTACACGATGGAGCACACCAACTTCTGCCGCATCCAACCCGGCACGGTCGTCAACCTCGAATTCGACATAGTCGGCAAATATATAGCCCGCATCTCAGCCCTCAACTGAGTCTACTAAGCCGGACGATCCAAGCAAATACAATCAGGGGGATTTCACCGTGAAAGTGAAATCCCCCTGATTGTATTTACCTGATTGTATTTATAAGTATCGGGGAATAAAATAGTTCCTCAATTACTTGGATGTCTCGCCTTTGAGCATACCGCCGCCGATCTTGGTATATTTTTGGTCGGGCGAAGTAGTCTGGGATTCAGTATTCTCTGTTGAACGGGTTACTTCTTCGGTAGTGGTGGAGGAAGAAGAGGACGAGGAGGAAGATTTACCACCGCTCAGAATACCTTCCAACAGACCTCCGAGACCGGACTTAGAGGAAGAGGAGGAGGATGACTCCTGAGTTGAGGTAGACTCCGTTTCAACAGCGGAATTGGAAGTTGACGACGAGGAAGAGTTTCCGCCTCCAAGGACTCCTTGCAGCAGACCGCCGAGACCGGATTTATTGGTAGTACCTTCCGGCATCTCCACGTCTCCGGTCTTTTTCATGCTGAACCCTACGCAAAGTCCATCGTAGCTGTCAAGTACCGAGGCCGCTGTCTTCGCTATACTGATACCGGTGAACTTCGCTATACCTGATATCAGGCTCTTCAGCTTTTTGGCGTCAAACATGACGTCCATATTGTTGCCCGATTTCTGGACGTAGGTCTTCACCGTACCGAGTTTGATCTTTTTCATGGCCGTGAAAGTAAAGTCAAAAGTGCCGTCACCGTTTGAAGTGAGATTACCGTTGAGGGTGAATTTCTGCGTCTTAAGGGTGAAGGTGCTGTCGGCCTCTACCGTGAGAACTGCATTATTGAATCCTAATTTCTCGAAATAGGGATTGATCTTATTCTCTATCACTCCGGCCGCGGCCGTGCCTCCCGCCTTCTGCAGGAAATTATCACTCTGAAAACTTACGGCCGAGCCTGTCGAGGTCCATTGACCGCAGATGTCATATACCGAAAGATCTGACTTAGAGAAAACTCCCTGAAGCATATTACCCAAGGCATCGCCAAGGAGGGATTGGGCGGAAGCCTCAGCAGAGGGAACCATAACGGCAAGCAACATGGCGCAGCCAGCCAGGATACGTTTAAAACTTTTCATTATGTAGATTTTTATATTTTGCTTATCTTTGGATTACTCGAAAATATAAACGTTTAAAATAGGTTAAAATGTTTCCGAATCATTCAAAAAAAGAAAAATTACAGAAAAATTGGAAATTTAACATTTTTTTTCTAACTTTGCGTAGAAGTCACTAAAGAACTTCTCAAACTAATCTAACTTAACTGTGCGTAAGCACCTCTTTCCCCAGAATGCAGACCAATAAACTCAAAGGCTGCCTCTATGGCTATGCCATTGGCGACGCTCTCGGTCTCGGCACTGAATTCATGAGCCGAGAGGAAGTCGCTGTCCGATACCCTGACGGGTTGACCACCTACAATCAGATTATCCGCGACGCCCATCGCAGTCAATGGAAACGCGGACAATACACCAACGACACATTCTTCGTCCTGCTCCTTGCTGAAAGCATAGCCGAGCGCGGACGATGCGATCACCTCGACTTCGCCGAGAGAATAAAGAAATGGTTTGACGAGACCTCCCCGATGGACATATCGACCAATCTCCGTTGGGTGCTTTCGACTCCTGACTTCCTTGAGTACCCCCATCAGACTGCCCGCAAGATATTCAAGATCCATAATAGCAACATCTCCCGCAACGATAGTCTCGGCCGCGCGGTAATGCTGGGCATCTGGCCAAACTTCAACGAGGAGACTATATTGGACAATATCTATCTGACTCACGTCCACCCCGTTACCATAGCCTCCTCCATGATCATTGCCCGCATGGCCAATGATCTGCTTTGGAAAGACCGCCAGACCGATATCCAGACTATCTATTCCATTGCAGGTAAATATACCGACCGCCTTACCCCCTTCATCGATATCGCGCGCGACGGGACTCTCGACGACCTGGAACTTGATGACGAAGAATCCTTCAACTCCGCCGCCAAGGCCCTGTCAGCGGCCCTTTGGACCCTCTGGCATCATGATTCCCCGGAAGAAGCGATCTATAATATTGTCTCCCGAGGCGGAGACGCCAATTCGACAGGTGCCCTGTGCGGCATGCTTATCGGATTGCAGTACGGTTTTGATGCCCTCCCCGATCATCTGGTAAAAGGATTGATCGGAGCCGAGAACGTAGATGCCGCAATAGAAAAAATCACTCCGGTGATCCTTTCCGCCGCTAATAAAGAGGCCAACAAATAAAGAGGCCAACAAAATTTCGGCAATCGGTTTTGCGAAAATAACCTTACGGTAATAACTTTAAAAGAATTCCCGGTTAATGAATCCTTGGATTGAAGCTATGCGCCTCCGGACGCTGCCGGCAAGTATTGCCGGAGTCATCGGAGGCTCGGCGTGTGCAATTTTCTTTGATTCCTTCAAATGGATTCCTGCTCTATGCTGCCTGCTCTTCGCATTAGGCGCCCAGATCACTGCCAATTTCGCTAACGAATATTTCGATTTCCGCAACAGAATCGATAAGAAAGGGCGCGAAGGATTCCGCCGCGGAGTGACCGAAGGCGACATTTCTCCGGCGGCCATGCTGAGGGCAATCTTCCTCACCATAATAATTTCTGCCATCCCCGGCCTGGCCCTCATTATTTGGGGAGGATGGTGGATGCTGCCTATCGGTATTGTCATAGCCCTCTTTGCCTTGGCCTACAGCACCGGGCCCTATCCCCTATCCCAAAAGGGATTGGGAGATATAGCCGTGCTGATTTTCTTCGGTCTTGTCCCCGTCATCCTCACGGCTTGGCTGCAAGACCATTCCTCCGCACTTTATTCCACAACCATCCCCGTCGGCTTCGGAATAGGCCTGCTCTCCGTCAATATCCTTATAGTCAATAACTATCGAGATTATGAAAGTGACCGCGCAGTAGGCAAGAAGACTACAGTCGTAATCTTCGGACGACGCACTATGGCTACCGTCTATCTTCTTTCCGCAATCATCGGATGTTTTCTTCTATGCGCTCCGAGTTTAACTACCGGCTCGGAATTATTCCTACCCGCGATTATGATCCTTCCTGCCATAATGATATGGCGCAGGATGATCTCCAGCGAAGGGAGCGCCCTGAACGCAGTGCTCCGTCAGACCGGCATGATACTCCTTTCAGCCTCCCTGCTCCTGCTTTTCGAAAGCATCCTATATCTTAGTATTACAAATGGAGTGAACTGAAGATTCAAGTGCGGAGTGAACTGAGTACCTTTTTCATTTCCGGTTTCTTTTCTCGCAATTTTTTTGTAACTTCGCGGTATGGAATCCAACAACAACTACCGCTCATCCTACGCCAACTCCAACACCCGACGAGGCAACCCTCCCCGCACGGCAGAGCCGGTCGGCAAACTCCCTCCCCGCGACACGGATCTCGAAGAGGTCGTACTCGGCGCCCTTATGCTCGAAAAGGATGCCTACATGAACGTATGCGACCTGCTGACTCCCGACAGTTTCTATGACCCTGTCAATCAGAAAATATATGACGCCATCTGCACGTTAGGCCTCAACCAACGCCCGATCGACATGATGACCGTCACCGAGCAGTTGCGCCAGAACGGGACGCTGAAGGATGTCGGCGGAGCAATCCATATTACCGAATTGACGGCAAGGGTATTCTCAGCCGCCAACGTAGAATTCCATGCCAAGATTATAGCACAGAAATCCCTTGCGCGACGCCTTATATCCTTCGCTTCGGAAATCGAGACGGACGCATTCGATGAAAGCAACGATATCGACGAACTCCTCCAGCGCGCTGAAGGAAAGCTCTTCGATATTTCCCAGAATCAACTCAAGCGCGAGGTCATGCAGGTCGACCCGGTCCTGAATCTCGCCCTCGAACAGATTCAGACAGCAGCCAACACAAAGACCGGCCTCTCAGGTCTGCAGACCGGCTATCGCGATCTTGACAAGATGACCTCAGGTTGGCAAAGTTCGGACTTGATAATCATAGCGGCCCGCCCGGCTATGGGTAAGACTGCGTTCGTCCTCTCAATGGCTAAGAACATGGCCGTAGATTATAATATCCCCATCGGCATCTTTACCCTTGAGATGGCCAATGTGCAGCTCGTGAAACGTCTTATTTCCAACGTCGCCAACCTGGAAGGCGAGAAGATCAAAAGCGGCCAGCTCTCCTCGGAAGAATGGGACCGTCTCAACACTACCCTACGCGGCGTCTATGGTGCCCCTCTCTATCTCGACGAGACGCCGGGGCTCTCGATTACCGAATTGCGTACCAAGGCTCGCCGCCTCGTGCGCGAACGCGGAGTGAAGATGATAATGATCGACTATCTCCAGCTCATGACGGCCGCAGGACTCAAGCTCGGATCTCGCGAGCAGGAAGTCAGCACTATCTCCCGATCCCTCAAAGGATTGGCCAAAGAACTCAACATCCCGATCATCGCCCTCTCCCAGCTCAACCGAAGCACCGAAACCCGCGAAGACAAGCGTCCCGTGCTGTCCGACCTGCGTGAATCCGGAGCGATCGAGCAGGATGCCGATATCGTCTGCTTTATCCATCGTCCGGAGTATTATACCAAATCTACGGAAGATGCCCAAGGAAATGATATCCGCGGACTGGCCGAACTGATCGTAGCCAAGCATCGTTCCGGCGCTGTGGGCGATGTTAAGTTGAGGTTTGTGCACCGCTATGCCCGCTTCGAGAATTGGGAAGAAGGATACAATATCGTTCAGGAGACCTTGGCCAAGCAACCGATCGGATCCAAGATGAACGACCATATCCGACGCGAACAGCAAGGTGGCCCCAACCCCTTCGAGAATGCCGACGCCACTCAGTTCTCCTTCGGCGGAGGACTCGAAGATCCACTGACCGACCTGACACCCGGTCCCGACGAAACTCCCGTCCCCTTCTGATCCTACCCCCTTCAGATCCTTCTCCCCCTCGGATCTCCGACGTCCCCTTCTGACCCCGTCCCCTTCCGACAGATATTCGTTTGAACCGGCGTGAACACTTTCACGCTGAAATCCGTTAACATATCAAAACAAACTCTTAATAATTTTAATCCCGACAATCATCTTCTACCTGAAGATTCCTGCATCCCGGATTAATATATTAAGAACTGGAATGTAAACTGATAATAATTATAAAAAACGACGATATTATGAACCAGAAGGAAAAACACGTCAGGGAGAACAGAAGTTATGAAACTCCTGACCAGATAGCAGGAAGCATGCCTACAGAAGGAAAAACTCAGAAAAACAAGCAGACCGTCAAGACCAACCGTCTTTGGATGTGGCTCGGAATCATAGTATTGGTGTTCATTCTCCTCTACTGGCTCTTCGCCGTAGGCACATTCGAGGATATCCTCGGATACTTCAACGGCTAAACATTAACAGATTCCATCCCACTAAGCATCCCTTAAAACCTATAAACCTGAATTTTAAGAGATACCGTATTACCTATATTTGACTGATGAACAGAAAAGTTTGGATATGGATCGGGACTATAGTCCTGATACTCGTGCTCCTCTACTGGCTCTTCGCCATCGGCACATTCGAGGATATGCTCGGATACTTCAACGGCTGATATTTTTTAAAATCTTCCGCTGACAAAAAGCCAATATTACCTCCGCTGAGCCGGAAGTATAATAATATACAGCAAAAAAACATTCCCTGCCGATTCTTCGGAATCAGCAGGGAATATTTTTACTCTCCGTCGGAGCAGAGCAGTTTACTTGCTTGCGATAGAGTCAGAAACAGTCAGAGATGCACGACCTTTCGCACGACGACGGGCAAGCACCTTGCGACCGTCCTTAGTCGCCATTCTTTCGCGGAAGCCATGCTTGTTGACTCTGCGGCGATTTGAGGGTTGATAAGTTCTTTTCATTGTGTATAAAGCTTTATATTATTTCGAATTCACAATTTATTCCGAATTCACATTCGGAGTGCAAAATTATAAAATCTTGCCGATTCCACCAAACTTATCCTCTATTTTTTTAACATTTTCACTCTTTTATGGCCATTTGCCGACTGTTTTATAGGCTTTTTGATTGAATTTTAGCCCAATTTTGTCATTTATTTCCCTTCTCTTTTCGTCATTTAGGAGATTTTCATTAATTTTGCAGTCGTTGCGGGAAGCGCATGCGTGCTTCTCCCCCCATAAAGAACTTAATTAATATCTATACTTTTAAAGTTATGATGAACGCCCAAGACATTAAGAACGGCACTTGCATCCGCCTTGACGGCCGTCTCTATTTCTGCATCGAATTCCTCCACGTGAAGCCCGGTAAAGGCAACACTTTCATGCGCACAAAACTTAAAGACGTCGTTGACGGCCGCGTGATCGAACGCCGCTTCAACATCGGCGAAAAACTCGAAGACGTACGCGTTGAGCGTCGTCCCTATCAGTATCTCTACGCTGACGGCGGCGACGATATCTTCATGAATCAGGAGACTTTCGATCAGGTGCCCATCAGCAAAGACCTCGTGACAGGCGCAGCATTCATGAAAGAAGGCGACGTAGTAGAAGTAGTAAGCGACTCTTCCACCAATACTGTCCTCTATGCTGAAATGCCCATGAAGACTGTCCTCAAGATCACTTATACCGAGCCCGGTCTCAAAGGTGACACCGCTACCAACACTCTCAAGCCCGCAACTGTCGAGACTGGCGCTACCGTACGCGTTCCCCTCTTCGTCAACGAAGGCGAACTCATCGAGGTCGACACCCGCGACGGTTCTTACGTAAGCCGCGTAAAAGCCTGATTCCTTTTATAAGTACCATATCGTCGGCCGCTGATTCCTCCGATAAGGCGGAATCAGCGGCCGAACCATTTTAGACGGGGTCTTAAGCCAATCCCCGTAAATTCCTCAAATCTCAGGCAGTTACCCCTCCTGACGGAACTCAAACAGCGAAGACATGACTCCTCTGACTTTTTCCCTCATTGTCCCCGTCTATAATCGTCCCGACGAAATCTCCGACCTCCTCGAAAGCCTCGACCGGCAATCCGACAAAGGCTTCGAACTCGTCTTGGTCGAAGACGGGTCGACCGTTAGTTGCCGTGAAATCACGGAAAAATACGCCGGACGCTTCCCGATCCGCTATTTCTATAAGGAGAATGAAGGTCGCAGTATCGCCCGCAACTACGGTATGGAGCACGCCTCCGGAGATTACTTCGTCTTCGTCGACTCCGACTGCATCCTCCCTCCCGATTATTTCCAGACCCTGAGAGATAATCTGAATAAGGATTTCGCCGATTGCTTCGGAGGACCGGACTCGGCCCACGAATCATTCACCGACACTCAGAAAGCGATCAACTTCGCCATGACAGCATTCCTTACTACCGGAGGCATCCGCGGAGGAAAGGTAAGGATGGAGAAATTTGTGCCCCGTACATTCAACATGGGCTTCTCCCGTGAGGTATGGGAAAAGGTCGGTGGATTCCGGGAGATGTTTAGCGAGGACATCGACATGTCTACCCGCATCCGCAACGCCGGCTATGCGCCCCAACTTCTGCGCGATGTCATAGTATTCCATAAACGCCGGGGAGACCTCAAGAAATTCTGGCGCCAGGTTCATATCTTCGGCATGTCGCGCATCACTCTGCAGCTCCTCTACCCCGGGTCAATGAAACTCGTGCATTGGCTTCCGGCAGCCTTCACAATCGGAGCCGCATTGCTAATCCTCCTCGGCATCCTCCTCTCTCCCCTTTGGCTAATACCGCTCGGACTCTATCTCTTAGCCCTCTGGATATCCGCCATAATCTCGACCAAGAGTCTGAAGATAGGGTCAATGGCTGTCGCGGCCTCACTCGTTCAGCTCCTTGGTTACGGAAGCGGGTTCCTGCGCGCCTACATCTGGAAGATACTACTCCGCCATGGTCGCGATGAAGCTCAGGAAGTCGCGCTTCGCAAAGGGAAATAAAAAATTCAATCACTATGTCAGATCATCCCGCCGGTCGCCTCATACGCGATATCGATCCCGAAGAACGCCCTCGGGAAAAGGCCATGAAACATGGTTTCTCGACCCTGACCAATTACGAACTTCTCGCCCTGATTCTGAGGACCGGGACAATCCAATGTTCGATCACTGATATCTGCCGCAAGCTCTTCAACTCGGTGGATAATTCCTTCGCTCAACTGATGCGCAAATCCCATAAGGAACTCACCCAAATTTCAGGCATCGGCGACGTCAAAGCCCAGCAGATTCTGGCGATTATGGAACTTGTCAGGCGCTTTTCTGAAGAGCAATTCCAGTCCCGCCAGACTATCATCAGGACCTCCGGCGACATCTACGATATTCTGAAATATGAAATCGGGAATAAGAATCAGGAAGAAATCTGGATGCTGACCCTCAGGCGCAACAACAGTCTCCTCGGGCGCCATGCCATAACTCGGGGCTCGGCTACTGCAAGCGTCTTCGATCCGAAACTTCTGCTCAAGCAAGCGATCCTGGACGAAGCCGAAGGAATCATTATGGCCCACAATCACCCCTCCGGCAATCTGCGCCCTTCCCCGCAAGACGATGCCATTACCCGCTCGATGCAGAACGCCGCCAACGCAATGAACATCAGGATGCTCGACCATCTCATCGTCACTGCTTCCGGCTACTACTCCTACGCCGACGAAGGCCGCCTGTAATTTGTAGATTCAAGAACGAAGTGCAAAATCCATGCTGCTCTTCCTTGATCCTCCG
>CAYTOR010000069.1:0-10756 GCA_964439505.1 uncultured Sangeribacter sp.
TCCTGACTAAGAAGTCGAAAAAGCGTAAACGCAATCTCGACCACACAACTCTCGTCGATTCAGCTAACATCAAGCAGGTTCGTTCGCTCCTCAACATGCGTTAATCCAAGGTAAGACCTGTTAAAGACTCCCCTATGAGAGAGTTCCTCTAACAGAAATCTTCACTAAGGGATAACCTAAAAATAGAGTTGACGTCCTATCTTCACTCCAGTATCAGATGATGGAGGTTTCGACTTCTATCTTCGCTGATGCAAAAACTCTCGACTCGAAACCAAACAACATTTTTCAATAACCGAGTGTAGAGCTCCGCAAGAGCTTATTAGCCGCTCACATTCAAAATTTCAAAAAAATGCCCAGATCAGTAAATCACGTGGCATCACGTGCCAAAAGAAAGAAAATCCTCAAACTCACCCGTGGCTACTATGGCAGCCGTCGCAACGTGTGGACCGTAGCCAAAAACACCTGGGAAAAGGGTCTGACTTATGCTTATCGTGACCGTAAGCAAAAAAAGCGCAACTTCCGTGCTCTCTGGATTCAGCGTATCAATGCTGCAGCGCGTCTGGAGGATCTCTCTTATTCCAAGCTCATGGGTCTTATTCACAAAGCCGGCATCGAGATCAACCGTAAGGTTCTCGCTGACCTCGCAATGAATAACCCCGCAGCTTTCAAGGCTATCTGCGACAAGGTAAAATAATCTCTTGCCCGACAAGAGTGGGGTCCTCAACATTTTTCATCGTTTGCGCGTTATAATGTCAAAGGATCCTGAAAAAGAGAAAACCACATCAAAGCAGATTGGGAAACTCATCAATTAATTAGAAATTCCGAGGCAAGTTGCCTTTTCAATGGCGGGCCCCGCTCCCCTCGCGGGAGTTGTCGTTAGTGACACAGGCGGATTACAAAGAGTTGGTGACACCTCAAATCCTGTCATACGGAGTTTCATCACAAACCCTTTGATGTGGCCCCTATAGGGGAGCGGATCGGAGTCTATCCTTTCCGCTCCTTCTTTTTTAAACCTCTCTGCCATACTTAATCAAATACCCATAAGTTAATGAAAGACGTAAAAGAAACCCTCCTCGACCGAGTAAGCATCCGCCGCTATGAGCGCGAAGCAATCCCTCAGGAGACTATGGAATTTATCTACAAGGCCGTAGAAAACACTCCGACTTCTTATAATGGCCAACAGTTTTCCGTAATCGATATCGATGACCAGAACCTGAAGGAAGAACTCTATGCTCTGACCAATCAGAAGCAGCTTAAGACATGCAATCGACTGCTTATCTTCCTCTCTGACTATAACAAGATTTCTCTGCTTGCATCGAAGAAGGGCTTGAATATGCCTCCCTTCACGGATACGATGGATGGAGTGACGATCGGTATCATTGACGCTTCTTTAGCCATGATGAGCGCCGTAGTTGCAGCGGAATCCTGCGGATTAGGAACCAATTGCGTAGGTTATCTGCGAACCGTTGATCCAGCCAAAGTAGCTGAACTTCTCCAACTTCCTAAGGGAGTATTCGTAGTTTGCGGCCTGGCATTGGGTATTCCTCGCGAACATCCCGATCTGAAACCGAAGCAACCGACTCCGCTCGTCTTTCATCGCAACCATTATCGTCAGGATAATGAGAAGATGGTAGAGGAACTTGAAGCTTACGATGAAGTAGTCAAGCATTACAATGCTACCCGTTCCGGAGGAACCTCTACAAATGATTGGGTTTCCCACATCCTTGATTACTATGATCACGCGATGAAGTATCAGATCCTGCAATATCTCAAAGATCAGGGATATGAGATCAATCACTAAGATGATACGCTCGACTCCTATTTCTCTTCTCCCACTTTTCGTCATGCTGATAGCCTTATCCTTTACTGAGGCTGACGCACGGACAAATCAGAATGTCAATAGGGTTCGGCCGCCTCAAGGAACTTCCCAATACGTCAAAGAAGCCTCCCGGGTAAGACTCTTGACGATGGGAGAACGCCTTAATCTTAGCGACGACCAACTTCTTAAGTTGCGCAAAGCCCAAGTTAAGATGGAAGAGAAATGCGATAAAGAGATAGAAAAGGCGGAGAAAGCAAGGCAAAAATATGAAAAGGAAAAGGAGAAATCCCTTGCCAAGCAATCTCAATATATCAAGGAGTACGAAGAGGAGATGGAGAAAATTCTGACTCCGGAGCAACTTGAAGGATATAAACTCCTGCGCCGTCAGGAAGCAGAATCCCTGCGCCTGAATGGTGCATCATCTGAAGAACCTGCTTCGACCACTCCGGAGCCGGAAGAAGGACCGAGCCCGATAGTCAAAGCTCAGGATCCTCCTCTTATGTATTGAATATTGTTAATGACTGTTAAAGCGATTGTTAAGATTAAACCTTTTAGGTCATAGCGTGTTTTAGTTATAGAACAATGTCGAAGACATCGTTTAAATAATAAAACAATGCTATCTCGACAAAACGGAGTAGAGGATGCGTCCTTTGCTCCGTTTTTCTTCATTATTATAATAATTCAATATAACCCCGCTATGCGGGGTTGCTCAAACTATTACTTAAAGTAATTCAAGCTGCGGGTGTTTCGAAACTTGAATCATATTCTTTCTTTCTGGGTCGCGAGTTTCAGGATTTCGTTTGGGCAGCTGACTATATGGTCGGCATAGGCTTTTCGAAGTTCGGACACGGGACGGAAGCCCCATGTAACACCGATTGAATCTACACACGCTCTGCGTGCTGTCTCGATATCAACGGCACTGTCGCCAATCATCAATACATCTTTCTTCATTGTCGGAGATGCATTGAGGACGGCAAAGAGAATAGAGGGATCAGGTTTAGGAAGTCGAGAGTTGACCTGCCCTAAAATTGCTACGAAAGGAACATCCGGGAAATACGCCTTTATTATCTTTTCGGCTGCCGCCTGATATTTATTGGTAGCGACCGCCACTTTAATCCCCTTTTGAGTAAGTTCATGCAGAAGTTCCGGAATACCGGGATAGGGCTCCGTAGTGTCAGTGCAATGCTCGTTGTAATATTCCCTGAAATCACTCAACAGTTCATCTATCTCTTCAGGCGAGGCATCAGGTTGAGCACGCTCCATGAGTTTGCGCACACCATTGCCAACCATAAAGTTGTAGGCGGGAATAGGGTGGGGCTGATAGCCTTTTTTGGTGAGAGCGTAATTACAGGCATTCCCAAGATCCGAGATGGTATTCAATAATGTCCCGTCAAGGTCAAATATCAATAATGACTTCATAATTATTGTTATATAAGATTACACCGCCGAGAAAGATCTATTATTTTAGACTCTCTTCAGCTAATATTATAACATTTACCTCGCCTATTCTTCCTTTTTTGAGTATCTCTTCTTTATAAGGGTATCAGTAATTATGTTATTACTAACTAAAACGGATAGCCTATTGAAAAATGGAAGGCCCGGTCCCTTCCCCAGCGGGGATGCAACAGAGGCCAAGGTTCTTCCCCGATCGCCGGATTATGCGCTTTCATTCCGAGATCAAAACGCAAAAGGAAGTAATCGAAATCCAGACGGATTCCAAGACCGTAGGCCGCGGCAAGTTCTTTATAGAAACTATTAAACTTAAACATTCCGAGTGGTTGAGCGGGATAATTATGGATAGTCCATATATTACCTATATCTACGAAAAGTCCGAGTTCCACGAGCCAGAAAATTTTTGCACGATATTCAGCACTCATTATCAGCCGGATGTCGCCACATTGATTCATGTAATCGGAGATTGTGCTATAACCATGATATCGCCCGGGTCCAAGAGTCCTGACGGCCCAACCTCTGACTCCATTTGCTCCCCCTCCATAGAATCTTTTCTCAAAGGGCAACATTCCTGAGTTACCGTAAGGGATACCAATACCTAAACCGAACCGGGTAGCGATTGATTGCCTGTTGTCAAATATATGGGTATATCCGAAATCGGAATCTGCCTTAAAGTATTGAGCATAGTTAATGCCGAAAATCTTATAGGGATTCTGATGGAAATCCGAACGATGATTAAAAATGCTGCTAATCAGAAACAGGAAATTCCCCGCTATTTCGGCATTGGCGCGGATAGTATAGATATCCCGTTGAATCTGACGCTCCCATGGCCGACGGGTTCTTTTGTTGGTATGATAGAAACTATAACCCATCCTCATGATGAAGTGATCTTCATAGCTGTATCGGAGAAGGGGATTGTCAGGAGCGATATTATTGATGAAATCATTGGTCGACTCCGGGAGATAGACATAGTTGATATCGATAGGGGTAAAGATATGTCGGTTGCCCGTCGGACGTTCGGTCCATTTATAAGACCATCCTGCGGTAGAGACGATGCGGGTGTATTCGGGGCGCTGCTGATAATTCATGGAGAGATGAAGTTCCGTAGTCGCGTTGATCCTCCTTTTGAACCTTTCTTTTAAAAACGGAGCTTTGAATTTAGGAAACTGCAGCCCTAAGTCAGCCGAATATTCCATATATCTGTTATGCAGCAGGCCCTCCACATTTCCGTGGATCGCTTCGTATGCACCCCTTACTTTTGCTGTGAATGACTCCGATCCGCGCCCTATATTTCTGTGGGTGAAGGTCAGGCCTATAGCCACTCCGAGATCCCCTTCGGAATTTGTGCCCTGCAGTTCGGCGGACATAGACATGCTCTTGCCGGGCGTAAGAAGGATATAGGCGTCCAGCAGATCAGTTTCTCCCATCTGCCCTACATGCTCAAATCTGATATTGATGAATTTCAGGATTTCAAGGCGTGAAAAGGCCTTATAAGTCCTGTCGATATTACGTTCGGAATATTCCTGACCGGGTGAAAGAAAAGTATTCTCATATATGACACTCGGTCTCAGGTATTTTCTATCTCCATAAAGAATGGTCAGGCCGCGATAATTTACCGTATCCTTTCCGATCTTCATTGAAGCGGGGTCTGACGCCTGATAATCTGCATAGCAGATTACATTGCGGATATAATATTTCCTATGGATCGGAGCAGAGGAAGAGGATGAGAACCCGGGACCTGAGGGGGCTTCAATTATCATAGTGAGGTCCACTTCCCGCGAACCGGAGGTAGTGTCGGCTTCAAACCGGATATTTTCCTTAACGAAACTGAAATAACCGTGATTCCTCAACCGACGCGCCAATTGGTCGCGCTGTAAATCGAGTTGAGTCCGATCCAATAAATCTCCCGGAGCGACAAAGAGTCTGGCCGTATCTTTGGCAAGGATAGAAGAAATCGCAGAGTCGGCAATCTGAAACTCAACGTTTCTTACTACGTAAGGTTCTCCCGGGCGAATGACGTAGTCTACCTCGATCTTCTTTTTATTCTTGGAATAGGTAACAGTGTCTGCCTCAACCCGGGCATATAGATAACCCTTATTGATCAAGGCGGTCTTCAATTGATCGACACTGGCCTGCTGGAGCGTGGGATCATAGATGACAGGCGGTTCGCCAAGTTTGCGGATCCAACGATTCCACCATCGGGTAGTATCCGACCCGGACATGTTATATACCCCCAGTCTGGTCTTCGCACTCCAAAGAATCTTATGGTTGGGTTGCTGACGTATGTAAGAGAGCAATTCCTCGCTCTTTAGATCATATCGATCGCCGGAAGATACGGTATCATCAATGATGATCTTAACCTTGTCAAGGAGATATGAGCCGTCGGGAACATGGCGGGTCGAACTGCAGCCTGCTATGACCAAGACTGCAATTCCCAGAATCATTATTCCCAATGACCTGCAGGGAGATAATCGGCCTATACGATAAAATCTCATTGGATAACTTAACTCTTCGATTACTGAGCTGATCTATAACTTGCCTGATCTATAACTTGCCTTGTTTTTACTTTACGGGACTCTGACATAGCTCCTCCATAACTTTAAAGCGGGGGAAGTTGGCGGTCGGCACGCTTATCGAGCCAAAGCCGGGAAAAGAGAATCGGAGTCTTGTCTGCTGCGCGGCGCAGTTGAAAAGCTCTTCCCTTGGAATCTTCGCGGCGCGACGGAATGGTAGCCTGCAGGATATCTAAAGGCTGATCATATTCCCCTTCATGGAGAAATGACATCTCCATGCGGCCTACACGATAGGCGTCATGATCATCAAGAGAAAACTGATTCATAAGCAAAGTTACGTATCTTACCGTATTGACATGACGGTAAGCATCGAGATCGGAATACAAAAATGTATGTCTGGCGGCTTCCTTATCGGCATTGAGAAATTTACCCTTAGCATCTGCTAATTCTGAAGACGGAAGAATTGCGAGATGTTTACCTTGTCTTTGGATTGGGCAGACCTTATCGCTGATAAACTCAGTATTGAAGGCAAGTCCGTTCAGACCGGCGTTGGCGTGAGTAAGAGTATCGAGCACCATCCAGATACTTCGCGCATAACCGTAAACGCGGCCGTTTTCGTCTTCAATGCTGAAAGCGCGTTCGGAAAAATGACGGTTCCAGCTCTCGACCCAGGTAGAGATTCTATATATACTGTTGACTATGGGATACTCCTCCATCTCAACAGTAAGCCTCGAAAGTACCCAACCTGAATGGTCATCGGGCATGGAGGGATTGCCGATGCCGAGATGATTGGCGTGTTCGGTGGCGATATCTATAAGTTTTGATGTCAGCAGCGGGAGGGATATTTCCCTCTCAGCATTCGTCTCGCCCGCAGAAAGAAAATATTCGCGGGTAAGTATTATTTCTTTATCTTCTGTAGTCACTTTTCATCAAATTTAGACCCAATTTTCACCCTGTCTACGCAAGGTTATCGTCGTGGTTCAAGTGGAAGGCTATTCTATCACCGCGCGCAGAAAGAAGGATGTACTCTCCGTAAGGAGCAGCATAATTTTCAAACTTCCCGGCATCGGAATGTCTTTTCTCAAGCAATTCTGGGTTATCGGCAAGTTCGAAATGCATCGGGAAGAAACGCGCGACCCTGACGGCCCTGACAAATTCAAAAGCACCTTGACAATACCCGGATCCGAGCCTGCTGTCGACCGGGAACATCGCAACGTCAAAGTAGGGATATTCCTCAGCTATCGGTCTTAGTTCATTGCGGAACGCAGATTCGGCAGCTTCGATTTCCTCCTTGGATGACTCGTCGCGCCATGACCAGCAATTCAGATCTCCGGCATGAAAAACCTTAAATCCTTCAGATTTGATCTCGACGGCGTAAGAATTGCCTATGTCGGTCGAACCGAAAGCCTTAATACTGACAATATCATCGGAGTAAACCTCCCCGCACTTCAGAATGGATACGCGGGAAGTATCCGGCCGGATTCCCTTATAGAGAGTATTCTCCCTCAACAGATGTCCTGCATGGCGGGCAGTGTCCTTGGAGATTATATACCGGATGTCAGCATGCTGCCCGGCCCACTTAAAGATAGCCTTATTAAAGTGATCCTTATGGAAGTGGCTGACCAAGACATAAAGCGGGAGATCGGCCGGGATGTCCTCAAAGAATCCGGGAATCGAGCCTTCTTCAGATCGGGGATCTTTCCAATAATCAAAGACTATTGTACAGTGCGGACTGCGGAGAAGAAAGCAATCGTGGTGTATATATTCGATCTCGAACATCATTGAATCTGTTTTTAAGAATCAAAATTACGAAAAATTTATGGATTATAGGGCTTCCTCACAAAGTTTTTTGTAATTTTGTACTCCCAATGACTTCCGGGACGGTTTCTTTTCTACCCGTTATTCACAACTGAGGGGGAATATTGATCACCGGGAGTCAGCAGTAACCCTAAGAAGGAAAGCACTGACATGTTTACAGCCTCTGAAAAAAAACGCGAGAATATCGCCGAATATATCCTCTATATGTGGCAGATTGAGAATCTCATTCGTGCCTATAATCTGGACCTTGACAGAATCGACGGTGAGATAATCAATAAGTATTCGAATCTTTCTGCGGAGCAGAAGAAGGAACTCCATGATTGGTATGAATCCCTGATCGACATGATGCGTCGCGAAGGAGTCGATAAGAAAGGTCACCTTCAGATCAACAAGAATGTCATCATTGCTCTTGATGACCTCCACCGTCAGCTTCTCGCCGATACGAAATTCGCTAACTATTCAGCAGAATTTTATAAGACTCTGCCCTATATTGTAGAACTACGGGCCAAAGCCGGTGAAGAAAAAGCCGGTGAGATCGAGACTTGTCTCAATGCTCTCTACGGCATCATGCTGCTTCGGATGCAAGGTAAGGAAATTTCCAAGGAGACAATGGAGGCAATAGGGCAGATATCCAAATTCCTCGGGATGCTCTCCGGTTATTATAAAAAGGATTTCAACAACGAACTCTTCAACGACAACGACCATCAGCAGTAATGTATGGCTCTTAACCAAAGAGTTTGCCCAAGTTGCTGAGAATTGCTGAGAATTTATAGATAAAAAATGTCAGAAGCACTAAATAAGGAAATCGAACGCCGGCGCACGTTTGCCATCATCTCTCACCCGGACGCCGGAAAAACAACTCTTACAGAAAAACTTCTTCTTTTCGGCGGAGCTATCCATGTGGCCGGCGCGGTTAAAAGTAACAAAATCAAGAAGACCGCCACTTCAGACTGGATGGAAATAGAAAAACAGCGTGGTATATCCGTAGCGACCTCTGTAATGGGATTCAACTATGGAGATTATAAAATCAACATTCTTGATACTCCCGGTCACCAGGACTTCGCAGAAGATACTTTCCGCACCCTGACAGCGGTGGATTCGGTAATCATAGTCGTTGACGTTGCCAAGGGCGTCGAAACGCAGACCCGCCGTCTGATGGAAGTATGCCGCATGCGTAATACTCCCGTGATCGTCTTCGTCAATAAACTCGACCGCGAAGGGCGCGATCCCTTTGATATCCTCGACGAATTGGAGTCGGAACTCAAAATCAAGGTTCGTCCTCTCTCATGGCCGATTAATATAGGAGCCAAATTCAAGGGCGTATATAATCTTTATGAACATGGTCTGGACCTCTTCACTCCTTCCAAGCAGACTATCAGCGAGAGAGTCGAAATTTCGGATGTAAACTCTCCGGAGGTAGATAAACTCGTCGGAGAAGCCGATGCCGCAAAGCTCCGTGAAGACCTGGAACTCATCGAAGGAGTGTATCCGGAATTCGATCCCGAAGAATATCTGAAAGGAGAGATCGCCCCGGTCTTCTTCGGTTCGGCTTTGAATACCTTCGGAGTGAAAGAACTTCTCGACTGCTTCGTAAAAATCGCACCGGCTCCGCGACCGATCAATGCCGAAGAACGGGAAGTCAAACCGCAGGAAGAGGGATTCTCGGGATTCGTATTCAAGATCCATGCCAACATGGATCCCAATCATCGAAGCTGCATAGCGTTCGTCAAGATCTGCTCAGGCAAATTCGAGCGGAATGTCAATTATCTCCATGTCCGGCATAACAAGCAGATGCGCTTCGCAGCTCCAACTGCCTTCATGGCCCAGAAAAAGAACATCGTAGATGAGGCTTATCCCGGAGATATTGTCGGCATCCCTGATACCGGAAATTTCAAGATCGGAGATACCTTGACTTCCGGAGAAAACCTTCATTTCAAGGGATTGCCCTCCTTCTCCCCCGAAATGTTCAAATATATCGAGAATGCTGACCCAATGAAGGCCAAGCAGTTGGATAAAGGTATCAAGCAACTGATGGATGAAGGCGTTGCGCAACTCTTTGTCAATCAGTTTAACGGCCGGAAAATCATCGGTACCGTCGGTCAGCTTCAGTTCGAGGTAATACAGTATCGTCTGCTCCATGAATACGGAGCGCAATGCCGATGGGAACCGATCAGCCTCTACAAAGCATGCTGGATAGAAAGCGATGACGAAGAAGCCTTGGCAGCCTTTAAGAAACGCAAGCATCAGTTTATGGCCAAGGATAAAGAGGGCCGCGATGTCTTCCTTGCGGATTCCAACTACGTTCTCCAAATGGCCCAAGCCGATTTCCCGAAGATCCGCTTCCACTTCTCATCGGAATTCTGATCAAGCAACGGAAATAAGACAATATCCCGCTAAGGATTGGTCCTTAGCGGGATATTGTCTTATTTCCGGGATTAATTCAGCGTTCCGTCATCGGTCAACGGTCTCTTTTCTGTTATATAATGCCATATATGAGCGCACGCCAATGCGTCGGCGAGAGCATGGTGGTGGGATTTCAAATCAAATTGACAACGTGCCGCTACCGTTGGGAGGCGGTGATTGGGAAGTGTGCGGCCAAACGTCTTGCGCGATGCAGTGCAGGTACAATGAAACTCATAATTCGGATAGGGCATACCAAAGCGCTTGAAGGCGGCCTTCAGGCACCCTTCATCAAAGCGGCTGAAATGGGCCACGAGAGGCAACCCTTCGATAATCTGCTCTACTTCCGCCCATACTTCAGGGAAGGTATCAGCCGCTTCGGTATCTTCGGGATGGATACCATGGACCTGAATATTACGGGGATTATAGTAATTCGGAACAGGATGAATCAAAGAATAATATTTTTCGGCGATTTGTCCGTCGCGGACAACAACAACGCCGACACTGCAGACCGAACAGGATTGACCGTTGGCGGTCTCAAAATCAATTGCTGCATAATCTTTCATATAGTTCTAACGTCAGATTGACGTGTTTATTCCATTCAATAGCGTTATTTTGCTTACCTATGTCAGCATTATGGCGACAAGGGTATAAGGGCTTTTAAAATTTTTTTGTATTTTTGCGGACAGGGAGAGTAGCTTAGACCCCGTCCAATAAAAAATGTTAAATTCAGGGCGGTGGATTTTCGAGGGAA
>CAYTOR010000070.1:0-10502 GCA_964439505.1 uncultured Sangeribacter sp.
AGATGCAGTTGCCTTCGCTCTTGCCCATCTTGCCCGATCCGTCGAGTCCGGGCACCTTTACGGCCTCACCTCCGAAGTTGAAGTTGACCGGTTCGCCGAAGAGATCGACGCCATAGAAGCTGTTGAAGCGGCGTGCGAAACGGCGTGTCAGTTCGAGATGCTGCTCCTGGTCCTTGCCGACCGGCACGAAGTCAGCCTTATGTATGAGGATGTCGACGGCCATCAGGGTCGGATAGGTAAGGAGGCCGGCGTTGACGCGGGCGTTATTGCCCTGGTTGCCGATGATATCCTTTTCGATCTCATCGCTGTCGCCGGTCAGGCCGAGAGCCTTGCGCGCCTTATCCTTGAAGGAGGCCGTGCGCATCAGTTCGCCGATGCCGACGTGCATGTTAAGCAGCAGATACATTTCCGAGATTTCCGGTACGTCGCTTTGCACGTAAAGTGTCGACTTTTCCGGATCCAGTCCTGCGGCAAGATATTCCGCAAGAATGTTCTTGACGCTCTCGTGGAGCTGCTTCGGATCGGGGTTAGTGGTAAGTGCGTGGAGGTCAGCTATAAAGAACCGGCAGTCAAAGTCGTCCTGCATCCGCAGGAACTTCGACAGCGCTCCGTAATAGTTACCGAGGTGGAGATTGCCCGTCGAACGGATTCCGCTGACCACAATCTTCTTCTTATCTTCGTTTGGAAGTATGATATTTTCGCTCATTATTTTGTCTAAAATTCAAGTTATAAAAGGGGTGAGGAGAGAACTATAATGCAAAATTTTTGCAAATTTAGCAAAAATTCGCGAGTCAGCAAAGAGCGGACGTCGGCCGAAGGCCGGTGCGCGGTGCCGGAGGCACTTTGACTGACCGCAAATTACTAAAAAATAGCAGATCAACTATACAGGAAGCGCTTAATCGAGCGCTTCGGGGTTTTTTCAAACTCATTCGGCATCAGTTGGATGCGCGCGATCCGTTCGTAGGGCGCCACGAGCTTGTTGAGGTCCTCTCTGATTTCCTCCATCACCGGCCCGAGGTCCGCACCGGCCACTCCGAGTCGGTCAACCTGCTCATAATCCGGATATACCAACGCCGTCAGTCGGCCGTCGCGCATGACTACGAGGCTTTCCGCCACATACGGCATATTGTTGAGTTTAGCCTCGATCTCCTCCGGATAGATATTCTGCCCGGAAGCAGAGAGAAGCATCGTCTTCGAGCGCCCGCGGATATAGAGGGTGCCGTCAGCCGAGCGCGTACCGATGTCGCCGGTCTTCAGCCATCCCTTATCGGAAAGCACGAGTTCCGTAGCCTCCGGATTCCGGTAATAGCCACGCATGACGTTGACTCCGCGCACGCAGATCTCGCCCGGGATATTCTCCGGATCGTCGCTCATCACCATCGACTCCATCGTCGGCAGGGTCCGTCCCGACGAACCGACCTTAAACTCCCGCCATGGAGTATAGGAAATCAGCGGTCCGCACTCCGTCATGCCGTAGCCGACTGTAAACGGAAACTTTATCTTATGCAGGAACTCCTCGACCTCATGATTAAGCGGCGCGCCGCCCACGATCACCTCCTCAAACTCGCCGCCGAACGCCTCGATCAGTTTCTTGCGGATCTTCGAGTAAACCAGGTTATCAAGCAACGGCACTGCCAATGTCCAGCGGATCGAACCCTTCGAGATCATAGGAAGTATCTGATTGCGATAGATTTTCTCCAGGATAAGCGGAACGCAGATCACGAGATTCGGCTTCACCTCCTTCAGGGCCTTCAGCAGCACGCGCGGCGAGGGCGTCTTGCCTAAGAGTGTGATATGGCTGCCGACAGCCAGAGGAGTCAACATATCGAAAGCGCAGCCGTAGGCGTGGGCCAGCGGCAGGAACGCCAGTGCGCGTGAAGATCTGAAATGCAGTTCGGACTCCATCCCGAAGCAGACATTTCCGGCCAGATTCTCCCCCGTCAGCATCACACCCTTGGAGAAGCCGGTCGTGCCGGAAGTATAATTGATCTCCGCCAGTTCGGAGTTATCGCGGTCCGTATAATGGATATCCTCCGACCTGAACCCCTCCGGGTAACGGCGGCGGAAGCGGCGGCGGATCAGTCTGGCGGCTGTAGCCAGCCCCTTGTCGCCACGCTCCATGAATACCTCATACTTATCGGTATTCAGGACGCCGACGACGTGAAGGAGGGCCTCCGGGTTGATATGTTCCCAGATCGCGGGAGCCACAAAGAACAGTTTCGCGCCCGAATGATTGACAATGTGGGTGACATCCTGCGGGTTGAACTCCGCCAGGATCGGGACGATGACGGCTCCGTAAGTGACGGCGGCCATATAGATCTTCACCCACTGCACTGAATCACGCCCGCAAAGAGCTATCTTATCGCCCGGTTGAAGGCCGATATACTGGAAAAAGATATGCGTCCTGGCGATTTCCTCAGCCAGGTCGGCATAAGTGTCGGTCTTGCCTGAGACATAATCAGTCAAAGCCGGAAGATCCCAGTTCTCCCGGAAACTCCTTTCGTAAATCTTTATAAAGTTCTGAATTTCCATAGTATTAGTGATGACAGTCGGACCATAGTATAGTGTCAACTATACAACGCCCGGAGCCGCCGCTTGGTTTAAAGCGGGCGCCTGGGGAGCGATTCATCAGCAGCTAAAGCTGCTGCCCGGTAAAGGAGAACTGGGAGTCCTCATTTCAATCGGACCACAATCGCCTTCGGCGGGGGAGGGGCGCGCGGGTCTTAGCGGAGGAGGAAATGGTCGCCGGTCTCGTCGACGATGCGGCGGTAATAATCGGCGTCGTAGCCCGGGAATTCGGGATAGATCGGGATGCCGTACTCATTCTTCATGAAATTCCCGTCGGCGTCCGTCTTCTTGCGGTTGCCATCCATGAACTTGACCAGCAGGAACTCCGCGAGTTTCTTGTAATCGCGTGTGGCCCGCCGGGCGATCTCGGCAGCCTCTTCATTCTGAAGCGCGGTCAGTTCGTCGGGATCAGCGACCGCAAGTTCAGCCCAACGGGCCTCTACCTCAGGCCGCGAGCCCCTGAAGGTCGACTCCAGCTCGCCCTGCACCTTCCTTACGTCCGGAATCATCAGGTCATAGCGGTTATAGCACTGGTTGGCCACCCAGTTATTCATCCAGAAATTAGAGTCGTAAGAGAAGGTATTGATGTCGCCGGGCTGCAGCTCCAAGGGGATCTCCGTGATACCGCAATACATCGGCATGTAGACGGTAGTGTTGGTATCGTCAGTGCCGAACCAGAGAACGCCGCCTACCTTATCCGGCAGCGAGTCGCGGGTCTGGGCTACGAAGCTCCATCCTGTCTGTTGAGTCCCGATGGCCCGTTCATGGCAATACTTTTTGCCATCCACCTCAAACTCCATCGGGCGCCAGCGGTAAGGCACATGATTCGGCCCGGCGCCTACATCCTTCGTCATGTCGTAAGGAGTGTCCTGGAAGAGATCGCGCATCGCGTCCTGCATCCCCGCTAAATCCACCTTCTTCTCCGGGATGACGTAAAGCGGCATCGGTTCGTCGCTGCGAAAATCCACCCATGCGAACCAATCCTTCGTCTGCTCAGGCGCGTAACGGTTGAAATAGCTCCATACTCGGCCGTCGCATCCGCGGCGTGTGCCCGAATCATGATTCTCGAAAGCGTCGGCAAAAGAGAAATCCTCATCCTTTCCCTTGAAATACCCCCTTTTGCGCGCGAACTTAATTAGATCCTTCGAATAGCGCACATTCTCCTTGTCCTTAAGATTGACCTTCCGGATCCGCGGTTCATTGGCATGCCCCGAAATGGCCTCGTCCGGAATCCTCACGGCGATCCATACGGCTCCCTTCTCCGCTCCCTTGCCGATCATTTCCAATACCCAGGCCTCATCCTTATCGATAATGGAGAAAGACTCACCGCTCGAGGCATAGCCATAGCGCTCCACGAGGTCCGTCATCACGTCGATCGCCTCCCGGGCCGTCTTCGAGCGCTCCAGTGCGATCTGGATCAGCGAACCGTAATCGATGATCGACTGCCCGGTCGTGTCCTGCAATTCCTTATGGCCTCCCCAGGTCGACTCTCCGATTGCGACCTGATGCTCATTGATATTACCGACCACATTATAAGTATGGTCTACCTGCGGGATTTCCCCGAGCGGTTTGCCCGTATCCCACTCTACTACCTTCCGGACCGAGCCCTTCGGGTGATCCGCCTCCGGCGAATGGGTAAGCATACCATATAGATTATGGGAGTCAGCGGCATAAGTCATCAAGACCGACCCATCGGCCGTAGCCTTCTTGCCCGCGATCAGATTCGTGCAGCCCAAAGCTGCCGAGGGGGCGACGGCCAGACCCGCCGCCAGAGCGGCTGCCGCCGCATACTGCGATATTCTCATAAAAAGCGATTAAAAGCGATAAAAGCTTCAGGCGCAAATCCAAGCCCGCGCCCGAATAAACAACCGCGAAGATACGAAAAATCCCCCGAATCCGCAAATCCCGCCGAAAAACCGAGCTTCCCGAAAAAAGAGATACTCGAGAATCTCGTAAATCGGAGATCTCGAAAGAATCGGAGATCTCGGAAAAATCAAAATCCTTAATCATCGAGATTAAGGAAAAAGAATCCTCAATAACAATAATTAACAACATTAACTAACAATCTAAAAAACTAACTTACATGAAAAAGCTACTACTGTATCTGATGACGCTGCTCGTCTTCGGTGCCGTGCCTGTAGACTCTTTCGCAAAGAAGTATCTGGTGATACCGTGTGAGGGCAATGGCTGGTCCATTGCCGAATCGAATCGGGTAGAGATTCCGGAGGCTTCGGGGATTGCGATCATGAAGGACGTCCCTATCGGCGACGGGGCCTTTGCGGTCGGTGTCTATGACACGGATGTCGATCCGGAAGTGATCTACTGGTACACTGCTTCAACTGCAAAGAATAAGCTGACAGCGGGCAAACCCACAACCTGGCAGCGCTCTATCGGCGATGCAATGGCTCCTTCGGCCTGGACTTCCGCCAATAAGGCCACTTATGCAGTCTGGACGGTAATTGGCGGTGAGGCCGGTGCGCGTTATGACGTGACAGTCAATACAGACCGCTCAACCGTTACGGCCGATATCGACTATTCGACCTATACGGTGAAGTATAAGGTTGGGTCTTCTTCGGAAACAACGATTGCACTTTCGAAGAGCAGCGGTGCGAATTTCCAGATCAAGACCGGCGCGAACGATACTTCGATGAATCTTTGGTTCGTTGCTCCCGGCAATCATTACTATTGCTTAGGTGACGGCACAGGCCTGAATTACGCGAACTTCGACAATGGCTCAGATTATAGTGATGTTACTTCCATTACATCTGCTGAGCTTGCTTCGGACGCTACTAAAATTTCAGGACTTGACAAGAATACTACCTATCTGGTGCATGTCAACTATGTAGATGCCGGCATCACGATAGAGAAGGTCCCGACAACTCTGTATTGCTCCGGTGAGATAGATGGCGAGGCATTATGGAATGCGAACTCCAAAGTTGATAAGAGAAAGTTTGCCACCAACATTGAGTCATACAATTTTACAATAGACGGAGTAGAGGTATCCGGTACGGATGCTCTTGTCTTCGATAGCTCTTGGAAAATTGCGAATAAGGGATGGTTCGTTATCTATGATGGCAGCAAAAGATATAGACCTAACACCAACATCAATAGCGGCAATCTCAATCAGTGGATGGCCTTAACGGGTTATAATGATAATATATCCACTCAATTGAATGCCAGCCTCGATAAGTTGAGAATCAAAGTCATCCTTAACGAGGCCGGCGAACCGGCTTATGTATGGTTTGAAGAGGGAGCATCCAATACAGACTATCCCAACTATGCGATGATTACCCATTACGGCGGTAATCAATTCCACGCTACGACCAATATCTCACAGGATGGAGATTACTACATCGCTACTGATAACGGTCAATCTTTTACAGACCCTGCTGAAGGCGTATCCTACGACGGTCTCCGTTTAGGTTACGATCCATTCTGCATCGAAACTGTGAGCCCCGACGGTACTTCCAAATTCTGGGGTATGGAATCTTCCAATGACGGGTTGGTTCCCGGTGAATCTTACGTCTTCAAAAGATTCAATACCGAAGCGGAGGCTAAGGCCAACACGAAGATGGCTGAGAACTCCAACATCACTAACTATCAGAACTCCCGTTACGATATCATCTGGAACTTCAATACGCATACAGCAACTATCAAGCTGAATGACGTATGGACTTCCGCTCCTAACCAGATGTATCTTGTAAGACTTACTCAAGACCAGGTTTCCTCACTTCTTCCTACCACTGACCTTTCAGATTATATCAAGGGCAAGACGGAGGAAGACGGCGTATATATCCTCAGTCCTACTTCTGACGGCGTTTACGACGCAATGTTCAGCAAGGATGACCGGGAGGACCTTCCGAAAGGATCTTACATGGTCTTGGTAGGTCGCATGGGCCGCGTCTATAACATCAACACCCAGACAGGCGATTCTTTCGAATTAGGTAAGGATTGGGACGGAGCTGTTGATTCCTATCAGGTAATCCTTTCCACTTCCGACTCTCAGAGCCCCGCTCTGATTTCGACCGACCGTCTGAGCAACACTGACTTCCTCGTCAGAGTATACGCCAACTACTCCGACCAGACTTTCCAGAACTCTTACGTTCTGACGTTCTCTGACTACTCCAATCTTCCCGATAAGTTCATAATCGAGTACTATAAGGTACATGATGACGGGTCAGACTCACATGATTCTTCAAAGGATATCGAGATCCCGAGAATTGGCAAGACCGACAAATATTCTCTTGAAAACGTTAAGTTTGAGCGGGGTCAGAAATATAAGATATATGCTGTTAAGGGTACTGAGAGAACTCAGTGCGGTCCGGATTACGGCACCAACACTCAGTACAAGACTTACGATGTCTACTCTGAATTCATAAGCACTCTGCTTTCTACTTCCGCTACGGGAAGCACTCCTACTCCTACTCCTTCCGGTACTGTAACTATTACAGGCGACTATAATATTGCTTACTCAGGCGATAAGGAGAATATCCACTATTGGGGAGGTTCTTCTGAATCTAAATTCCCCGGAGTAAAAATGGCGACAGTCACCGGATCAGACGGAAATACCTATAAAGTATTTAAAGTGCCTGAAGGGACTACCAGAGTTCTCTTTAATACAAATGGTAATGATAATAAGACTGGGGATATGGATTACTCCGGTAGTAAGATCCTCAACGATAACGGCGCTACTTCGACAGAAGTGAAGTTCGTCAGCGCAAACAACGTTACAATTACGGGTGACTATAATATTGCTTATTCAGGAACTAAAGAATACATCCACTATTGGGGCGGCACTTCAAGCTCAAATTTCCCGGGTGAAAAAATGACGAAAGTTACTGGCTCCGATGGCTTGAATTACTATGTATTTAAGGTTCCTGCCGGTACTACTCATGTCATCTTCAACAATGGAAGTAACCAGAATCAGACAGGTGATCTGGCCTATTCCAGTGATAAGGTTTATGGAGATAGCGGTGCTACCGAAAAGTCAGTAATCTTTACTACTGAGTCCGGTTCGGGTTCAGGTTCCGGCTCCGGTTCTACTGAGACTCCGACTGTATCCAACGGTGCTACCTTCCCCAATGACGGTAGATTCTATATCGGTTCTAACGAAGATACTAAGAATCTTGCCAATACTACTGTAACTATCCTCTGGAACAACGGTTCTCCCTTGTTTACTGCATTCCCGACTGTGCCGGATGCAGCCGAGAATAAGGTACGCGTATACTTCATCGACTATGAAGGTTGGGGTAATATCCAATGCTACAACTATTCTGATATCGGCCTGACTCCGAATAATGACGGATCCTGGGATCAAGTGAGTGCATCTTCACAGAACAGTGGGTTCCCGGGTGTCCCGATGAAGTTGATCTATGGCGCACATGACCTCAAGACAGAATTAGGCATCCCGGCCATCGACAACAATAAACTTTACTTTATTGATCTGGAGGCTTCCCTCCTTGAAACCGGTAATTACAACCGCCCGAAGATCATCTTTGCGAAAAAGGATAAGGAAGAAAACGGTAAATACAAACAGACCGGCAACCTTTACCTGATCAAGGGTGGAGTTTATCAGAATAACTACGGTTCCGTCTCAGAACAGACTGAGTATATCCCTGAAAGTTACTACTCTTACTGGAAGGATCAGACTGCGCAATCTGCTCGTTTGGAAGAGTGTACTGACGTGCCGTTCAGTACTATCTATACGGACGATCCTGCTCTCGTAGCCTATCTCAAGAATGGAGGCAAACTCCTCGTTGACGTGACCTACGACCGCAATGGCAATGGCAAAATGGATTATTATGCCACCGGTATCCCCGGTACGACATACATGTATCTCCAGACCATCAACGGAAAGGATTACGCCCGCATCAGTATCGCCAACTATATCGTTCCGGAGAATACTTTAGCCAACATCTCGTTCTGGCCTTCAGAAATCTATCGCAGATGGAATGGGAAGGATAATAAATGGGAGACCAACAACAGTCAGATGAATTTCGAGGATCGGGTTTATAATAACTTGGGTCAATATGATAACTCTTGCGTGATCTCCGACAAGCACAACGATAACTATGATGGTCAGACCTTCACTTTCAAAGGCGTAGATTATACCGGAGATCACTTCGGATGTTACAACTCCCTCTGTTCGCTGAACTTCTACGGCGCCAACTTCTCCGACGGTAACGTATATCGTCGCCACGTGACAGAAAACGGCACTCAGGAGCCCATCGTCAAACTGTCAACCCTTACCAAGCCCGATGCGATCTATATCGTACCGACAAATACGGAAGGCGTAGAAGGCAAGACATGGAAGAAAGCTCTTGAGCAGTATAAGGCCTTCGCCGTCAACGAAGCAGAGTCAACTCCGACGAAGACTACTTACGTCTACAATATCACCAACCCGGTAACTTCCAAGTCTGTGGAAGCGTTCAAGTTGAATCTCATCGACAAGACATTGCCCGAGAAGATGATTTATCTCATTCCCGAGGTTTCTTCTTCTGCAGCCTTCTACGTAATTGCTCAGTATGGTGACTATTTCTCCAGCCTGTCCGGTGAAACTGACATCAACATGGTGCCGAACCGTGACTACAGCATGCTGCCTGACAAGTCTAACAAGTACACTATCAACAGCGCGGTTTCTTCACCCGAAAGCTATACTATCAAGGTGAAATGGGCCGACCAGGCAGTGTTTGTGGTGCCGAACCTCCGTACGGCCAACTTCCAGTTTGCAATGATGAATGAAGACGGTGAACTCGTCACTCAGTTGACTTCCGCCCTCATGATTCCGGCACACTCAGACGATTGCCTGAGCACTGATAACGTGACCAAGGATCCGAACCACTTGACCAAGATCTACTTCAAGTATGCTGATGGCTTCGACGATGATCTCAGCCGCTTCAACGACGTGAATGTTTACTGGACCCGTGACACGGAGTATAACAAATACTTCAACAACGATGTCAATAAGCAGGCTCACCTCGTACCGAGAAGAGATACAGATCTTGAAGACGATGAGATCGCAGTCCTTCCTCAGGCTGGCGAAACTGCAGTAAATAAATATATCGTCAAACCGGACGATGCTAACGGCTACGCATACGTATATGTACACGGCCATACCGCATCTACAGGCTTCCTGACAATAGAATTTACCAAGCAGACTGACCTCTCGTTCGAGCCTTCTAAGGTGACTATCCCGGTTCGTATCTTCCCGACAATCGAAGGTGTAGGCGTAGTTATCAATGACCAGCCTGTTAAGAAGAATGATGACAACCGCACATACAGCGTACGCGTTCCTCAGGGTCCGCACATGGATGGTGACGTCAACTTCGGCAGCCGTCTGCAGTTTGAGTGTAATTCCGCATTGCACGCGATGAACGGTCAGACCCTGGTCCGCTACTTCTGGGATCAGGATCCCGAGGTCAAACCGACTCCCGATCAGCCCAGTCCCGTAAGACTGCGTTCTGAAGGTACTATCCTTAAGAACCCGAATGCTTCTCAGCTCATCGACAACGTTGACGAAGAGCAGTTTGACAATACTGATATCGAAGGTAATGCACATGATCTTTCTGAATTCAGCATCCACAAGGCTCCGAGTGTACAGGACGGCAATAACCGGAATGTCTATCTGCAAATTGAGCAGAACGGCATGAAGTCACCCGTCTACACTGTAAACGTCAACAAGAACCTTACCCAAGATGAAATAATCACTGAGGTTGAGGAGATCCTTGGTGTGGATGAGGAGGTTGCTCCGGTATATTATAACCTGAATGGGGTGCGTGTTGACGCTGAGCGTCTGGAACCGGGCATCTATGTGAAGGTTACCGGCAATACCTCTGAGAAGGTTTACGTGAAGTAAAATTCAACCTTGAGATGGCTTCGGCCGTAAGCATCCGAAATAATCCGACTTCCACGTGGAGTTTTTGAAAGCTAATTTT
>CAYTOR010000071.1:0-10276 GCA_964439505.1 uncultured Sangeribacter sp.
GAAAAACTGATTCCATTGTTTATCAATAATATCCGTAACCGTAAGCCGCTCCCTGTCTATGGAAAAGGGGAGAACGTCCGCGACTGGCTCTTTGTTGAAGATCACGCCCGCGCTATAGATCTCATTTTCCATAAAGGTAAGGTCGCTGATACTTATAATATCGGAGGCTTCAACGAGTGGAAAAATATCGACATCGTTAAAGTCCTGATAAGGACGGTCGACCGACTGCTCGGCAATCCGGAGGGTTATAGCGATGAACTGATCACTTACGTGACGGATCGCGCCGGCCACGATCTCCGATATGCTATCGACAGCCGCAAACTCCAGTCTGAACTTGGCTGGGAACCCTCCCTGCAATTTGAGGAGGGAATCGAAAAGACCGTCAGGTGGTACCTCGACAATCAGACTTGGGTCGATAACATTACCTCCGGCGATTACGAGAAATACTACGAAGAGATGTACGGTAACGCCTGAATAGATGCTGCAACCCGGATTAACTTCCATATTTGGCCCGATAAGCAACACCCGAGCGGTCTCCGAAATTGTTAGAAAGATATATCTAAAATCTAATAGACTATGAAGAAAGAAGAAAGAATCATTCCTGCTTCCGAACTGATCATCAATGCAGACGGGAGTGCGTTTCATATCCATTTGCGTCCCGATCAGCTCAGGGACAAAATCATAATGGTCGGAGATCCTGGACGGGTAGATATGGTCGCGTCATATTTCGAGGAGATTGACTATGATGTTCAATCCCGTGAATTTCATGCTATCGCCGGTAAGTACAAAGGTAAGGATCTGATGTGTATTTCTCATGGCATCGGTTCGGATAATATTGAGATCGTGGTCACCGAACTTGACGCACTTGCCAACATCGATTTCGAAACCCGTAAGGTCAAACCGGAGCATAGGACTTTGGAACTCGTGCGCGTAGGTACTTCCGGCTCATTGCAGGAGGATATCCATATAGGCGATTTCGTAATGGCTAAAAAGGGGACCGGCACTGACGGTATCATCAACTACTATGCCGATCGGGAGAAGGTATGCGACCTGGCCTTCGAAGAAGCCTTGATGCTTCATACAGGCTGGGACCGAACATGGGCCGCACCATATACTGTCGATGCGGATCCTGAACTTATCGAGCGCATCGGCCGCGACGATATGATACCCGGTTGCACTATCTCTGCCGTCGGATTCTATGCTCCCCAAGGAAGAATGGTGCGCCTCGGACTTGCCGATCCTGATCTGAATGAAAAAATTGAATCCTTCAATTTCGAAGGCCAACGGGTCACTAATTTCGAGATGGAATCCGGCTGTCTTCAGGGTATGGCCAAAATGCTCGGTCATAAAGCGATGACGGTCTGCTGCATCATAGCGGAGCGTCGGGTGACCAAAGCCAACACGGATTATAAGCCGTTCGTAAGGAAACTTATCGAAACTGTTCTCGAAAGAATTTAGACCCTTTCAATTTTTTTCCCCCCCGGTTATTTTCCCATGTCAATTTTTTCTGACTCTGAAGATACTTACAAGGTAGCCCTCTCGATGACGAGAGGGATTACCTTGGATGTCGTCAGCTGTATTGCCGAGAGAGGATTGGAATTGAGAGAATTTTTCCGGTTAGACCATCTCCAGCTCGCTGAGGCCTTGGGCGTACAAAAGGGTTATCATGCTGAATTCCTTGATCCCTCATATAGGGAGGAGGCACTCCTCGCCGCCAGGAGAGAAATGGAGAATATCAATCGCCATAGAATAAAAGTCCGATATATAGAGGATGAAGGGTATCCGCTCCGGATGGTGAATTGTCATTCTGCTCCTATTGTATTATATCAATTAGGAGAGTGCGATCTCAATATGGAACACTCCGTCGGGATTGTAGGGACCCGCAAACTGACTCCATACGGTGCTAATTTCACCCGGACTCTTGTAAAGGATCTCGGAGAGTATTTCCCGGATCTTTGCGTATGGAGCGGATTGGCTTACGGAGTGGATGCGACGGCCCATATTGCTGCTATGGATGAAGGCCGAAAGACGATCGCTGTCGTAGCTCACGGCCTTAACACGATCTATCCCGCCTCCCATCGAGAATTAGCAAAAAGAATTCTGAAAACGGGAGGTGCTATCCTGACCGAATATCCTTTTGGGACGCGCCCCTTTCGGGGCCATTTCTTAGAGAGAAACAGGATAGTGGCGTGGTCTACGGATGCCACCGTCGTAATAGAAAGCGAGATTAAGGGAGGAGCGATGTCAACAGCCCATCATGCCTTCATGGAGAACCGTGATGTATTTGCTCTTCCCGGAAGAGTTACCGATCCTATGTCGGCCGGATGCAACCATCTCATCCGAAAACAGAAGGCCAATATCATCACATCTGCCGCGGATCTGATAGAGGTCACCGGGTGGAAACCCGGCAACGTGAAAGTCACCCCTCAAATGCGATGTCTTTTCCCGGAGTTAGAAGGAGAATCAAAGGCTGTCTATAATGCACTCAGGCATTCTTCCGATCCGCTTGCGCTTGATGAGCTCCACGTCGCAACCGGGATCCCCATATCTACCCTGATGGGTCTGATGACGGAACTCGAATTTGACGGAGTGGTACTCAAGCACCCCGGCAACCGCTACAGCCCCGCCTAACCCTCCTTCCCCCCTAAAAAAAGAATATTACCAACCCGGGTAGGGACGCGATTAATCGCGTCCACGCAGAATAAGGAACTGCCTATTCCAAATATTTCGAAAAGATTTCGGCTACTTCATCTCCTTTCGACAAACGTCCGTTTTTGAGGATGACTATCGTAATACGTCCCTTAGTGACTATTGAACCATCTTCCTTCAGGATAACCTGATCAAAGATAAAACGCGGTCCTTCACGCTTCAGATTTAACGCACTGATAAAGTGCTCGCCACTTCTCAGAGAAGAGATATATTCAATTTCTATCTTGCGCGCTACGGCATCGATCCCTTGATTATGAAGATCGATAAACCGCATCCCCGCTTCTTGGCAAAACTTATGGCGGGTATGTTCGAAGTAATGAAGATAATTGGCATTGTTGACTATTTGCTCAGTGTCAAGTTCATAATCCCTTACCTCCATTTCCAATTTGAATATGTAAGACATTTCGCTTAGTATTTTAGAAAAAGTAATGTATTACGCTTATCTTAATCCCCCATCCCAAAAGAGACTGCAACCCCTGATAGTCTGATCATGCGCATGAAGAATTCTTGTTGAGATAAAGTATCCTTACAAATTCTTTGAAATCCGTCGGAGAGCTGAAGGCTGCCGAAGGGAGATAAAGGAAGCCGGAGGAAGATGCCGTCCCCGGATCGCCATTCAAAATTTTGAAGAAGATTTCATTCATCCCCACTTCATATTCCCCTATCATAGAGAGAGGAATACTTTTGATTTTAAGCTCCTCTTCTTTCCACTCCTCATTCCACTCTTCTTTCAGACTATCCTTAATGTATTCCTTCTCCCCTAAGTTCTCCTTACCCTTTAAGTCATCCTTACCCTTTAAGTCATCCTTACCCTCCTTATACTTACTGTAAGTATTATTCTCCAACTTAAGGTTATTCTTTTCTTCCGGAAGAGAACTCGTCGAAAAGAATTCTTTCTCTTTTTCGTCCTCTTTGTCTTTTTTTGGCAGGATACAGATTTTCAACTCCCGGGTATCCAGGCGTAGGAAGTGGGGCAGACAATTAAAGCTTACATCGGGCAGCAGAGCATAATTGAAGTAAAGGAAACCCATAATCATCGGCACCAATATGAAAATGTAGATCAACGCAAGGATAGCAAACCGGAGGTCCCCGGCAACAATACTCCATGCCGATAAGCCTAACAGTCCGACGGCAATCGCAATGCTCCAACCCTTACCGTGACGGCGATAGAGATAAGAAAGCAAAGTCGCTCGGCTCATTCGGTAGATTTCAGTCTGCATGGCGATGGTCATTTCTTATGAGGCTTAGTCTTATAGGCCGGGGTCTAAAACTGAATCTCTCCGGCATCACGTTTATGAGAGATTTTTTCGTAAGTAGCATGATTACGGGGAGGAAGAATCTGAAGATATCCGGTCCCGTTTTCATTTCTGAGGACGGTAAGATCTATATATTTCTTATTCCCTCCCTTGCGTGGTGGGAAAACTTCCCCCCGGCGTTTCTTCGATTCATTCCCTATCGGGGAAGTTCCTGCCGGTCCGGTTCCTCTCAGCCCATTCTCCACTCCGTCTTTATGACACCATACCGGATAAATGTCAGTCACGGGAGGATAGCCTAACCCGGTCCACATTATATATTGGGGAATAATGGTCGCCGGCGTTGCGTCTTCGATATTGTCGAGTGGGGTGATTCCTTCTATCACGACCGTCGCCGTTGACTTATAACGGGGAATGAAGTCTTCATCGACGGCCCAACGTTCTCCGGATTGGATCGCATCCGTCTTTCGAACATCGTGGTAAAAACTTCTTGAAACATTCTCTGTCAGAAATTCCGCGGTCACGTTCCCTTCGCGGATGGCGTCAGCGAGAAGAAATTCGGCGTTTGCTTCCCTTACATATCCGTATCCTTGGTTGGGGCGTCCGGAATGACTGTAGTTGGTGCGGATCAATACATGACCCGGTGCATCCTTAAGGTCATACTTGATGAATGAATGATTGTTGGTCTCAAAAAAAGCACCGTTGCCCAGAGCATCTATGACTCCGAAATTGGCCTCCACCCCCATAGGGCGCGGGAGCGTCCGCAATAGGGCCTCGAAGTCATCGACTGTGCGGCAGGTCTTAAGGGCTATGGTCATGACCAGGCCCTCCTTATCCATATTTTTCGAAGGTACATTATCGTCCTTAATATTATAGGAGGCGGTATTCATAACCGCAAAACCAACTTCATTCATTCCGGTCCAAGCTTCTTTCAACTGGCGGTCTTTCGCATTGAACAGTGCGACGTAGGAATAACCTCCGTCAGCGTCGGCACCTACATATTCCACTTTATTGTCGGTAGTATTGGTATCGCGGTGTTTCCAGAGGAGAGGACGCCCCGAGGCCGAGGCTTCCGGACCGATAATGGCAGACGTGCAGCCGACAGCCTCCCCCGCCATTCCGAAAAGCAATGCCAAGGCCAACGCTACTCCGGACGATCGCGGAGACAGGAGAGAGGATCGTCGCGAACATCGGCGGGTAGATCGGAGGAATTTAGAAATATAACTTATTGCAGAATTCAAAACAATCATAAAGAAAAGAAACGGAGAGATTGTTATAGTATATATCAGTTCATAAAACGCTCTTACCGATTAACGAAAAGTTAATAACACCGAGCAACTCCTCCGTAATTACAAGGATATTCTTTGAGTTCCTTAGGCATCACCTTTTAATTATAAGACCTGCCAAAAGTTACTAAGAAACTTGCCAATAGTCGGAGAGTAGACAAAAAGAGCGTCTTATGTGCAAAATTAATAAAAATCATCGTAAAACCCAACAATTATGTATCTTCCCCAAGATCCCAACATGCTTTATAGCGTAATCAACATGAAACTGCGAGATGAATATCCATCATTGGCGGCCCTATGCAGAGGAATGGATATAGAAGAGTCCGACATCGTCAAGCCCCTTGCCGACGCCGGCTACCACTACGATGCCGCGACCAATCGCTTTGTCTGAAGCATCGACTTTATTTTGTACTGTTGATGATCCTTCCTTCGAAATGATAAGCAAGTAGTGACAGAAAATAGTCCGCAGGGTTACCGACCGAACCAGGGAAATGTTAAGGAAGTTTATAAGAGTTTAAAGTTATATTAACGCATCAACTAAGGAGTTGATTAAGGCGTTAGATAGATACAAAAGCAAAAAGGAAGCAGGCTTCAGTCCGGGAGGATAGAAGAATGCGAGTAAAGTTTAGTTAGATATAGTTTATAGTGGAATCGGGTTAGGACGGCCGCAAGGTCGTCCTAACTTTTTGTTAATTAGGTAGTTGGAAGAATTTGGATGCCGCAACGGTTGATGTGGTCAATCAGCGATTGATTGGTTATTGACCGGTAATTCGAGAGGTCAAATAGGTAGGGGAGGGAGGATTCTTCCAATTTTTCACTGAGAAGGAAAATGTCGTGCTGATTGAGGTCGTTGCCTTTTAAGGTGAGGTCTATGTCGGAAAATTGTTTATAGTTGCCCTTTGCTCTTGAACCATATATTAAAGTTTCAGATACTTGGGGAATAGAAGTAATTATGCGAATCAATGTATCGTATTCTGATTCCGATATACCTATCTTCTCATAGATCTTCATGTTCTTTTATTTTTAGCATTTTTAATTCAAATTGAATCAATAAGGGAAGGTAGGTTCGTATAATAGAATTATACACAGAGGATGTTATTTCCTCATCATAAGTATGGGATGTCAAGTTCCGTATCTTGATAGTATCGAGCCATAGGGGATTATCAATCAAACCGGCTGCAAGGGATTTACGGAATGCGTCTCTTGAGCCACTGATGTTGGTCTCACCTTGATATTCGAGGTAATCTTTCATCACTTTCCATGACAAATCCTGGGTAAACTCAAAACGTTGAATCAATCCATCCTTTAATAAATCGATAGTTGCAAGATCGGAAACAGACGGTATGAGATTGACTGCCTCCTCCAATTTTCTAAGAGCTTTTGAATAATTCTCAAGTCGTTGAATCCAACGAATATCAAGATCTCCCATTATGTTCTGATTAAGTATTTTCGACAAAGATAGAAAAAATTTTTGTAAAAAGTATTGATTTAACGGATAATAATGTTAACGTATAACCTTTGATTTCAGATTTGGAACTGAGATTGTCCGGATTCGCTTGTGGCGTGATGGGAGCGGTTTATTCAATAGCAACCCGTCGGAACTATCAGTTACTTTTTCTTTTTATACATTGTATGATATGCAAGCGACTTCCGCTTATCCATCTTTTACTATGGATTAACATTTATTTGCATTTGGGTGAAAGGTTGTTGCAGTCTGTGGGGTTAATTTTGCAGTCGAATCAATGAGATTCTGCAAAAGAGAATGATTGTGTAACTCCAAATTTTCCTGATTATGAGATATTTTCCTGTCTATGGCGGTAAGGACCTGATGTCTGATCTGGCTCTTTCTCCGGTCGAAGTGATGATTGAAGCGGTGACTAAGATTGCGCTGAATGTAGTGATTCTCGGTCTTAACCTTTTGATCTTATTCGCTATTCAAACCATGAATCTGATTATATCTCTGGCAAAGATAGCGAGGAAGGGACTGTGTAGGTTGGTCAATGACGGAAGGGAAATGAAGAAGCCCGACACTCGGAAGTGTCAGGCTTCGAAGCAGGTCTCATTTGATTATATCTGTCTGCAGCAGAATCTTTAGCGTATCATCTTGGAAGTTGGTTTCAATAGATGATCTTGGAAGTTTCTACGGTGGAATCCGAGTAATGGCGCAGGCGTATGTAGGGGAGACCTTTGAGGGGTGCGGGATGGTTTAGACCTTCGAGAGTATAGAATTCTTCGTATTCCAAGGTCTTTGGTTCGTTTTCGATGAGGTCAACTCCGTCGGGTTCCTCTTGTTCGCTCATTTGGGAGGTATAGACTGAAGTTGCGCTATTCACTATTTTGCCGGTCAGTTCGTCAATAAGGACTGCTACAACCCTAATCTTATCCTGATTCCGCAGAAGATCAGTGCCCCGAACGCTGAAACCGTCTTTGAGACTGAATACTTCAGTAGTAGTGAAAGACTCAAACTCATAAATCAAGTTGGGGATGTTGCCATATTTACCTGTCGGATTATAGCAGACTGCAGCTACTCCATCATAATTCAATCCGTAGACATATCCGCCTCCGCGTGTGAAGATATCCCAGTATTTCCCGCTTTTTCCTTGTTGGCCTGAGAAATAGTTGGCTTGTCCCCATAGGGGATCAGATAATCCGTCGGCTACAAGATACATTGCGACTGAATATTCTGCTCCTGAGTGGGATTCCATGAAAGTAGTGATGGCTCGTGCTTTAAGTGATTGCTGATTACTATCCTCCCAAGATATGAGAACCTGAAGGTCAACATCCGACGTGCGCCCCAAATGGTCGATAATGGTGTCCTCGAGCTCTCCACCTCCGATCAACGCTTCTCTGTCTACGCTTAAGGCCGGAACAGAGCGGGGAGCCATTGGTTGGATGAGATTGGGGGTAAGAAGATCATTGACATGATAAGTCATGAAGACGAAAGCATCTCCAAATTTTTCGCGGACTTCTTCCAATGCGACCCATCCCGAAGGACAGTTACCGCACCATAGTCCTGTATATTCCTCCACCAGCGGGCGGTAAACCGGGATCTCAGGCAACACCCGCAGCTGCATCTCAGCCTTAGCCAATCCGCTACTGATATTGGGATGTCTGTTGACTTCCGTTATCTCGATACTCAGAGAGGAATCTCCAAGACCGGACGGTGCCGGAAATGGAATAGAGATAGTATCGACAGTTCCGAAGGAAGATTCGGCAGGGGAAGATATCTCAATTTCCCGATCCTCCTCATATTCCGGCGTCGACAGATGATATTTCAGGGAGCAGACAGGTTCAATGCTCTTACTGGTGAAAGTCAACATTACGGAGGACTCCGATGAGCTCTTGACTTTCATTTTCTCCGGTAGCGACGGGACAACTGAATAATCGGGCAGATCCGCGGAGATATTGACTTTCATGGGACTCATAAGTTCCATGCGGTAATAAGTCTTGTCCCAGTTGGTAAGCGTTGACGACCTGAAGTAGAGACTTCCTTCCGTAGTGCCGTCCACTACCGCGATCGGAAACGTGCGAACGCCATTTGTGTTCTGTTCCACCTTCACGGAATATCCGACGTATACGCCTTCTTCCGGAATCTTGATTCCGTCCGGAAATTCAGCTTCGATGGAAGACCCATCGCAGGCGGCCTTGACATAAGCAAGGGTATTAGCAGCGAATATTGGCTCTTTATCGAGGCTTGTCAGGACCCACGCCGATACATCTCCGTCAATCGAGCAACCATCGGGTTGCGGAAGAGGTACAGTGAAAGATTTTATAATTCCTCCGCGTAGATCAGGATCATCGATGCGAATGCAGATATCATAACTTGAAGGATTGGGATGCCCATAGCCATGATAGGGGAGATCCTCAGTATTGTAAGAAAAAGACACATCTCTGGCTTCCACGCGGAAAGCCAAAGATGTGATTAAGAGTATTAAGGGGAATATGCGCATATTTATTAAGTGAATCGTGCGAGAGCTTCTCTTGCATATTTGCCGAGATCTCCGGAGGGTTCAGCCGGGTCCTCAAGCAATGTCTTAAGATAAGGAGTCCGGCGTAGCAGCAGGAAGGGGAGGAGGTCGGCTTCCTCGCGGGTCAGCAGATCCTCCAGCCATTCGCGCGCCTTTCCCATCGTCATACGCGAAGGGGGATAAAGTGCCATTGCCAGCAGGCGAGATTCCCTCACATTGCGGTCGGCGTGGAGGGCCTCACTGAGATTGACGAGTTCATCTTCGCTGAGGGAACCGGCAAGTTGGGAGGCTATCTGTTTTATCTGAGGAAGCTGGAGCCCGAAAATAATGCTGTAAGGCATTCCGGCTTTTCTCAGAGAATCAGCGATAATCCCGTTTCGGTAAGTCATGAAGAGTTGCTTTGCACGCTTCATCTGATCATAGATTAGAGTGGTCACGGCTCAGACGAAGCATCTGCTCCGGGTATGTTTCCGTAAAGTCAAGGGTCACGTCGATTATCTCTCCCTTATCGTTCTTAACGAGGTTATAGACGGGGTTAAGGAAGCCACGATAGGGAGGAATGTCGAGACCGGCGTAACGCTCAAGTACTTCCTTATGGAGTTTGGGATCGACCTTGACAGCATATTTCTGCACGAGTTCATTTCCGGCCTTGTAGTCGCCTTCGCTCTTTATGCGCTGGATTTCGGCCAGAAGCTGACCGATCAGGGTACGCATCTTCTTATAGTCATTGATCTTTACGTAAGTCTTGCCGTTCTTCTTCACGAGTTCCATGACTTTATCCTTTTTGCCCTTTTCGAGGACCCATTTTGCGATCAGCTGACGATTGCGCATGTGGGCTTCCTCAACATCCTTACCCGGTTCGATACGGTTGAGCTGGGTCATCAGGCCATTGAGCATATATTTATAGTACTCAGCCTTGTAAGCCTCCGGATTTGAGAGCACTCCAATTTCCTGAAGTTTCGCATCGGGAAGATAGTAAAGAGCGAAAAGGTCTGCGCGGGCTTCCTCCAAGGTAGCACCATGTTCCTTAAGGGCATCCTGATCGACACCCGGAGCCAGT
>CAYTOR010000072.1:0-10255 GCA_964439505.1 uncultured Sangeribacter sp.
ATGATCAAGGCCTTTGAGGCTGCCGGCGCAGAGACATCGTTCAGCGTCTTCCGCAACCTTACGGCTGAAGACATTGATTCTTCCGTAGAGGATATCGTCAAAGGAATCGATGAATGTCATATCTTAGCTCTTTCAGGAGGATTCTCCCAAGGCGACGAACCGGACGGAAGCGGCAAATTCATCGCTTCGGTGTTGATGAATGAGAAAATCAAGGGAGCCGTGGAGCGTCTGTTGGAGCGCAAAGGTCTGATTATCGGTATCTGCAACGGTTTCCAGGCTCTCGTCAAGAGCGGTCTGTTGCCGTATGGTAAAATCGGTGAACTGTCGGCTGATTCCCCCACTCTCTTCCACAACGACATCAACCGCCACATCTCGCAGATAGTGACGACCCGCATCGCTTCGCTGAATTCTCCCTGGCTCGACGGTTTTGAAATCGGCGAACTCCACTCTATCGCCGCTTCCCATGGTGAAGGTAAATTCACATGCTCCAAGGAACTCGCGGAGAAACTCATGGCGGGCGGCCAGATAGCGTTCCAATATGCCGACCCGGAGGGTCACGCAACGATGACTTCTCCCTATAACCCCAATGGCTCGACCTTTGCTATCGAAGGAATCATCTCCCCCGACGGATTGATCATCGGCAAGATGGGTCACTCGGAGCGCTATGCGGAAGGCCTGATGAAGAATATCCACGGCAATAAGCGGCAGAATCTCTTCGCCAACGCCGTCAAGTATTTCAGCAAGTAAAGGCGGTAGAAGACAGCAAGCCCGACGTCAGATTCCATCCGGAATCTCCGGGCATGATACAGTTAGAAATAAAGGAAACAATATAACAACACATAATAATATTAAGACAAGATGAAACAAGGAGAAATGCTTTACGAAGGGAAAGCAAAACAGGTATTCGCAACTGATGAACCCGATAAAGTAATCATCCACTACAAAGACGCTGCTACAGCATTTAACGGAGAAAAGAAGGCCGACATCGACAACAAGGGTCGCCTCAACAACGAGATCTCCACTATCATCTTCAACCGTCTCAAAGCAGCCGGCATCCCGACTCACCATATCGAGACCCTCAATGACCGCGACCAGCTCTGCCTCAAGGTCGACATCGTGCCTCTCGAAGTTATCGTCCGCAATGTAATCGCAGGCTCAATGGCCAAACGTCTCGGCATCGAAGAGGGCACTCCGGCTCCCCATACTATCTTCGAAATCTGCTACAAGGCCGACGAACTCGGTGATCCGCTGATCAACGATCATCACGCAGTAGCCCTCGGAGCAGTCACTTACGAGGAACTTCAGGACATCTACGACATGACCGCCCGCATCAATAAGGTGCTTCAGGAAATGTTTGCAGAAATCGGCATCCGCCTGATCGACTTCAAGATCGAATTCGGCAAGACTGCCGACGGCAAGATCGTGCTGGCTGACGAAATCTCTCCCGACACTTGCCGCCTCTGGGATGCCGAAACCAATAAAAAACTTGACAAGGACCGTTTCCGCCGCGACTTAGGCGATGTTATCGAAGCATACGAGGAAATCGACGGCCGCCTCAAGAATCTTAAATAATAGGAATCATGGCTAAATCATACGAAGAATCAGGTGTCAATCTTGAAGCGGGCTACGAGGTCGTAAGCCGCATCAAGAAGCACGTGAAATCTACCGATCGTCCGGGCGTAATGGGCAACATCGGCTCTTTCGGCGGAATGTTTGACCTCGGCTCGCTCGGATATGAGCATCCTATCCTGGTCAGCGGCACTGACGGCGTCGGCACCAAACTGAAAATCGCCTTCGCCTCCGGTCGCCATGACACAATCGGTATCGATGCCGTAGCGATGTGCGTCAACGATGTCCTCGCTCAGGGAGCTCAGCCCCTTATCTTCCTGGATTATGTCGCTGTAGGTAAGAATCATCCGGAGGTAGTGGAGGCTATCGTAGCCGGCGTTGCGGAAGGTTGCCGTCAGGCAGGTTGCGCATTGGTCGGCGGCGAAACCGCTGAGATGCCCGGAATGTATGACGAAGACGAATACGATATCGCAGGCTTCACGGTAGGCGCTGTCGAGAAATCCAAACTGATCGACTGCTCGAAAGTCAGCGTAGGCGACGTCCTAATCGGACTCCCCTCTTCGGGAGTACATTCCAATGGCTTCAGCCTCGTGCGTAAGATCATCACCGACAATTCCTTCTCCTATAATGATACACTTCCGGAGACAGGGCGCCTAACCTTAGGCGAGATGCTGCTGACTCCTACCCGTATCTACGTCAAGCCTGTATTGGCGCTCCTCAAGGAAGTCGACGTCCACGGCCTGGCTCACATTACCGGCGGCGGTTTCGATGAAAATATCCCCCGCATCCTCAAGGATGGTCAGGGCGTAGTAGTCAAGGAAGGCTCATGGGAAATTCTTCCGGTCTTCGGACTGCTTGAGAAGTATGGACATGTGCCCCACCGCGAGATGTTCAATATCTTCAACATGGGTATCGGCATGGTCATCGCCGTAGCACCGGCCGACGTCGAAAAGACTCTCGAAGTGCTCCGCGCACAAGGAGAGGATCCCAAAATCATCGGTGAAATCGTCGAAGGCAAAGGTGTCACCATCGAAGCCTGAAACATCTGCAAGAAGTAACTCTTGAAATTGAAATACTTCATATAATAACCGGGCAGGGACGCGATCCTTCGCGTCCACGCCGAATTCCGAATTATTAAGTAACTTCAATGAAAGCATTAATAAGCGTATCAGATAAGCGTGGCATTGTAGAATTTGCCACTGCCCTCAATAATCTCGGTTGGGAGATCATCGCCACGGGAGGAACTATGAAGACTCTTCGCGACGCCGGACTGCCGATCATCAACATCAGCGACGTGACCGGTTTTCCGGAGATCTGCGACGGTCGCGTAAAGACCCTCCACCCCAAGGTTCACGGAGGACTTTTAGGTCGTCGCGACCTGCCTGACCACATGGCTCAACTCAAGGAAAACGGCATAGAGACCATTGATATGGTCTGCGTAAACCTCTATCCTTTCGAGGCCACTATCGCCAAAGAAGGAGTGACTATGGAGGATGCTGTCGAGAATATCGATATAGGAGGACCCTCCATGCTCCGCTCCGCAGCGAAGAATTTCCGCGACGTGACCGTTGTCTGCGATCCGGACGACTATGAAAAGGTGCTCGAAGAAATTCATGAACTCGGCAACACTACTCCCGAGACCCGTCTGCAACTCTCCGCAAAGGCTTATACCCATACGGCGGAATATGACTCCCATATAGCGACCTATATGCGTCGTCAGGCCGGACTCGACGAGAAGCTCTTCCTGAACTTCGATATCGTTCAGTCTCTCCGTTACGGAGAGAATCCTCATCAGCAGGCGGCCTTCTACCGTGCCGACAAGGAAGTGCCTTATTCAGTAGCCTTCGCTCGTCAGCTTGGCGGAAAGGAACTGTCTTACAACAATATCCAGGACGCCAACGCGGCGCTGAATATCGTAAGGGAGTTTGAGGAACCTTTCTGCGTAGGACTTAAGCACATGAATCCCTGCGGAGCAGCCGTAGGACATGACCTTAAAGAGGCTTGGCTCCACGCTTACGAGGCCGATAAGGTAAGCATCTATGGCGGTATCGTCGCCATGAACCGTCCCCTTACGGCTGAGGTAGCGTCCCTGATGAAGCCCATCTTCCTGGAAATCGTAATGGCTCCCGAATTTACTGCGGAAGCACTCGAAGTCCTCGCGTCCAAAAAGAATCTCCGTCTGCTCGAAGTAAAGATGGATAACTCCAAGACAGCTTCCAAGCAGTATGTAGGCGTTAACGGCGGTCTGCTCGTACAGGACGCTGACGTTGAGATCAAGCCTATCGAGGAGTCTATGTGCGTAACTGATCGCAAACCCTCCGAAAAGGAACTCAAGGATATGAATTTCGGTTGGAAGATTGTGAAGCACGTGAAGTCGAACGCTATCTGCGTTGTCAAGAACGGCATGACGCTTGGCGTAGGCGCCGGCCAGATGAATCGCGTAGGCTCCGCCGAAATCGCCCTTCGCCAGGCTCGCGACGCCGGCTATAAGGACGGTTTGATACTCGCGTCCGACGGATTCCTGCCCTTTGACGACACTGTCGAACTCGCTTCCCGTTTCGGTGTAACTGCAATCGTGCAGCCCGGCGGTTCTATCCGCGATGAGGATGCAATCCGCAAAGCGAACGAGAAGGGTATAACGATGCTCTTCACCGGCATGCGCCATTTCAAACATTGATCTACGATGAGCAAAGATAAGAAAGTATTGGTAATTGGCGGAGGCGGTCGCGAACACGCGATCGTCGACGCCCTGAGCCGCTCTCCGCAGGTCGGAAAGATCTGGTGCGCCCCCGGTAACGCAGGTATCGCACGGCAGGCTGAATGTGTCGATATAAAGGTAGAGGATGTCGAAGCTCTTGCGAAATTCGCAAAGGAGAATGAAATCGATTTGACTGTAGTCGGTCCGGAAGCAGCCTTGGCTGCCGGGATAGCCGACGTATTTGAAAAAGAAGGTCTCAAGATTTTCGGTCCGACGAAGAAAGCTGCCCGAATAGAAAGCAGCAAGGAGTTCGCCAAGAAAATCATGGAGAAGAATCATATTCCGACGGGTTCTTACCGCACATTCACGAATTTCAATGAAGCATTGGAATACGTGAAGAGCCGTCCGCTGCCGGCCGTCATCAAATATGACGGTCTCGCTGCAGGCAAAGGAGTAGTCGTCGCTCTCTCTTATGAGGAGGCTGAGATGGCCTTGAGCGATATGCTTCTCGACGCAGCTTTCGGCGAAGGGAAAGTCATCATCGAGGAATTCCTGGAAGGTCCGGAATTTTCGTTCATGTGCGTAGTCAGCGGTGAAAGGGTCTACCCTCTCGCCATCGCTCAGGACCATAAGCGCGCTTTCGACGGCGACAAGGGTCCGAACACCGGCGGCATGGGCGCTTACTCACCCGTCCCATTCATTACGGAAGCTATCCGCGACGAAGCGTTGATCAAGGTGATGATTCCCGCCGCCAAGGGCCTCGTCAAGGAAGGATGTCCTTTCGTAGGAGTACTCTATGGAGGATTGATCCTGACCAAGCAGGGTCCGAAGGTTATTGAATTCAATGCCCGCTTCGGCGATCCGGAAACTGAAGTCGTACTCCCCCGCCTTGAATCAGATATCTATGAGCTCTTTGAGTCAGCTGTAGAAGGCTGGGACTGCGAGACTCGCTGGAATCCCGAATCATGCCTGGGAATTGTCCTCGCATCCGAAGGCTATCCCGGAAGCTATAAGAAAGGGGCTGAGATCAAGGGTCTGGACCTTACAGAAGGTAAAGTCTATCACATGGGTACCGGACTTGATGAGGATGGAAAAATCCTTTCTACCGGAGGTCGCGTGCTGATGGTCACCGGAATGGGAAAGACCCTTCAGGATGCCCGTGAAGCAGCGATGAAGAATGTAGAGGCTATAGAATGTCCTACCCTTTTCCATCGCAACGACATAGGCCATCAGGCTCTTTGAAATCGCCGGAAATATTTCCCGTAATGTAATACCTTGCGAGAGATAAATTATAACGAGCAATCCCTGAATAGAGGGAGAATAGTATTAAGCACGTATCAGATTTCCGCTTTTCGGAAATCTGATACGTGAAAAAAGCTACAGGAATGATTATCAGTGGCAAAGAATTAGCCAAAGAGGTAAAGGAGAATATCGCCCGCAAAGTGGCGAGTTATAAGATCGAGTATGGACGCGAGCCTAATCTCTGCGTCATTCTCGTAGGAGATGACCCGGCTTCAGCCGGCTATGTGCGCTCAAAGGGCAAAGCGGCCGAAGCAGTAGGATTCACCCATACGGAATTGCATCTGCCCGCGGAGATTACGGAGCATGAACTCATTGACAAGATCAAGGAGCTCAACAATGACGAGGGGGTAGACGGAATCTTGGTTCAGCTCCCGTTGCCGAAACATATCCGTAAACATCGTATTATCGAGGCTATCGACCCCAATAAGGATGTCGACGGATTTCACGCCAAGAACGTAGACGCCCTGTGGCATCGTATCCCGGGAATCCGCGCCTGCACCCCCAAAGGTATCATCAAACTCTTGGATAAGGCCGGAGTGGAGATAGCCGGAAAACACGCCGTAGTCATCGGCAGAAGCAATATCGTCGGATTCCCCGTAGCCAAACTCCTTCTTGACCGGAACGCGACCGTGACCATTGCTCATTCCCATACCGTGGACCTCGGATCTATTACCCGTCAGGCGGATATCTTGGTAGTGGCAATCGGTCAACCGAAGCTCATCAAGGGTGATATGGTTAAGGAGGGGGCGGCAGTCATCGATGTTGGCATTTCCCGGGATCCGGAGACCGGTAAAATCTGCGGTGACGTAGATTTCGAGGAAGTCGAACCTAAAGCAGGAGTCATCACCCCGGTGCCGGGTGGAGTAGGACCTATGACTATAGCCTGCCTGATGGAGAATACCCTCGATTGCTATACCCGCAAGATGCAATGGTAATTTTTAACTATTATCCGAATAAAAGCAAGTATCTCTCTAAAAATTAGCATTATCTTACAATCTTACAGATCAATATTTTTTAAGTGAGACTTGACATCCGAATAAACCAATAGTAAAATGATTGAAAGATATGGAAGAGACGTGATGCGCGACGTCTGGACCGAAGAAAATAAATTCCGCGCCTATCTCGAAGTCGAACTCCTTTCGGCTGAAGCCTGGAGAGAGCTTGGAGTCGTTCCCGCAGAGGATATCGTAAAACTCCGCGAAAAAGCTACTTTCAATATCGACCGCATCAAGGAAATCGAACTGTCGACCCGACATGACATCGTAGCCTTCACCCGCACTGTCTCCGAATCCCTCGGCGACGAACGTAAATGGGTCCACTATGGTCTGACCTCTACCGACGTAGTCGACACCGCTAACGGCTATCTCTTCAAGCAGGCTAACGATATCCTTCGCGATGACTTGAAGAATTTCGAGGAGATGCTCAAGAAGCAGGCTCTGCGCTTCAAATATCTTCCTTGCATCGGACGCACTCACGGCATTCATGCCGATATCACTTCCTTCGGCCTGAAGTGGGTGCTCTGGCTTGCAGAGATGCGCCGCAATATCAAGCGCTTCGACGAAGCAGCCCGCGGAGTTGAAGTAGGTAAGATTTCCGGTGCTGTCGGTAATTTCGCCAATATCCCTCCTTTCGTGCAGGATTATGTCTGCGAACATCTCGGTATCGAAAGTTCTCCGGTTTCGACCCAGGTCATCCAGCGCGACCGTCACGCCTATTATATGGCTACTATCGCACTCATCGGTGCTTCTCTCGAACAGATGGCCCTCGAAGTCCGCAATCTTCAGCGCACTGAAGTTCATGAAGTTGAAGAATCTTTCGGCAAGGGGCAGAAAGGTTCAAGCGCAATGCCTCACAAGCGCAACCCCGTATCGAGTGAAAACATCTGCGGCTGCGCCCGGGTACTCCGCGGATATATGGCGACCGCTTACGAAAACGTCGCCCTCTGGCACGAACGCGATATCTCCCACTCCGCAACTGAGCGCATCATCATGCCGGACGCTACAATTCTGCTTGACTACATGCTCAACCGCATGAAGGGCATCCTCGAAAATCTCGTTGTCTTCGAAGACCGCATGAAGCAGAATATCTATATGACCAACGGCGTCATCTTCGCTCAGCGCGTAATGAACGCTCTTATCGATAAAGGATTCGTTCGCGAGAAGGCTTACGATACTGTCCAGCCTATCGCAATGCGCGCAATGGCTGAAGGAGCCGCTTATCAGGACCTTCTCCGCCAGGATCCGACCGTAAGCTCAATGCTCAGCGACGAAGAACTCGAGAATTGCTTTACTCTGGATTACTACATGAAGAATGTAGATCATATCTATAAGCGCAACGGTCTGGAATAATTAACTCTATAATGAGGAAGTGCTTTTAGTCAAAGTAATTCCTCATAGATCCTTAAAAAGTAAAGTTTCTAACAATATAACAACGAAGTTAATGTCTGAACGTTTAGTTGTAATCGGCTCCCAGTGGGGTGATGAAGGAAAAGGAAAAATCACCGACTACTTCGCATGCCGCGCCGACATGGTTGTCCGCTATCAGGGAGGCAACAACGCCGGCCACACAGTGGCTTTCGACGGCAACAAATATTCTCTGCAGAGTATTCCCTCGGGAGTATTCAATCCCCGGACGGTCAATGTCATGGCCAACGGAATGGTAGTCAATCCGGAATCCGTAGTAGCTGAACTCGCGAAACTCCACGATCGCGGCATCACGGATTACCAACTCTATATTTCTGACCGAGCTGCAATGGTAATGCCTTGGCACGCTGATCTCGACGGCGCTTACGAAGCCAAGAAAGGATCTTCCCTTATCGGCACTACCAAGAAAGGTATCGGTCCTACTTACAGCGACAAATATGCCCGCACCGGACTTCGCATAGGCGATCTGCTCGAACCTGAGTATTTCGCTGAGCGTCTGCGCGCAGCTCTTGACGTAAAGAATATGGAACTCAAGATGCTCGGCCTCAAGGAGTATGATTTCCAACAAGTCTATGACAGGTATATGGAACTTGCCAAAATCATAGGCCCGATGATCACTGACACTTCCGCCCTTATCAATTCATATATCCGCATGCCTGAGAAGAAGATTCTCTTTGAAGGCGCGCAGGGAATGATGCTTTGCTGCGATCACGGTACCTATCCTTTCGTCACTTCTTCCAGCCCCTCCTCAGCCGGAGTATGCGTCGGAGCCGGAGTCGCTCCCAAATGGATCGACAACGTCCTGGGAGTTGCCAAATCTTATTGCACACGCGTCGGCGAAGGTCCCTTCCCGACTGAGCTCTTCGACGAACGCGCACATGAAATCCGCGAACGGGGTCATGAATACGGAACCGTAACCGGCCGGCCGCGCAGAGTGGGTTGGTTTGACGCCGTCGTAGCCCGCTATACCGGTCAGCTCGCCGGCATCAATTACTGGGCCCTCATGCTCTTCGACGTCCTCTCCGGATTGGATAAGGTAATGATCTGCACAGGCTACGAACTCGACGGCGAGATCATCTCCGCTCCCCCGTCGACTATCTCCAAACTCGCCCGCTGCAAGCCGGTTCTGATTGAGATGGAAGGCTGGAAGGAGGATATCACCAACGCCAAATCCTTCGATGAACTCCCTGAAGCTGCCAAGGCTTACGTCCGCAAAATCGAAGAGTTGACGGAAATCCCTGTCGGAATAATCTCCGTCGGACCCGACCGCACCCAGACAATCACCATTTCGGAAAAACTCCGTAATTTTTAGAACTAAGTAGCTCTTTTAGTTACTTAAAATTTACCCTAAGAGATACTTAAAAAACTAAAGAAAGATGTCATTCGCACAAGAAAGAATATCTCAGGAAGGCTTGACATTCGATGATGTCCTGCTCGTTCCGGCATACTCGGAAGTCACTCCCAATATGGTGAAGCTCGGCTCCCGCTTTTCCCGCAATATCAATCTCAACATTCCCTTCGTATCCGCAGCCATGGATACCGTGACTGAGTCTGATCTTGCAATAGCTATTGCTCGCGAAGGGGGTATCGGAGTAATCCATAAAAATATGTCGATCGCAGCTCAGGCTGCCGAAGTCCGCAAGGTCAAAAGAGCTGAAAGCGGAATGATATATGATCCCGTAACTATCACCCGCACCCAGACCGTCGGCGATGCCCTCGATCTGATGAAGGAAAACCATATCGGCGGCATCCCGGTAGTCGACGACGACAATAAACTCGTCGGAATCGTCACTAACCGCGACCTGCGTTTCCAGACCGACATGACCCTCCCCATCTCGGAGGTCATGACCAAGGATAATCTCGTGACTACGGATAACCCCAACCTCTCCGAAGCCTCTGAGATTCTTCTTCGCCATAAGATCGAGAAACTTCCTGTCGTCGACGCTGACAATAAGCTCATCGGACTCATCACCTATCGCGATATCACCAAGATTCAGGATTATCCTAATGCCTGCAAGGATTCCAAGGGACGCCTTCGCGTAGCAGCCGGAGTCGGAGTGACCAGCGATACAATCCAGCGCGTGGATGCGCTCGTAGAAGCCGGGGCAGACGCAGTTGTCATCGATACAGCCCATGGCCATTCAGCCAACGTCGTCAACACCCTCAAGGCCGTAAAGGCTAAATATCCTGAACTGGACGTTGTCGTCGGCAATATTGCTACGGCCGAAGCGGCCGCTTATCTCATCGAGGCCGGCGCTGACGG
>CAYTOR010000073.1:0-10244 GCA_964439505.1 uncultured Sangeribacter sp.
ACCCGATATCCGCTTCGGAATGCAGTTCGTGGACCTCACTGATCTCGCGCAGGGCAAAGGCTTCAGCGTAGCTGACGACGCTCAGATCGTTGTCGGCATCTGCGCTCCCGGTTGCGCATCCTATACCCGCAAGCAACTCGATCAGCTCACAGATTTCGTAAAGCGTCCGCAAGTCGGAGCCAAAGGCATGATATGGGTGAAATTTGAAGAGGATGGTTCTATCAAGAGTTCTGTCGGCAAATTCTATACCGAAGAGAATCTTAAGGAATGGGGCGCCCGCGCGGATGCGAAACCCGGCGACCTTCTGCTCATCCTTACCGGCGAAACAATGAAGACCCGTAAGCAACTCTGCGAACTGCGCCTTGAAATGGGCAATCGTCTCGGTCTGCGCGACAAGAATGTATTCGCCCCCCTCTGGGTAGTTGACTTCCCCCTCTTCGAATGGGACGAGGAGACACAGCGCTATTACGCTATGCACCACCCCTTCACTTCCCCCAATCCCGAAGATATCCCGTTGCTTAAAACCGACACGGGCAATGTCCGCGCTACAGCCTACGATATCATCGTCAACGGCACGGAGCTCGGAGGAGGTTCGATTCGTATCCACGATGCCGAACTTCAGGATCAGATGTTTGAACTTCTCGGCTTTACTCCCGAACGCGCCCACGAACAGTTTGGCTTCCTGATGGATGCCTTCAAGTACGGGGCTCCCCCTCACGGTGGTCTCGCACTCGGATTCGACCGCTTCGTATCCATCCTTGCCGGACAGGACACGATCCGCGATGTCATCGCCTTCCCGAAGAACAACTCGGGCCGCGACGTGATGAACGAATCCCCCTCTCCCATCGACCAGGCTCAGCTCGACGAACTCCAGCTTGCCCTGGCTCCCGCACCTAAAGAATAAGAATGATCAAAGTCAAAGATATAGCCAAAGCGATCGAGGATTTCGCCCCTAAAAGCCTCCAGGAATCATACGATAACTCGGGTCTTCAGGTAGGAAATCCGGACATGCCCGTCAGCGGCATCCTGCTCTGCCTGGATGTCACGGAAGAGATCCTGGCCGAAGCGCGACGTCGCAAATGCAATCTTATCGTCAGCCATCATCCCCTGCTATTCTCCGGTCTAAAGCAGATCACTGGACAAAATCCCACCCAAAGAATAGTAATAGAGGCGCTGCTCAATAACATTGCAATCTACTCGGCCCATACCAATCTCGATTCCGCCCGTCGAGGAGTGAGCTATGAGATCGCTCACGCTTTGAATATCAAGGATATCCATCCGCTGATACCCAATGCTCAGTGCGCCGGCACGGGATTAGGTATAATCGGTGAGATCCGGCCTACTCCCAAACTCGAGTTTCTCCGCAAGGTCAGCGAGACCCTCAAGGTCGAGCATCTCCGCTATTCGGCCCAATCCCCTCAGATTGTGATCCGCAAGGTTGCCCTCTGCGGAGGATCGGGAGCCTCGATGATACGCGAAGCCATGGAAGCAGGCGCTGACGCGTTGCTGACGGGAGATTTGAAGTATCATGACTTTACGTCTTACGGCTACGCAATCTTGCTCGCGGACATAGGCCACTATGAAAGTGAATTATGCACCAAACGCCTGTTCTCGCGCATCATCCGCGAGTCCTATCCGGAAGCCGTAATTTACTTCGCAGAATCGGAATCCAATCCGATTGCTTATATTTAAAATTACAGAAATACACAATAATACAATGGCAGAAAAGAAGTCCGAAAAAGAACGCAGCGTAGAAGAGCGCCTCAAATCGCTCTATAAGCTGCAGACAATCCTATCGGAAATCGACCGCATCAAATTCCTGCGCGGCGAACTCCCCAACGAGGTCAAGGACCTTGAGGATGAAATCATCAGATATCAGACCCGTATCCAGAAGTTTACCGACGAGATCGCCGAAGCACATAACTTCTGCGACGCCAAGCATCAGGAGATCGAGGATCGCCGGCAGAAGATCGCGCGCTATGAGGAGCAGATTAATAATGTCCGCAATAACCGCGAATACGCTTTCCTTGAAAAGGAGAAGGAGTTTGAAAGCCTCGAAATCGAACTCGCCGAGAAGAATATCCGCGAAGCCAACGCGAAAATCGAACAGAAAGAACGGGATATAGAGAAAGCGCAGCAGGACCTCTCCGATCAGGAGCATATCCTCGAAGAGAAGAAAGCCGAGTTGCAGGAAATCGTCAGCGAGACCCGCGCCCAGGAAGAGGATCTCCGCGCCCGCGCCAAGACCATCGAGAATGAAATCGATCCCTACACGCTGGCTGCCTTCAAGCGTATCCGCGGTAACGCCCGCAATGGTTTGGGAATCGTGACCGTTCAGCGTTCAGCCTGCGGCGGCTGCTTCAACCGCATCCCCCCGCAGCGTCAGCTGGAGATCAAGATGCACAAGAAAGTGATCGTCTGCGAATACTGCGGACGCATCATGATCGATGGTGCACTGGTCGGCGTGACCGATCCTTCAGCCGAAGTTGCCGCCAAACCCAAGCGTACCCGCAAGGCTCCCACAAAGAAACCCAAAGAAGCCTAACGAAGCTAAAATAGCTAACGAAGCTAAAGACCATAAAAAATCCCGTTATGAATTGATCATAACGGGATTTTTGATTAGACCTAAAGGATGGTTCTGTGGCCGCGATTAATCGCGGCAATAGAGAGCCCCCGGTCAAAATTCCGAACGCAACGCATCGATCCGACGTTGGATAGCATCACGCTCCTGTTCGAGAGCCGCAATTTCGCGGGCCTGCCGGTTACGATGATAATTCTGAAGAGCTTCGCGCGCCGCATCCAACCCGGCATACATGACATCGAAATCAGCATCCGGAAGACGCTCTATCATATTGATAAGATCGGGAAGGCTCTGAATGTGCTTGATAACTTCCGAAGAGGTCAGACCCTTTATGTCGGATTGCTTTCCGCGACGGCGACCACCCTTTTTCTCATCCTTACGATATTTCCACGACATAATGGCGGCATACTGCTTATCGACAGGCTTGGACATAAACTCCAGCCGTTTTTCCTCGGTTTTCCCTTGAAGGTATTCCTCCTTATATTGATTGATAGTTGCTTCTCTTTTCGTCATAAATCTGTGAGTATTAAAATTTACGCACGAAATTAGTCAAAATTTTTCATTTTTTAAATGATAAATTTTGATTTCATCATCTTTTCTTGCTAATTTTACAATAAATATTGTCCCGGTTACCGGGCGAGATATTCAGACCTCGATTAATAAGAAATATTAAATTCATATAACTACTGCGATGCGAAACGACGAAGAACTTTCCGGACTTTCCCTCCTCGGCAATCAGGGAGTAGCGTATCCCCAGGATTACGATCCGGGACTTCTTGAAACCTTTGACAACAAGCACCCGGATAATGAATACGTAGTGACCTTCGATTGTCCGGAGTTCACAACACTTTGCCCCAAGACCGGGCAACCCGATTTTGGCCATATCTATATTTCGTATATTCCTCGAGAGAAGATGGTGGAGAGCAAGAGCTTGAAACTCTATCTCTTCTCTTTCCGCAATCACGGTGACTTTCATGAGGATTGCGTCAATATCATTATGAAGGATCTTTGGGCATTGATGAATCCGAAATACATCGAAGTCCGCGGTCTCTTTATGCCTCGGGGAGGGATTAGCATCTTTCCCTTTGCGAATCGTGGCGACGAAGAACATAAAAAACTCGAAGAAGAACGCAGGACAGCGGCCTTATCCGAAAATGTTAAAGCCTATCAGCTGCGTACCCTCTGAAACCCTCATATTGATCAATATATCTTATGGTAGAAAAAGATATTGCTTCCGATCACCCGGAATCACGCGATTCGGTTGCCGTAATTTCAGGAGGCATGGACTCAGTCACGATGCTTCATGAGTTCAAGGAGCGCATAGCATTGGCCGTAACGTTCGATTACGGGTCGAATCATAATGCCCGGGAAATAGAATGTGCGCGGAAGAATTGCGAGCTTCTCGGGATTGAGCATCTGGTAATTCCGTTGAGCTTTATGGGAGAATATTTCGAAAGTTCCCTACTCTCGGGCGCGGACGCGATTCCTGAAGGACACTATGCGGATGAAAACATGAAGAGCACCGTAGTGCCGTTCCGTAACGGGATAATGTTGAGCGTAGCTTGCGGATTGGCTGAGAGCCGGGGATTGAAATACGTGATGCTGGCGAATCATGGCGGAGATCATGCTATCTATCCCGACTGCCGAGGCGGCTTCATCGACGCTATGAGCAGAGCCATGGAAGAAGGGACTTACGACCACGTAGCTATATTTGCCCCTTATACCAATATCACAAAATCCGATATCGCACGCCATGGAAAAGCCCTCGGCCTTGATTACAGCCTGACTTACAGCTGCTATAAAGGGCGGGAGAAACACTGCGGCCGATGCGGTACTTGCGTTGAGCGCCGTGAGGCCCTTGCCGAAGCCGGGATCCCTGACCCAACGGAATATGAATGACGCGATAAATCGCGTCCACAGAACCATCCTTCAGTAGAAATAGACAAAAGAAAGGGACGCGAAGAATCGCGTCCCTTTCTTTTTCGATTATTCTATGCGGGCGCAATGTATTGCGCCCCTACCTTAGATCTTGACCTTTTCGGCTTTGCCGCCCTGCAGGCGGACATATATGCCGGGTTGCAGGTGATCTGCAGAAACTTTGCGACCATCGAGAGTGAAATAGACAGGTTCAGAACATTCCGCAGCCTCTATCTCCTCCACTTCGGTAGTAGAGCCCGGAATTGTAATCTTAATATTCTCTTCAAGATTGAGATATGAGCCGAAATCTGTCTGTTCAAACATACCGGCCGGGATATTAAGGATATAGTCGCCCGGAGTCCGGAGAGTCTTGAAGAAATTGACCATCATATATTTGTCACCGTTCGAAGGAATATTAAGCTGGCTTACGGGGATAGTAGCCTGCACAGCCCCGTCGAGCGATATTGTGATGGATTTGCTGCGGTCCTTAACCTTCATATTAAAGGGATAGAATAATTCTACTCCCGTAAATGACTGACCTTTCAGAAGAGTGAGATTATCTACGGCCTGGCCATTTACGATCACCCTGAGTCCTGTCAACGGACATGCGTCGATACCTTTTACCTGGTAACCGGGGAAGTTTAGTACTTCCTTACCCTTCAGCACACGCGGAGCTAAAGAAACGCAGTAATAAGCGGTCTCCATCTTTGAAGGATTGTTATCGTATGCCAGAGCATCCTCGGGTTCCTTCATCTTCAGCTTCATTATGTGATTCTCCTCATCTATTGAGATAATCTCAAGATATCCGAATTTAAAGCCGCTGTACTTCATTGCATCGGCCTCAGTGTTTCCGGTCTGCACCAGGAATGCGCCTATGCCTCCGACTTTACCGGCGCCGGAATCAAGGCTATAGCGTCCCGGATAAGACAACGTGAATTCCTGCACATCCGACGGCAGAAGATTTACAGCAGGTGCAGGCGAGATTGTGAATCCGTCTTCCCCGACGGTTCGGACGTCATATTTCGAGAACGATAGGGGCGGATTGCTCATGGTCTTTCCGTCGAGATTTACGCTTATGGCATTCTTGGGAATTTCAAGATAATACCATTGGCGACTGATGCTGTAGGTAAGAGCTGTAATTGCCGAGGGATTCTTAGCCTTCATTATCATTTTGTTTCCCTGCGGGATCAGAGTATACGCTGTCTGACGGGATAATGTCTTGTCATATAAGTCATAGACATAAAGCGCAACCTCGGAAGAAGAAGACCCCGCACTTGTCACTGATCCTTCGGGGAATGAAACAGTGAAAGTCTCAAGGCCGGATGGCTGATAAAGGCCCGGCTTGGGAGTTACATCGTAGGCCGGGAAATCTACGATCGTGAAATTCAGTGTATAAGCCGCGTTAACAGGAGTAGGAGGGATTTCTCCTTCTTCTACTGTAGGATCAACGACGCTGGCATCGATCGCCATCTCCACGAGATGAGCGGGAATTGAGACTGAATATTCGCCGGGCAGATTGATAAGTCCCGGACAAATAGCTATCTCATTGGGACTGCCGCCGGCGAATTTTACCTTAGAGACATCAGCTGAACTTACGTTGGCGTAAGGCTGACCGTCGCGTGTGATGCCGATAAGTCTGTTGCGCATGATTGTTTCTATACCCAGCTCACCTCCGGGAATAGTCAATACGATTTCGCTGACGCCTACCGAAGATGCGATTTCCTGATTTTGAGCCGGGACGGTTGATGACGGATTGACATATTTATAGTCAACGGCCATGGCAGCTGTAAAAGAGCTGAAAAGTAGCGCTGAGAGGATCGCGCCTGATTTAAGTCTATTCATGGGGTGTGATGTAAAGTTTAGTGACATTAACGACTATATGTTTGGCTATTGATAAGGCCGGTGCGCGGTGCCGAAGGCACTTTGACTGACCGCAAAGTTAAAAATTTTTCGTGACTTTGCAATAGAATTCCGGATAATTTTAACAATTAACGTTCCGGAAGTTTATTTTTTCCTGATTCTCAGGGAATATTGATAAGCCGATGGAGTTGGGCGGAAAGAGTCCAGCGGGGATCTGCCTTTACTTTAGAGATAGTGTCACGAAGAATTCGTTCGCGTTCCCCGAGGTCCTCGACGTAGCACGGCTGCAGAAACATTCTCGTCTCCTCATCACATTGCGATAACTCGAAATACTGCCCCAAATCCTGTCCCACATTGACAACCTTTATCTCATCAGCGCGTTGCAAACGAAGCTCATCTCCCCCTTCAGTCATCCCCATCTTGGGAGAAAATGTCACCCAGTCGATTCCTTCCGGCAGAGGGTTTGTGCCATTGGTCTCGATGGCTATATACTTTCCAATGCCATGCAGGGCCTTCAATAATTCATCGTTGACGAATAGAGATGGTTCGCCTCCGGTCAGAACAGTAAGCGGAGCGCGATAGCGCCCTACCTCCTCAGCGATTTCTGCTGCCGTCATAACGCGCGCCGAGGAATGATCCGTGTCGCAAAAAGGGCACTTCAGATTGCAGCCGGAAAAGCGCACGAATATCGCCGGGCGTCCGGCATTGCTGCCTTCTCCCTGAAGGGAATAGAAGATCTCGTTGATTGGATAGGTCATGGAGCAAAGATAGAATATTAATAAAGTGAAGTCACATCGGAGTTCAGTAAATTAAATAATTAAACCTCAATCCTCCCTCTCGTAAATGGCTATGTTCCCTTCGCTTTCCTGCACTTCACATCGCCAGGCGTTGTCGACTGTATCTACCACCCAACGGGCGATATTTTCTGCCGTCGGATTGAAAGGGAGGACATCATTGAGGACGGCATGATCCAGCAACTCCTGTACCTGGTGTTTTACGTGAGTAAAATCTGTAACCATTCCGTCAGCATTTAGTTTCTCCGCTTTACACTCCACCGTTATTATCCAGTTATGACCGTGCAACTTCGTGCATTTGCTCTCGTAGGAGAGACAAAGCTGATGGGCAGCCGATATTTCGAGACGTTTTTTGACGTAATACACGATTTCTGATTATTTTAGGGCTGTTTATTCTTTATCAATTAGTTTCTCCTCCGAGTCGCTCGATGATCAGGGCGCAACGCTCGCGGATCAGACGGCAATCCGTAAGCAGGTCCCGTCTGGCCTGAAGGCCGGCGAAGTAAACCGGAAGTCCGAAGGGGAAGAGGATCATCATCGTCCATCCGAGCCAATTGCGACGGGAAGGTTGATAGACCCAGACCTGACGCAAGACAGGGAAGTCTCCCAGCAAACCTACTATCTGCGGGTCGCGACTGTCGTTAAGATACTCTATCGTAGATTCGAGTTCTTCCGAAAGTTCCCTTACTGCATCCGGAGATATTCCCTTAAGCCAATAGGTCTTATAGGACATTACCTTGCTATATTTTGCCGCCAACGCCGAGGCATTGTCCGAGAGCACCCTGAGCCGGCTTACGGACTCTTCTTCCGTAATATCGTTTATAATCACCTCCTTCGATGCCACACTTCTGTGCGACCGCGCTCCGACCAATCTCCTCAGAAGCGCCATATAACGGTCCTTGTCGAAGACAGCGGAATCATTCATGGCTTTCCAGGTAACGTAGACTCCGAGCGGAGCAAGAATGAAGGTCGACAGCCACATTCCTATCCAGACCTCAATCTTACCGTCGCGCGCCATCTTATAGCCGGTATTGTCTATTATATAGTAGACAACGAAAAGCGATACTGAGATGACCAACGGCGTACCCAATCCTCCCTTCCTGATAATCGCTCCCAAGGGCGCTCCGATAAAGAAGAAGATGATGCAGGCTACGGAGAGAGTGAATTTCTTGATAAGTTCTATATCATTGCGTCGCAATATGCGTTGCTCGTCGTCCATCATCTGCGCCCTGAACATCAGGGCCTCCCGGCGAGAAGATGCGATATTGAGCGCATTACCGTAGATCTCCGCCCGGGCTACGTCGTGCAATCCGCCGACCAGAGTATCTATGTCTATAGCCTTTACCCGGGCCAACACTTCGTCCATCCCCTGCGGGAAGGAATATTTCGGAAGTTCGGGGCTGACTGCGGAGTCCCGCTTCTCGCTGTCGACAGCATGGCGGGCCAATCCCGCGACATTCATGGCCGACATCTCGTAACTTTTCTGCGCCTCGGCAGTCCTGACAGAGCGTATCATTTCAAGATCCGTCTGCACTATTACCGGCATGTTGCCCGCTCCTATGGAATCGATGCGCCGCGACATGGAATCCATCGAGACGATCAGTTCGCTTATATTCTTACCTACGTATTGCTTCCTCATCCCCTCCTCATCCAGTCGGTTGAAGTTGGCGTCGAAAGGTATCAGGACCTGCTTATCGAGGAAGGTCTCGCGCCGGAAGGGGGTATTGAGGCCGTTCTGACGGTTATTCTGGTCACGCAGATTTTCAAATTGCTCCCCCTGATACAGGTGCAGATAGAGATACCGCATGTCGGGAGTGAATGCAAGCCGGGCGGAGTCGGAGGTAAGGATAGTAGCATTGTCTCCGCCGTTACTGACATCATAGATCATAACCCCGCGCAAGAGGCCGGTCTCCTTATCCTTGCCCTTGACGTATAGATTGAATCCCGGTATCTGATCATAGAAGACATCCTCGGGAATCTCGAGTTCAGGTGATTTTTGACGCATGGAGAAGAGCAGGGTCCACATCTTGACCTGGGCCTTGGGAAGGACGTCGTTCTGGAAGAAGAAGGCCCCGACGGCTATAAAGCCCACCGTCACTATCAAGGGAGCCATTACTCTGACCAAGGATATTCCGGAGGCCTTCATGGCTGTCAGCTCGAATTTCTCTCCGAGGTTGCCGAAAGTCATAAGGCTGGCCAACAGAATCGCCAACGGCAAGGCCATCGGCACCATCGAAACCGCCGCATAGAAAAACAGTTCCCCCAACACGTCCATGCTCAATCCCTTACCTACAAGATCATCGATATACTTCCACAGGAACTGCATCAACACGATGAAGAGCACGATGAAAAATGTCATCGCGAAGAGTGGAAGAAAGGTCTTCAGCATAAACCTATGAAGGCGCTTGAGTAGAATCACAACGCGAATTTAACACTATTTCCGCTTTTAATCAAAATTTTTGGTGAAATTGCACTTTTCTTGGCCCGATTTTTATTAACTTTGCGTTGCGGTATGGGCCGACTCAACAGGCCTTTCACCGAGCTGGATTCCTCCCTCGGTTTCCTCTCTCGGTCAAAGCTTCATGAAGACCCGGTTCATGCCGCCGTAAAAATAACCCTGCAATAAACATAAAAATAACCCCGCAATAAAAAAGTTTTATTGCCTTCAAGCGAAAATTCAAAAACCTAAATATTAAGACCATGACACTATTCGAACGTCTCACGGCGACTGCCCAGTCAATGCCGCAGCGCCTTGTACTTCCCGAATCTACCGAACCCCGTACACTTCAGGCTGCCGACCGCATCCTGGCCGACAAGATCGCCAACGTTGTCTTCATCGGCAATAAGGATGAAATCAAGGCAGAAGCCGATAAACTCGGCCTTAAGAATATCGGGCAGGCTGAGATCATCAATCCTCTCGACAAGGAATTCACAGCAAAATACGCCCAGCTTTTCCACGAGCTTCGCAAAAAGAAGGGTGTCACTATGGAAATGGCTGAGGAGCAAGTAAAAAATCCTCTCTATCTCGGATGCCTCATGATCAAGGCCGGCGATGCTGACTGCATGGTAGCCGGAGCGCTGAGCCCCACATC
>CAYTOR010000074.1:0-10210 GCA_964439505.1 uncultured Sangeribacter sp.
GTAATCGAGCCCCGGGATCTTAGGCCGGGCAAACCGGAATTTCTCCGGGTCTCCGTCAGCGGCGAGCCGGTCGATATGAGGACCTCCCGGATAGGGGAGTCCCATGACTTTGGCGCATTTATCGAAAGCCTCTCCCGCAGCGTCGTCTATAGTCTTTCCGATGATCTCCATTTCAGAAGGACTCTTGACAAGAATTATCTGAGAATTGCCGCCTGATATCAGCAGACACATATAGGGAAATTCCGGCACTTCATCCTCCGGAGCTTCCTTTACGAAATGCGAAAGAGCATGAGCGGCGAGGTGATTGACGTCGATAAGAGGGATATTGAGTCCGAGGGACAGTCCTTTGGCAAAACTCGTGCCTACCAAAAGAGAACCGAGCAATCCCGGCCCGCGGGTATAAGCTATGGCGGTCAGTTGGTCTTTGGTGATGCCAGCCTGCCGAATGGCTTCGCTCACTACCGGCAGGATATTCTGCTGATGGGCGCGGGACGCCAGTTCGGGCACGACTCCTCCGAAAGCTTCATGCACCTTTTGAGATGCTATAACATTCGAGCGTAGCACACCATCGATAATTACCGCAGCAGAAGTATCGTCGCATGATGATTCTATACCGAGAATTGCCTTCATTAGATTGATATTTGTTCAAATTAAGATAATATCTTTCGCCGGGGTAAAATAATATCCGTAACCGGACTTCTGACATCCGAGTCCGGATTTCCCATAGATTCAGATATTCCCCTCTACGCTTTTTTTTACAAATTTAGGTAATTCATTTGAATTATTGTGTGTGATGATAGTTTTTTTTCGTCCTTTTTAGTTAATTTTGCAAGAAATTTCGAAATCAATGTCCGGAATCAGGTGACACAGAACTATACATGAGCCAGGCAGAGAAGTGGAAAAGGGTCTATAAGGTGGTAAGAAGCCTGCTTTTTACCATCGTGGCTTTCGTGGCGTTTCTATACGTCGCGCTCTACGTATTGCTCTCTATACCAGCGGTCCAGAACAAAGTTCGGGACATTGCAGAAAAAGAATTATCCACCTTATTCACCTCCGAACTGAGAATCGACAATCTCTCGATCTATCCTTTCAATGAGATCGTAGTCGAGGGAGTGACCCTGTTCGAGCAGGGATCTTCGCTTGAGTGCGCGAAGATAGAGCGATTAGGAGCGGGAATAAGTCTATGGAAACTTATTAAGGATCAGCAAATAGTCGTAACGTACGTTGAACTTTTAGGATTGGATGCGAGAATACGTCAGGATAAGAAAGAGGGTCCGTTGAACATTCAATTCCTTATTGACGCTTTCAAGCCAAAGGAGAAAAATAAGCCTCCGACGCCATTTGACCTGGAGATCCGCAACATTGTAGTCCGGAAGTCTAAAGCTTCTCTATCAAGGCCTTGGCTTAAATCCGGAAATGAGAAATTCCCAAATCTTTCCTATCTTGGCATTTCCCAACTCAACGCCGATCTTACCATTCCCCGGCTAAGCAACGACGTGATGGTTTTCGACCTGCGCCGACTCGAGGCAAACCTGGAGAATATGATTAAGATAGAGTCCCTTCAGGGTATCATCTCGCTGGAAAAAGGAATGTTGACGATTCAAAATTTCAGTTTGCGGACTGAGGAGTCTAAACTTGCGGTCAGTGATGTCTCTTTGCCCGTAAAATATGACGGAGGGATTGGTAAATGGTTGGAATCAAATTCATTGGAAGTCAGCATCGACGCTCCCCGGATAAATCCGGCGGAATTTGCTTTCCTTTGGTCCCCATTGTCAAATCTCAACTCAGACCTATCTCTTAAGGTTAAGGCAGCCGGCAATCTATCCGGCATAAATCTGCCTATCTTTGAGTTGATAACGGCCGACATAGGTCAGAAAAATCCCGGTTTCTTCTCCATCTCGATTTCGGGCCGGGCAGATCTGGAAAATACTGACGGCAAGCGCTTCCTTAATCATGTCGCCCTTGACAGACTTTCCTTGAAATCGACACCCGGATTCAATTCGAAACTCGTAGGCTTGCTCAAGAGTGACGGTCCCTCCAATGATAAGGCAGCACGGATAATCGAGGCAGTGGGTAATTTGGATCTCAATGCTAAAGGAAGTTGGTCGGCCGACAACAGCATGGGAAATTCGGAAGCGAGTCTCGAACTCGACTTGGTATCAGGGGTAGGGGACGTCAATGTAGCCGCCGATTGGCTGCGTAACGGTTCCACTGATAAGGTCAACTTAGGAGTCAATTCACCTGGTATAGATTTTGGCAAGTTGCTTGCCATTGACTTTTTGGGTCATACTGTGATAGATCTCAAGGCGGATGCGCTCATAGACAATCATCTTTTCAGCCTCAAGAAGGGTGCAGACGTAGATAAGATCTCAAGTCTGATCAAATCGGCCGAAATCAATCTCGACCTTCCGCAGGCAACCTTAAAGCGTTATGATCTGAAATCGACTTCACTGAAATTCTCCAAGTCCGGTCAACGCCTTGAAGGGATGTTGACCTGTCGCGACGATAACTTCAATTTAGGTGTTGATATTGACGCTCTAATTGCCGGCGCTTCTTCCCAATTGAGTCTGGCAGGGGATATCGAAAAGTTGCGGCCGGGAGTGATCAACGGTATATTGGAGACCTTTACGGATGATAAGACAATCTACGGGAACAAAGATTTCATCGCTTCCGGAAGTGTGGATATGAAACTTCAAGGCAATACTCCTGACAATCTTCAGGGTGAAATCCGGCTTAATGACCTATATTTCCAAGAAGTCGCTTCCGGGAAGTCTTTGAATCTCGATAACCTTGAAATCTTAGCATCCATAGGTGAAGGGCCGACGCCTTACCGCAGTTATTCCGTCATATCGGATTGGGTGGAGGGCGCGATCAGCGGCAGATTCCAGCCGACACGGATTCCGAAGGTCATAGCGGGGATGTTGTCGGAAACTTATCCAACCCTCATCAATGCCCCGGGAGGATGGGAAAAGATGCGATATGATGACGATTTCGTATTTGACTTTACTGTCAAGCGCCATGGAGAATGGGCCGAATTCCTTAACCTTCCCATTACTCTTCTCTATGAAGCTGAAATAAAGGGGGAATTTAACGGGGCGGATCAGACCTTGACAGCTTCTGTCAGTGCGCCATACATTCAGCAGGGTAAAGACAAGTTGATAAGGAAGTCAAGAGTCAATGCTACCCTATGCGAGGGGAGCGGTAATGTCAATTTCAATACCGTCTATCCGACCAAAAAGGGTGATCTTGAAATATTGGGAGATATATCTTCGGTCAATGGAGAGTTCAATATTTCTTTGGATTTCAATCCTGAGAAAACCACGAGTTTCTACGGTCAGCTCGACATGGCCGCTTCCATTCACAACTCCTTGCCTCCCTCAAAGGGGAAAGAGGTCAAGGTCAGAATCCTCCCAAGCAAATTATATTTGAATCAGGCAGAATGGAATGTATCGGAGGCATTGCTTTCATATTACAATACTTCGGAAGGACCCCGGGCGGAAATTACGGGGTTCTCCGTAGAACATGACGGACAGTTTGTCTCTGTCAACGGTATAGCCTCCTCGTCGCAGGAAGATGAAGTGCTCGCTATACTAAATGATGTTGACCTTGACTATATTTTCGATACCTTGAATATCAACTATGTGAAATTCGGTGGTCAGGCTACAGGAGAAGCGTTCGGCAGCGGACTGTTTTCAAAAAATATCCAGGCTGAGACGCGCAATCTGCACGTAAAAGACCTGAGTTATAACGGAGCTGTACTTGGCGACGGGGAACTACACGGGGATTTTGACATAGCGAAGAAGCGCATCGGGATAAGGGCCGATATCAGCGAAGATAAGCGGAAGGTTGCGGTCGTTGACGGAGGAATCTGGTTAGGACGAGATTCCTTGGCGTTCGGTATAGATGCCGATAAGGTGAGAATCGGTTTCCTCGCTCCGTTTATGGCTGCCTTCGCATCCAAAGTGGAGGGACGGGCTTCCGGCAAGGCCCAACTTTACGGGACATTCTCAGACATAAACATGAAAGGCAGACTCTTTGCCGATACCATAGCGTTGGGAGTGGCCTATACTAACGTTACTTATTGCGGATCGGACTCGGTCAGAATAGATCCGGGGCGCATCGAAATCCCCTCGTTTCGACTTTACGACACCCAGGGCCATTCTGCCATCCTGACCGGCGAACTGACCCATAGATATTTCCATGATCCTGAATTCGATTTCAGAATAAGAGACGCCTCAAATCTTCTTCTTTATGATACTAATCCTGCCATGAATCCCGTCTGGTACGGTCGAATCTATGGCTCCGGAAGCGGACGAATTCTCGGCCGCGGGAACTATGTCGGGATTACCGCCGATATGACAACCGAGGCGAATTCTACCTTTACGTTCGTTCTTTCCGATCAACTTGAAGCTACAGAGTACAGCTTCCTGACCTTTACGGATAAAGCCAAGGCAAAGCGGGAAGCTGAGCAACCGGTTGAGATATCCGAGACCGACATCATCGTGGAGGCCTTCAAGAAGAGGGTGCAGGAAATGCAGGGACCGGAATCTGTGTTCGGTATGGATATCAGGGCGACCTTGACTCCCGGGGTGCTGATGACCTTGGTAATGGATCCGGTAGCCGGAGATAAGATAGTCGCCCGAGGGAGCGGAGCGATGAATATGGAGTACCGATCCGACACCGACGACCTAAAGATGTATGGCAAGTACGTTCTCGATGAGGGATCCTATAATTTTTCACTGCAGGATGTGATCCTGAAGGACTTTATAATCAAGCAGGGGAGTTCCATATCCTTCAACGGAGATCCCATGGCCGGACTCCTGGATATCCGGGCGGCTTACAGGGTGAATACGAACCTGACCGATTTGGACCAGAGTTTCGCTATGGACCGCGACTTGAACCGGACGCAGGTGCCGGTAGATGCGATGTTGATTGTCAGTGGGGATATGACCCAACCCGACATTACCTTCGATATCGAACTCCCTACTCTCAACGATGAGGTTGAGCAGAAAGTAAGAAGTGTGATTTCATCCGAAGACATGATGAATCTTCAGATGATCTATCTGTTGGCTCTTAACAGATTCTACACTCCGGAGTATATGGGTGGTTCATCAGGTGGAGAATGGGCCTCTGTTGCGTCATCTACGATTTCATCGCAGTTGCAGAATGTGCTCGGCCAACTTACGGATAAATTCAGTGTAGCTCCCTCAATCCGTAGTGACAAGGGTGACTTCTCCGATCTGGAGGTTGATGTCGCTTTATCCTCCCGTCTTTTCAATAACAGGCTACTGATTAACGGTAATTTAGGTTATCGAGACCCATCTACAAGTTCCACTACTTTCATCGGGGACTTCGACATAGAATATCTTCTGAACCGTAGCGGGAATTGGCGTCTGAAAGCCTACAATCACTTTAACGATCAGAACTATTATCTGAAATCCGCCTTGACTACTCAAGGTGTCGGAGTGGTATGGCAACGCGACTTCAATCATATCTTCGGTATCCGCAAGCGCAAGAAAACGCCGGAAGCCGCTTCTCACGATTCCATCCCATAAGCCCCAAATAAGAAAATCGCATCGGCCGGACGCCGATGCGATTTTCTATATCTGCTTGGTCGATTCTTGAGTCGATTCCGGGATCGATTCCGGGATCGATTCCGGGGTCGATTCCGGGGTCGATTCTTGGGATTACTTGAAGAGGTACTGGGAAGAAATCGACTGGTTGTTGTGGATTCTGCGGATAGTGTCGGCGAAGAGCTTCGCTACGGGGAGCACTGTTGCCTTATTGTTGTCTTTACCGTAGGGGATGGAGTCAGTGAAGATGATCTCGGTAAGACCGGAAGAGAGAACGCGATCTGTAGCGGGATCCGACATTACGGGGTGAGAGCAAAGAGCGCGTACGGACTTCGCACCGAAAGAGAGCAACAGGTCGGCAGCTTTAGTGATAGTGCCGGCAGTGTCCACGATATCATCAATAAGCACGACATTCTTATCTTCCACATCACCGATAACAGTCATCTTAGCCACGACATTGGCTTTGGCTCTCTGCTTATGGCAAAGTACGAGAGGCACGTCGAAATATTTGGCGTAAGAGTTGGCGCGCTTAGCTCCGCCCACGTCGGGAGATGCGATGACCATATCCTTCAGGTGCAGGCTCTCCAGATAAGGGATGAAGATTGAAGAAGCGTAGAGGTGATCGACAGGAACGTTGAAGAATCCCTGGATCTGATCGGCGTGAAGATCCATCGTGATGAGGCGGTCGATGCCCGCTACGCTGAGCAGATCGGCCACGAGTTTTGCCGCGATGGAAACGCGCGGCTTATCCTTGCGGTCCTGACGAGCCCATCCGAAGTAGGGGATGACTGCGATGATCTTTCCGGCGGATGCCCGCTTGGCGGCATCAATCATCAGGAGAAGCTCCATCAGATTGTCGGAGTTGGGGAAGGTGCTCTGCACGAGGTAAACTTCGGCTCCGCGGATTGATTCCTCGAAACCGACCTCGAATTCACCGTCAGCAAAATGTTCGATTTTCATTTTGCCAAGTTCGATACCCAGGTCTTTGCAGATGGCTTCGCCGAGGTAGAGACTCTTTGAGCCGGCAAAAACCTTAATGGGGGGGAGACTATTGCTCATAAAATTTTATATAATTTAGTTGAGGTCTATTATTTTTTCAGAGAGAGGACTACCGCGCCGTGAGGAGGAACCTTCACGGATACGGGGCTCTGTCGGGAAAGTATCAGGGGAGTACTTTCAGACGATAGTAAATCTTCAGCCGATACTTCTCCTTCGTGAAGGGCCGCCATGTCGAAGGCAATCTCCGGAATGTTGACCGCGCAGCTCTTTTCTTCATTTGAGAAGTTGGCCACTATCAGAAGGGCGATGTTGGCAGTGTAGCGCAGGAACGCAAAGCAACTATGTGGATCGAAGCCTGGATTCGACAGGTTGACATACATCAGGTCGAAGAAATTCCCGGCGCGTAGCGCGTCATTCTTATTGCAAAGGTTCAGGACTTTACCGTAGAGTCCTCTCAGCCACTTTTCCTGGGCATTCAGTTTGGAAATGGAGCATTTCCCTCCGTCATACCATCTCCGCATATTGTCATAGCTCCAGTAATCGAAGATGGTAGAACGATTATTATATCCGGCAAATCCTTCGTTTTCCGTTGCGGATTCTCCTAATTCCTGCCCGTAATATATCATATAAGGGCCCGACGACATCATGGAGGAGACGACTAAAGGCGCGGTAACTTTCAAGGGATCACCAGCAAATTCTACCGACCCATAGCGTACTTCATCATGATTTTCGAGGAAGTTGAGCATCTTGGATCCAATGCCATCAACGGTCTGCCATGCAGAAGTCAGTTGAGCGGCAGAGAAATTCGATCGTTCGATGCCTACCAACTTATCATAGAGATTGACCTTGTCATAAAGATAGTCGAAGCAACCATATTCCAGGAAGGGGCGGTAGAGTCCTACGTCATATATCTCTCCGATAAATACTACATCGGGATAGTCCTGCTTTACCTGCGGGATGGCCCAATGCCAGAAGGGGAGCGGTACCATGAAGACCATATCGCAACGGAAACCGTCGACCCCTTTCGATGCCCAGAACCGAAGGATATGGAGCATCTTGAGCCATGTGTCGGGCGCCGGATCAAAGTGATCGGAATTATCTCCGTAGTCGTGACCGTAATTGAGTTTCACTGTCTCATACCAGTCATTGCGGCCGCAGAAAGCGGAGAAACAGTCATTGCCGGTAGCTTTCGAGGGGAATTCGATATAGGGAGTGTCACCTTCCCCTATGATATTGAAATCCGGGGAAAACTGCTGGTTGGGGATATAGTAGTAATTGTTATTCCGCTCGAAGAACCAAGTAGTATTATCACCGTCTCCGAAATCCTTGATACCTATCGGTGCGGCGTCCGAGTGATACTGACGGGCCGTATGGTTAGGCACAAAGTCGATGATGACGTTCATACCGGCTTTATGGATCCGCTCGACACATTCTTCAAACTCCTCCATTCTGCGAGCCGGGTCGACAGCGATGGCGGGATCTATATCGTAATAATCCTTAATGGCGTAGGGTGATCCTGCTTCACCTTTTACGACGTTGGGATTATCCTTCGGGATACCGTAGGCGGTGAAGTCAGATTTAGTGGCATGCTCGATGACTCCGGTCAACCAGATGCAATTAACGCCCAGGTTCTTCAATGAACGAAGCAGACCGGGCGTATAGTCGGCAAGTTTGCCCGATCCGTTCTCTTCGAGGGATCCGGCGAATTTGCATGTAGGGTTGGTATTGGTCAGAATTCGGGGAAAAGTCTGATAAATAATCGGACGCTGACCGTCATGTCCGATTCTGACCTTCTTTTTGACGGCAGATTTTGCCGCCGGTTGATTATCTTTTTTATTTATTTTTTTCTTTGAATCCATGACAATCTTAATTACTGTTTCCCTAACGCCTCCTCAAGCACCTTGGAAGTCGCCTCGTAACCGGCTCTTACCGCCTTTTCGAGGGCATGTAGTTCGAAAGTGCCAAAAGTCTGATTTCCGGTAGTGCGGACGACGTAGTCGCAGAGATTGAGATCCTGAAGCGTATTGGATTTCGACATCAGGCTATAACTCCGGAGGGCAATGTCAATCAGGGAATCTTTATATTTGTAGCGCCGGTTGAGAGGCGCGCAGTTAAGACCGTAAAGGGTAGAACAATGCTTGCGGATAGCCCAGGCGGGGAGATTTCGCAGAACGCCTCCGTCAACGTAGTTTACGCCGTTGATCTGAACGGGATGAAAGATAATCGGAATACTGCAGGAAGCCATAACCCTCGGCACAATCTCTCCTTTCGACCATCCTACGCTTTTGCCGGCATCGAAATCCGTAGCGCATATCACCGTAGGAATGTTGAGATCTTCCAGATTTTTGACCGGAAGCCATGACTCGAGCAATTTAGCGAATTTCTCCATTTTGAAGATCCCTGTCTTGGGGATGGTCAATTCTGTGAAATTGCTGAGCTTATCATTTTCGGCGAAGCAGGAGATTATTTCTTTCGGAGTAAGTCCGGCAGCGTAGAGAGTCGCGGCTATGGATCCGGCGCTTACGCCGGATACTATATCGATATTGACGCCGAACGCTTCGAAAGCCATCATGGCTCCGATGTGAGTAAACCCTTTAGCGCCGCCGCCGCTGAATGCGACTCCGACACTTGGAGGTTGCTTGGCAAGCCCTATCTTTTCGAGAAGTCCGTCGATTCTCAGTTGCATTGCTTTAAGTTCTTAAGAATCCGTGAAAAAGAGAGTAGGATGTTGCCTATCCCTTTCATTTACTTTCACTTCATTCTTTTTCGTCCGGGTTGAGGCCCAAATTCTTTGCAAATATAATAAATCCCTCCCTTATACGAAAATTTTCCTTCTCTTTTTGCTCTATTTCGTGAAATTTTTGATGTCCCGAACTGTCTAAAAATAATAAGACAGGCCTTCCGAATGCGGAAGGCCTGCCTGTATGAGTGATTAAATGGGTAATCTCTAACCGATCATGGATTACCAGATTATGATGCGCTCTTCTTCCGGACGATACATCTTGTCGCCTTCCTTGATGTCGAAGGCCTTGAAGAAGGGTGCGATATTCTTCAGCGATACGTTGACGCGATTTTCGCCCAAGGAGTGAACGTCACCGATAGTCAGTTTGCGTTTCTCGGCGTCACGGATATTCTGCGCCCAGAGGTTGGCATAGTTCATGTAGAACACCTGAATCGGATCCAGACCGTCGATAAGGGCATCTTCGGAAGTGATGTCAACGCCTTTCTTCTTCTGGGAGTCAAGGAATGCGGTCATAGCAACTCGCAGACCACCCTGGTCGGCGATATTCTCACCGAGGGTATAGGAACCGTTGGCCATAAGTCCGGGGAGTACTTCCACCTGATCGAACTGGTCAGCGAGGCCCTTTGTCAGACTGGCGAATGCCTCGGCGTCTTCCGGAGTCCACCAATTGACCATATTGCCGGCAGCGTCGAAGTTGCAGCCCTGGTCGTCGAAACCATGAGTAAGTTCGTGGCCGATTACCACGCCGATACCACCGTAGTTTTCAGCATCCGAAGAGTTGGCGTCGAAGAAAGGCGCCTGAAGGATTCCTGCGGGGAATACGATCTCATTATTCAGGGGATTGTAGTAGGCATTGATAGTCTGAGGAGTCATGCCCCATTCGGTTTTGTCGACG
>CAYTOR010000075.1:0-10184 GCA_964439505.1 uncultured Sangeribacter sp.
CCTCGAAAATTCACCGCCCGGAATTTAACATTTTTTGTGGGACGGGGTCTAAAGTGCAAAAGCCTAATACTTAGTAGATTTTTCGCAAATATAAGTATAAAAAATCAAATTACCCCCCGTTAACATTTTTTAACATGTATACTTCTTTCTTTTTCAAATGAATACGACACTCTGTCTAACCTTGTTAGACATTTGTGAAGTTTACCTTCTTTCTTTTCAAAAATAGGACAATCTTTGAGTGGGCAATCATTTTACCCTTGTTAGACAGTTGATAAGTTTTCATCTTTCACTATGAAATGCTCTCAGCGAATAGGTGTAAGTCTGTTGAGGAGTTAGCTTTCTCATGTTTTTTTGATAGGTCATTTTTTTTGACTAATTTTGCATCATAATCGTCACCGCGTTATCGTTGGCAAGCAAATTTTATGTTATGAAGATCCTTTTCAGAATATATCAATGGCTTATTGCCGCTCCCATACTCTTGGTATTGACAATTATCACTGCATTGGTCACCATTATAATGGCGTCTCTTTTCGGGGGACACTTCTGGGGATATTATCCGGCTCATATCTGGAGCCGCTGCGTATGCGTCCTCTGGGGACAAAAAGTGATAGTGAAGGGGCGCGAAAACATAGATCCAAAGACGAGCTATGTCTTCGTTGCCAATCATCAGGGAGCTTTCGATATCTGGGCTATCTACGGCTATCTGAACCATGATTTCAAATGGCTGATGAAAAAGGAACTGGAGAAGATCTTCTTGGTTGGCTTCGCCTGCAAGAAGGCCGGACATGTGATGGTAGATGACTCATCGATAGCCGGAATTCGCACAACGATAGAAGAATCGGAGAAGACTTTGCAGGACGGAATGTCGCTCGTGATCTTCCCCGAAGGAAGCCGCACATTCGACGGCAAGATGATTCCCTTCAAGCGCGGAGCCTTCATGCTCGCTGCCGAATTCAAGCTTCCGGTCGTGCCGATCACAATAGACGGCGCCTTTCATGCTATGCCCCGGACAACCTATAACGTAACTCCCGGAACTATCACTCTGACCATCCATAAACCGATATATCCCGGAGAAAAAGGTTTCAATACCAAGAAACTTATGGCAGAATGTCGTGAAGCCATCCAATCGGCATTGCCGGAAGAGCAGCGTGATTAAGACCCCGTTCAACATTCGCGATTTATATGAAGATCAAGTCCATTCTGACTATAGCCGGTTCGGATTCTTCTTCCGGCGCCGGAATCCAAGCCGATTCTGCTGTCGCGCGATCATTGGGAGTCTTCCCGTTTTGCGCTGTTACTTGCATTACTTCTCAAGGTAAGTCAGGTGTAAGGCGTATTCAGGTCGTTGATCCTGAAATATTCCGCGATCAACTAACAGTAGCTTTCGAGGAATACCAACCTGACGCGGTCAAAATCGGCCTCTTGCCCTCCTCTCTAAAGCCTATATTATTAAAAGAATTGGTAAAATTCAAGCCGAAGAATGTCGTGCTTGATCCTATCCTGTCTCCCACTCTCATGGCTTCGGAAGTAGACAAGATCCCATTAGGCTGGACTTGCGATGAATTGAAGGAGTACGCGCCCTATATTACCCTCCTTACTCCAAATATGGTGGAGGCATTCGATATTTTGGATTTGAAGTTCCCGGAAGTTGCTGATTCGTCCGAGGTCGGGTTTGAAGAGATCGCTAAGCTTATATCCCTTACATTACCATTTCCATATATCCTTTTGAAAGGAGGACATGCCCCTAAAGAGAATAGGATTACTGACCTTCTTATAAGCATAAACAAGCAAGATGAAGAGACCGAATTCTTTGCTGTGAATCATCCTTTGATCCACACTCTCAATACTCACGGGACAGGATGCTCACTTTCAGCTGCGATCGCTTCCGAACTTGCTCTTGGAGCGTCGGATATGAGGTCGGTGGTAACTAAGGCGATAGATCATATCCAGAAAAGTATGAAAGAATTTGCCCGAACAAAATTCTTTAATGATCCGGAAATGCATGGTCCTGCGTTTTTTATTTAGACCCGGATTATTCAATCACCCCGCAGAGTCACTAACCCGGATTATTTACTAACCTGTAAACTCACTCACCCCGAATATTAAATTACTTCGGAGTCTTATTCCAGATTTATCAAAAATAAAGGAAATGACAGTTATTATTAATGGCACTCAGATTGAGTTGCCTCAGGATGTAAATACCTTAGGCCAGCTTGCTCAATGGAAATCGATCCCCAAGCAAGGCACAGCAATCGCTTTAAACGGCAAACTCGTGAAAGCAGACACTTGGGATGTCACTCACTTGGCAGATCTTGACAATCTTCTGATAATTTCAGCGGCTTACGGTGGTTAAAATAGCCTTCACTCCCCCCTCTCTATTATCCCCCGAACATGAAGCCCGCGTAATAACGGCGCTTCTTAAGAAGGAAGTAGATTACGTCCATTTGCGTCATCCCGAAGCGAATCGAGAGACATTGAGGAAAATTTTGGAAGGCATAGACGCTGACCTAAGAGTAAGAATAACTCTGCATGATCATTACGATCTTGCATATGAGAATCTTGCCGGCGGAATTCAGATCAATGCCCGCAATCGGGGACTGGTGAGAAACGGTTCTAATATTCGAGTAGGCCGCTCTTGCCATTCTATAAAAGAGGTACAGGAAGCAATCGCAGACGGATCTTACGATTACGCCACTCTTTCCCCTATCTACAACTCCATATCCAAACCCGGTTATATGGCTGCTTTCGAAAAGCAAATTCTGTCGGTCTTCCTTCATTCCAGTCAGTTGCCGGTAGTAGCGTTAGGAGGCGTTACTCCGGATAAACTCCCGGAACTTCAAACTCTCGGCTTCAAAGGAGCAGCCATGTTAGGTTATTATTTTCCTTATTTTGAAGCTGAGCAGACAGCAACTATATAAAAAAATCTCTTTTTGACCGCTTCATTCGATTATTTTTAATTATATTTGCATTTGCATTGGAAGGTTTCTTAATCTAAGGGTTATATCCAAGTGTTATTAAGATAACTGAGGATACGAATCTCGATGTAAGAATAAGACAACCCTATTAAAAATCATACAAAATGCTACAATATATTACTAATACGCAATGCGGCAAACCGATTCTTGACCAGGTAAAAGCAGTATTGGAAGGCGGTTGCAGATGGATTCAACTCCGAATGAAAGACGCAAGCCAAGAAGAACTGCTCGAAATGGCTAAGAAAGTAAAGGAATTGACCGATGAGAAGGAGGCTTTCCTGATCATCAATGATTCTGTTGAAGTCTGTCGGGATGCCAATGCTACGGGTGTACATTTAGGTCAGAAAGATATGCTCCCGTCGAAAGCTCGGGTGGAATTAGGACCTCTTGCTGTAATAGGAGTCACAGCTAATACGTTTGACCAGATCAAGGCAGTGCGGGCTCTGGATATAGACTATATCGGAATCGGACCTTTCGCCGATACAAAGACTAAAGAAAATCTCGCTCCGGTCCTCGGCCTTGAAGGGATCTCCAAACTTTGTAACGAGATGAAGGCTGAGGAGATAAATATCGCTCACGTCGCAGTGGGCGGAGTCAAGTTGGAAGATGTGCAACCGTTGTTGGAAGCCGGAGTGGACGGCATCGCCGTAAGCGGGGCCATTGCGTTCGCAGATGATATGGCGGAGGCAACCCGTCAATTCTGCAAACTTCTTCCTACCGGCGACTGACTTTCTCTCTCTTCCGGTGACTAAATTATAGAAAAACAAAAACTAACCTACCTAAAGGGATAAATTGAAGATCGGACCCAGGGAATTCTCTTCCCGGCTATTTGTCGGCACCGGTAAATTCCCGTCATCCGACATTATGTTGGATTCAATCGTCGCCTCCGGCTCGGAAATGATAACTGTCGCCATGAAGCGCGTCAATATGATGAACGAGGCCACTGACGATATGTTGACCCATATCAATCGCGACCATGTCCAATTATTACCCAATACCTCCGGCGTACGCAACGCCGAGGAGGCTGTCCTGGCTGCGAGAATGAGCAGAGAGGTCTTTCAGACCCCTTTCATTAAATTAGAAATTCACCCGGATCCCCGCTATCTGATGCCTGATCCTATCGAAACCTTGAAGGCTACCGAAATCCTCGCAGCAGAAGGTTTCGTAGTTCTCCCATATATTCAGGCTGATCCTGTCCTTTGCAAGCGACTTGAAGAAGCAGGCACAGCGGCCGTAATGCCGCTTGGCGCACCGATAGGCACCAACCGCGGATTATTGACACGCGACTTACTGAACATAATCATCGAGCAGTCTAATGTTCCTGTGATTATCGATGCCGGCCTCGGGGCTCCCTCTCACGCCGCGGAAGCAATGGAAATGGGTGCGGACGCAGTATTGGTAAATACCGCTATCGCCGTAGCGAATGATCCCGTAAAGATGGCTGTAGCATTCAAGAAAGGTGTCGAGGCCGGTCGCGAAGCATATCTTGCTGGTCTCGGCTCGGTTTCGGTTACTGCCAATGCCACTTCTCCCCTTACATCTTTCCTTGATTTGTAAGCTTCCTTTTGAAATCGCTTCAATAAGCGAAGGGACGCCATTCATCGCGACCATACAGATTAACGAATTATTACAATTAACATAGTCAGGTAATACGGCCGCCTTGCTCTCCTGCTGACCTCGGTCTTACTGCCTGTAATTCTTACTTTTTCATTCTGATCATGAAAATAGAAAATATAGATCTTTCCGCATATCCCAATTCCGAGAAAGTATATCTGGATGGAAAACTCTTCCCGATTAAAGTCGGCATGAGAAAAGTACATCAATATCCGACCGTAAAAATCGAAGAAGGTAAGCGTGTGGAGTATCCGAATGAAGACATATTTATATATGACACTTCCGGTCTTTACACTGATCCGAACTATCAAGTCGATATCAATGCAGGGCTTCCCCGCGACCGTCAGCAATGGGTCATCGATCGCGATGATACTATAGAACAGGACGATATCACAAGCGAATACGGACGCTCCCGACGTGACAACAAAGAATTGGATGCCATCCGATTCCCTAAAACCTATAAACCACGTAGGGCCAAGGAGGGGAAACGCGTCACTCAGATGCACTACGCAAAGAAGGGTATTATAACTCCGGAAATGGAGTATGTGGCTATTCGCGAGAACATGGATAATGAGCAGCGCGGGATCAAGACGCATATCACTCCCGAATTTGTAAGGAGCGAAATCGCAGCCGGCAGAGCCGTCATAGCCTCCAATATCAATCACCCTGAAGCGGAACCCATGATTATCGGGCCGGCATTCAGTGTCAAACTCAATACCAATATCGGCAACTCCGCCCTCTCTTCCGGTATTGAGGAGGAAGTAGCGAAGGCAGTCTGGAGCTGCTACTGGGGAGGCGACACGCTTATGGATCTTTCTACGGGCGACAACATTCATGAAACCCGCGAATGGATTATCCGTAACTGTCCGGTACCGATGGGTACGGTTCCCATCTATCAGGCACTCGAGAAAGTCAACGGCGACGTCAGCAAATTGACTTGGGAAATCTACCGCGATACCCTCATTGAGCAATGCGAACAGGGTGTGGACTATTTCACTATCCATGCGGGCGTCCTCCGAGAACATGCTCAACTCGTCAAGGAGCGTCTTACGGGATGCGTATCGCGCGGAGGTTCGATCATGACCCAATGGACAGTTTTACATGATCAGGAAAGTTTCCTTTACACTCACTTCGATGAGATTTGCGAGATACTGAATAAATACGATGTAGCAGTTTCTCTTGGCGACGGAATGCGTCCGGGTTCTACCTACGACGCCAATGACCGCGCACAATTCCTTGAACTTGATGTGCTTGGTGAACTCTGTCAGAAAGCATGGGAACATGATGTGCAGGTCCTCATTGAGGGTCCCGGACACGTCCCGATGCATAAGATTCCTGAAAACATGGAACGTCAGAAGAAAGCCTGCCATAATGCCCCCTTCTATACTCTCGGGCCACTGACAACCGATATCGCGCCTGCCTACGATCATATCACTTCAGCGATCGGAGCCGCAATCATATCAAATCTCGGCACCGCCATGATATGCTATGTAACTCCGAAGGAGCACCTTTCCCTACCGAATCTTAATGACGTCCGCGAGGGAGTCATCACATATAAGATAGCAGCTCATGCGGCTGATCTCGCCAAAGGTCATCCCGGTGCTTCTGTCCGCGACAATGCTCTGTCAAAGGCCCGCTATGAATTCCGCTGGAAAGACCAGTTCAATCTCTCATTGGACCCGGAGAAGGCAAAGAGATACTACGTAGAATCTCGCCGCAACGCGCCGGATGCAGATGACAGGTTCTGTACTATGTGTGGCCCTAATTTCTGTGCTATGCGGATTTCGCAAAACATAGAAGAGAAATGTGAGAAAAATTGAAATGACAAAATACTCTGATCCTGACCGCGACCATATTTTTGGTCGCGGTTATGCCGATATTATCGATCAATACCCCTGGGACGACCAGATCGCATTGGTTGAAAACGCGCGGGAAGAGGATATAGATCGCGTACTGAAATCAGCAATGCGACCGGGGTATAGACTGACTCCGGAGGAATTCGCCGTCTTGATTTCGGAAGCGGCCTCTTCACGCCTCGAGCAGATGGCGGCCCTGAGCCGACGACTTACAGCGGAAAGATTCGGCAAGACCATTTCCATGTATATTCCGATGTATGTCGGAAACGCCTGCACCAACAAATGTGTCTATTGCGGATTTAATCATGACAATAAGTTCAACCGCGTTGTCCTCTCTCTTGACCAAATTAAAGAAGAATGTAAGGCAATAAGGAAATTGGCTCCGTTTGAAAATCTTCTGATAGTTGCCGGAGAATATCCTTCTTTATGCGGAGTGGATTATCTCGAGAAGGTCTTGAAGACCTGTCGCCCATATTTCCATAACCTGACGATTGAGGTTCAGCCGATGCGGTCTTCCGAATACGAGAGGTTGACCCATGCCGGTCTCAATGGCGTGGTTTGTTTCCAGGAGACATATCATAGGGAATCCTACAAGAAATATCACCCGCAAGGAATGAAATCCCATTTCGACTGGCGACTCAACGGTTTCGACCGGATGGGAGAAGCCGGAGTACATAAGATAGGAATGGGAGCCTTACTTGGTCTTGAAGACTGGCGAGGAGACGCAGTCATGCTCGCGCGTCATCTTCGTTATCTTCAGAAAAAATACTGGAAATCCAGATTTTCAGTTAATTTTCCAAGAATGAGACCCTCCGAAAGCGGTTTTCAACCGAAAAGCGTAATTGACGACCGTCATCTCGCTCAACTGACTTTCGCCTTCCGCATTTTCGATCATGATGTAGATATCTCCTATTCAACCCGCGAATCTGCCACTTTCCGCAACAATATGGCTACACTCGGAGTAACATCCATGAGTGCCGGCAGCCGGACTGAACCCGGCGGTTATACCCATCGCGCTGAAGAACTCGAGCAATTCGAAGTCAGCGACGACCGCACACCACAGGAAGTAGACAACGACATTTCCCGCATTGGTTATCAAGTCGTCTACAAAGATTGGGATGCCATCTTCGATTAATACCCTCTTCTGCACTCAATCTCCTCGGGAGGGACGCGATTAATCGCATCCACACAGAACGCGCAAATATGTAGCGTTACTTAACAAACCCACTGAATTAATCAGTTAAAAGAAATCTCTGAACTAATCTTCCCGTCAGGGCGTTGAAATTGAAAAGTTCCAACCCCTGCCGGGATTTTTTCTAAGGCAGGGCAATATTAATTTTATTTAATACTGCTATTATGAAATTCCAACAGCCCCGTCTCCCCTACGCACCGGACGCCTTAGAACCGGTGATTTCAGCCGTGACTATCGATTTCCATTATGGGAAGCATGAGAAAGCATATATCGACAATCTCAATCGCCTTATAAAAGATACCCCGTTTGAAGATATGCCTTTGGAAAGAATTATTGTTGAGAGCGACGGCGCTCTTTTCAATAATGCCTCCCAGGCATGGAATCATATCTTCTATTTCTTCCAGTTCAATCCTGCCGGACTAAAAGCCCCCGGCGGAAAACTTGCGGAGAAGATCGAAGAACAATACGGTTCCCTCGAAGAATTCCAACGTCAATTTGAGGAAGCCGGCGCTACACTCTTCGGCAGCGGATGGGTTTGGCTCGCCAACGACAACGAAGGAAACCTTCAGATCCTCAAAGGATCAAACGCCGATAATCCCCTACGTCAAAATCTCAATCCTATTCTAACCTTCGACGTATGGGAACACGCCTACTATCTCGACTATCAAAACCGCCGGGCCGACTATCTCCATAAACTCTGGGACATTCTGGATTGGAGCGTTATAGAATCCCGCTATCCCCTCTAATCCCTCCTTGGTCTTGGATCCATCCTCTCTAATCCCGTTGGATAGAAAAATTTCTCTCTTTCTTCATTCCAATCAAAGGCAAGGCCGGTAATCGGCATTGCCTTTTTACCTATTCGCACAGGTGCAATGTATTGTGCGAGGATTTGGTTAGGGAAAATACATATTTCTTTGTGGACGCGAAGAATCGCGTTTCTTATTCTTCGCGGGCGCAATATATTGCGCCCCTACCTCATCCCTGGAATAATTTCTTATACTCTGTCGATACAATGAATCGCGCCGCTACCTTCTGTTGGGTTCGTGGATTTGAGGGTGGAGAGAATCCTAAAAAAAGTAAAAATTCGGCAAAAGAATGATAATTTTTGACTCTTATTTGTTAATTTTGTAGTGTCAAAAGTAGGAAAAATTTCCTTCTTCAGTTTGAAAATCAATCTATTAAGTTGATTTTCAAGCTCTTAATATTTTATTTGAACTTTAGATGTTAAATGTATCAGAACTTCAATCTGCAATAATAGAAGCTATTCAGGATAAAAAAGGTAATAAGATTACTCTGATTGATCTTGAAAACATAGAATCATCCCCGGCTCCGGCCATGATAATTTGTCAGGCCCGGTCATCTGCTCAAGTGAGCGCAATTGCAGATAACGTAATAGACGAAGTGACAAAGAAGCTTCGCATTAAGCCTTACGCTTCCGATGGATTTCGTAACGCGCAATGGATTATTGTTGATTATGGTTCCGTTATGGTCCACGTTTTCCAACCTGAGGTCCGGGAGTTCTATCGGATAGAGGAACTTTGGAGTGACGGTGAGACAACTGAGATCCCGGACCTTGATTGATGTTTTTTCGCTCTTTCGCCCGGTTCGAAATAACGTAAACTAACCCAATTATTCCCATAATACCATTAAACCGACAGGTTTTCCATAAGGAATATGATGAATTTGAAGCCAAATAAAAGAAACAACAGAGGCGGCATGCAACGCAAGCCGATGTTTAATATGTACTGGATGTATGCCCTGATAGCGGTCTGCCTGTTAGGATTGTATTATTTCCAAGATAATTCCCAGGTAATCAATGTAGATTGGACTAAATTCGAGGAATCCGCCGAGAAAGGGGAAATGGATAAGATTGTCGTCTTGTCTGAATCCGGAGTGGCGGAGGGCCATCTTAATGATGCAGGTCTTAAGGCTCAGAAAATCGACAAACGCATAGTCGATCAGTCAGTGATGCTTAAGACTACCATCCCCTCGAATGATAAGATCGCCGACAAAATTGAGTCATGGAACGCCAATCTGGCTGCCCAGGGAAAGCCAGAAATATCCGTGACTTACGAGAGAGATTCGGATCTGTCCAAGATTTTCTGGTATTTCGGTCCCATCGTATTGTTCGTAATCCTGATGGTATTCATGTCCCGTCGTCTCAGCGGACCGGGAGCTGGAGGACCCGGAGGAATATTCAATGTCGGGAAATCTAAAGCAAAGGTATTCGATAAATCCGGTGGCCAGTCGGTGACGTTCAAAGATGTGGCCGGACTTGCGGAAGCGAAAGTTGAAATTGAAGAGATTGTAGATTTCTTAAAGAATCCGCAGCGCTACACTGAATTGGGAGCTAAGATTCCCCGAGGCGCACTGCTTGTAGGCCCTCCGGGAACAGGTAAGACTCTGCTTGCAAAAGCAGTAGCCGGAGAGGCTAATGTTCCCTTCCTCTCGATGTCCGGTTCGGATTTCGTCGAAATGTTTGTGGGAGTCGGTGCGGCTCGCGTACGCGACCTCTTCAAGCAAGCTAAGGACAAGGCTCCTTGTATC
>CAYTOR010000076.1:0-10182 GCA_964439505.1 uncultured Sangeribacter sp.
TCGGTGCGTCCGGGAGTTCGACCATCTTGATGCCGTAAAGTTTCTCGGCGGCTCCGAATAGACCTTTAAGCACATTCTCCAAAGAGAAATAGGGGCGTACCTGACTCTCGTCGAGGTCATATTTCTGATGCTTGACCTTTTCAGCATAGTAATAATAGTCCCAGGGAGCGATCTTGAAGTTGCCGCCTTCAGCGTCTACGAGAGCCTGCATGTCGGCTACCTCCTCATGGGCGCGCTCCACGGCGGGAGTGAAGACCTGCATCAGGAGTTCTTCAGCGGCTTCCGGAGTCTTGGCCATTACGCGGGAAGTCATCATCTGAGCGAAATTATCGAAGCCCATCACCTTGGCCTTTTCAGCGCGAAGGGCGATGATCTGCTCGATAACGGGGATATTGTTGTAATCGCCGGAAGAAGCCAGATTGATATATCCTTCATAGATAGCCTTGCGGAGGTCGCGGTTGTCGGCATACTGGAGGACCGGCAGGCGGCTGGGAGCGTGGAGGGTGAAGACGTAGCCGTCAAGGCCGCGGCTCTTCGCTTCCTCCTTCGCTACGCCGAGCGAAGACTCGGGGAGACCTGAAACGGCATCTTCGCCGACATTGACGAAGAAATCATTTGTGGCCGCAAGGAGATTCTTGTTATATTTGATGAAGAGTTTGGAGAGTTCGTCGTTGATACGGATAAGTTCCTTTTTCTTATCTTCGGGGAGGGCGGCGCCCTGTTCGGCAAACTGACGGTAATACTTTTCTACCAGACGCTTCTGAACGGGATCGAGGCCCTGCTGATCGCGGTGGTCATAGACGTATTTGATTTTCTCGAAGAGTTTGTCGTTGAGGTTCACGTTATTTGAAGCCTGATTGAGCAGGGGCACTGCTTCATCGGCCAAAGCTGCGAACTCGGGTGTCGAGAGGGCGTTGTCGTAGGTCCAATAGACGGAAGCAACCCTTTCCAGAATCGGAGAAAGGACCTCCAGGGGGAGGATCGTGTTATCGAAATCGGGTACCGCGCGATTCTTGATGATCGCATCCAGATTCTGATTCTGCTCCTCGATTCCGGCTTTGATGGCAGGAATGAAATCGGAGGTAAGGATCTCCGAATAGGGAGGAATCTCGAACTGGGTCGTATAAGGCTTCAGGAAGGGATTCTCATGTCCCGCTGCCGAAGCCGGCGAAGAGGCCGACCCACCGATAGTCAGGGCTGCGGCCAATGATAAGGTAAATGTTTTCACGCTATTTAACTTATGGTTATTATATTGATAATTCAACGGTTGAGTTACAGCCCGGCTACGAAGGGCTGAGAATTGGAGATTAATCTTTTCTACTCGCATCTTTTAACCGCCATGCTGTAAAACGATACGGGTCCGGGGTTAAGCCCCACACTGCGGGATTCCCCTAATACAGTTGCAAATATAAGCAATTTCCCGGAAATCACCGCGATAAATTCCTCTTTTTTATGACAAAGGAGTCAATAACTGCAGCCACGAAGTGCAGACACGCGAGGTCAATACCCCTCCAGAATCTGGAATTTAGCCACTAAAGGATAATGGTCAGAGCACCGGATATCCAAGCGGTCCACGCTCAGCGGGCGCAACGCACCGCGGTAGAAGATCTGGTCGAGGTGGACATACATCATATTGGTATTGAACGTATGGGTCGGCCAGAAATTAGTAGCGTCGTAAGCGTCCGTAAAACCTTTTTTGAGGAAAAGACGATAAGTCCATGACGCCGGCACATCGTTGAAGTCGCCACAGATAATAGTAGGCATCGCCAATTCGTTGACTGCACCAAGTATCTTTTCCGCGCCTTCGGCCCGTTGAGGGAAAGTTCGCTCCATTTTATGCACTATCTCCAGCCCTAATTTCTTTTTCTCCGCCATTCCTGAATCGTCGAGTTTGAAGATGTTTTTCTCCTTTGCGTCCAGGATGTAGGATGGAAGATGGACGTTGACCATCGCCAGTTCGCGCGTAGGAGTTTTCACAGTGAAGCACTCCGAGAGTCGGTAATGATAGATGGATCCGAAATAGAGGTGACGCAGGGGATACTTGGAGAGTATCCGGAGATCGTAGGTGCCGTCCCCTAATTGGTAAGGATAGACTTTGGCGATCGAATCAGCCGCAGACTGAGAGTAATGGGTCAGACAGCTTTGATCCAGACAATAGACTTCCTGGAGGCATACAACGTCGGCGTCGACCTTGAGGATTGTCTCGAGAAGGCGGGCCCCTTCATAATCCGGCTTCTCGAGGTCCGAGCCGTGGAGGGCGTTCCAGGTGAGGATGGTCAGGACCGGTGCGCCCGGCTCGGGGTCGGTAGGGGAGTTCATAGGAAACCACATTTTTATCGGGGCCGCGCAGGCAATAAACATGGCTATGCCTACCAATGAGGTCATCCAGCCTCCGAAACAGAACCATAAGACGATCAGGGCCGCGGAGATGACGACCATTACCGGCATCCCGATGACGGCTACCGAACTGAGTGGAAATATTTCCGGGGAGATATAACCGCCATAGCAGCAAAAAGCGGTAATAAGGAAAACTGCGAAAGTCGCAATTTTCAAGACGAGTCTAATCAGCGGCGAAACGATTATCATCTTATTATAAGTTTTTTGGCGGCCGGCAGGAGGAATCCTGCCAAGAAGCCGAAGATATGGGTTATAATAGCGGCTAAGGAAGGGGAACTCAGCAGACATACCCCGACGGGTATCCATGCTAAGATTTTGATCTTCCGGCTTGTGCGTCCGGCTATGATGGCTCCGCTCAAGGCAAGCACCGCGGCAGAAGCTCCGCAGAGTACTGTCTCGTGTCCGGCGGGGAAGAAGGCTCCTGTCGTCAGAAAACCGATTCCTCCGGCGACTGCTCCTCCCAAGTAGGAGATCAGCATCTTTCTTGTACCCTCCCGGTCAATAAGGAATTTCCCCAATATCCAGAGGAAAATCATATTGAAAATCAGATGCGGGAGGCCGGAGTGGACGAAGGTATAACTTGCCATTGCCCGCCAGTTGAGCAGCGCCGTAGCCAATGGGGGAGTAGGGACGGCCGGAGAATGAAGCATGAGGGCCTCCCGGATCGCAGGCCGGATAAGTCCCGACAGAAAAATCAAGCAATTAAGTCCGATTATCAAGAGGAGGGTCAGCGGTCCCCGTGATCTTCTGTCGGCATCAGTGCGTATTCGAACGTCAGTTTCTCTTCGAGTCTCAGTCCTTTGGGTCTCAGTCCTTTGGGTCTCAGTCCTTCTGCGAATATCAGTAAAAGAAGTTTCCACCACGCAAAGTTCCTTTATGTCGCCACCATAACAGCAGAATCAATCCGAAGAGCAATCCTCCTAAATGGGCGAAATGAGCGACGGAATCCATCCGGCCGGTCATGCCGAAGAACAACTCAAGTATGCCGTAGCCTACGACCATATACTTGGCTTTAATGGGGACCGGTATGAAGAAGAGATACATCGGCATGTCGGGAAATACGAATGCGAATCCCAGCAGCAGACCGAAAATCGCGCCCGACGCACCGACTGTCGTGAGTGCATTTTTAAGTTGCGCCATTCCCGGGGCGAAATAATCCGGGTGCAGACTGACCTGATTGGCCATCTGCGCAGGTGTCAGACCGTTGAGGGCGGCAATGCCGTCTATATATTCCTTATGCCAGGTGAGTTGCCAGACTGTCTCCTGCACCAACGCCGCTCCGATTCCGCATACGAAATAGAAAACGAGGAATCGACGCGCGCCCCATACCCTTTCCAAGATGCGCCCGAACATCCATAGCGTAAACATATTGAATCCGATATGCAGGATGGTATGGCGGTCATGGAGAAACATATAGGTCAGGATCTGGACAGGATTGAACTTCTCTGAGCCCCAGAAATGCAGGCCGAGGATAGATTCGAGGCGCGCTCCGAAAGATCCGGTGATGGCCTCTACGATCCAGATGAGGATATTGATGATTAGAAGATTCCGGGTGACGGGAGGGATCTGTTCCAGCCAAGCCGGCATGCGGGTGTTTGCCATATAGTAGAAACTTGTAAAACTCGGGCTTTAAGGCTAATTTAGTCAGCTTTAGACCGAATTATGGGCTATTTTGTGCAAATTTACAAAAATTTCTTCGACTTTTATTTGATTATCCTATAATTATCGTTAAATTTGCCTTTGGATAGCCTCCGAATGTTAACTTTTATGAGGCAGGATTGGTTATTACTAAAGGGATGGGAATCGGTTAGGCCGCCGGATTCCGGAAAGGCTATCCGAGCATCTCGAGAAAAATAATCGAGCGACTCGAGATTATCAAGAAAAAATGATCGAGCATCTCGAGATAGTCGAGATTATCGAGTTTCTCGAGAAAAAAGGAACTCGAGCCTCTCGAGATTATCGAGCAACTCGAGTTTCTCGGTAAAAATTTTGAATCACTCAGATAGAAATAAATATTATTATGAACAAGACAGATCTTATCAATGAAATCGCTGCGAAGGCTAACCTTAACAAGGTAGACGCAAAGGCAGCTCTCGATGCAACTCTCGAATCAATTGCTCAGGCCCTCGTCAATGACGACAAGGTGCAGTTGATCGGTTTCGGCACATTCAGCATGCAGGAAAAGCCCGAACGCACCGGCATCAACCCCCGCACGAAAGAAAAAATCACTATCGCAGCCCGCAAGGTCTGCAAGTTCAAGCCCGCTGACAGCCTCGGAAAGTAACCCGCGATAACTTTCCGGGCATCAGGTCCCTATATCGAGGGCAGATATGAAGATTCAATCAGGATCATGTCAGCTCTTGACTCAAATGAATAAAGCCGTATCGGTTTTCGGAGTTGCGCTGCAAATCCGGGTCCGGTGCGGCTCTAAGTAACTTTAACGATATACGAAATGGAAGATTGGAAAGATGCTCTGGCCGCTCTGCGGAGCTCGGAGACCCTCCCTCCGGGCGAGCCGGAAACATCAGAAGAACCTGCTGTAAGGTCTCCCGGCAAGCCAAAACTGCAATTCTTCTATGAAAAGAAAGGACGGGCCGGCAAACCGGCCACAATCATCGCCGGATTCGACGGCATGAGCGATAGCCGGATAGCGGATATCGCCCGGCAACTCAAACAGCGGCTCGGTTGCGGGGGCTCCGCCAGAGGCGGCGAGATACTTCTTCAAGGCGACCGTCGCCGCCAAGCCCGGGAACTCCTCGACGAATATTTCGCAAAATCCGAATAATACTTCCAAAAATCCCTGTTCCATTGCTTACCCTTCAACGCGCTTCAGCCGGCTCGGGCAAGACTTATACCCTTACAAAGAAATTTCTGCGTCTTCTTATCTCCATCAAGGATGAGGGCGCTCCCGCTCCACGCCTTCGCAATGACAACGAACTCCGCGATGCCGTCAGCCATATCCTCGCGATAACCTTCACCAATAAGGCTACCGACGAGATGAAGCAACGTATCATGTCGAAACTCAATGACTTGGCATATAACGTCGATCCGGTCAATCCGGGCGCCACGACCTACATGTCGGACTTCATGGAGGAATTTTCAGCCGGTCATGAGGAGATCAGCCGCAGATGTGCAATTGCACTCCGATATCTCCTTTACGCCTATTCGGACTTTAACGTAATGACGATCGACTCTTTCTTCCAGGCAATCCTGCGTACATTCGCATACGAGGCCGATCTGCCGGACGGATATGAGGTTGTCATCAATACGGGAGCTGTCAACCGGGAAGTTGTCTTGGGGATGATCAATGACCTTACCGGCGGAAATCTTGACAAGGTGACTGAACGCTGGGTGCGCCATTATATCGATGAAAGAATCCGGACAGGTAAGAAAGGATGGAATGTCTTCGATCAGAAAATATCGGCCGAGGCGAATCCGCGTTCCGGCACGCTGCTTGATGAATTCCGCAAACTGGCCGACGAATTCGATAAGGAGGAAAATAAGATTCCGAGAGCCGGACTGACCGGATTTTTTGACAAGGGAGGAGATCTTGAGGTGACCCTTAGTGAAGGCCAACGGCTCTTCGACGACGAACTGACCGATCGGTTCGCGAGGGTCAACGACGCGGCAAAAAGTGTGATAGAAGAGGCCGCGCGAATGACTTCCGAACCGATGAAGGATTATATTACTTACGGTAATTATCTTCCCGGCCAACTCTTAAAACTTGCGTCGGAATCCGCTGATCCCTCTGATGATCTCAAGTTTTCCGGGCCCAAGGAATGGACTGGGAAAAACCTATGGAAGGGAAAGGATGCGGAAAAAAAAGCATTGATAGCCAAGTATGGCGATAGTAGCGGAGCGTTAGTGGAAGCCCTGAATAATCTGCGCCGCGCTGTGAATGATTGGACGGAATGGAAGAATTCGCCGGAGGTGCAGCTTTGGCAACTGCTTAAGAAAAGCGTGCCGCGGATCGGGCTTATGCATGAGCTGCATCAGCGTGGCGAACAGTTTCTGATCGAGAGCGGGACGATGAAACTTTCCGATACCAACACCATTCTGCGCCGCATTATCGCCGACGATGACGTCCCCTTCATCTATGAACGTCACGGGAGCCGATTCCATCATTTCCTGATCGATGAATTTCAGGATACTTCGCGTATGCAGTGGGACAATATGGTCCCTCTTTTGCGTGAAAGTGAGGGCCACGATAACGAAAATCTCATAATCGGCGATGCCAAACAGAGTATCTATCGCTTCCGGAGTGCCGATCCGACGCTCATCACACGCCGTGTCCCTGAGGAATTTCCGGACCTCGATATGCGCGGCCATGCCAAAGCGGAGAACACTAACCATAGAAGTCTGCGTCGCATCGTCAAATTCAATAACTTCTTCTTCCGTCATCTTACCGATCTACTCGGAGGCGGCTTGGAGGACCTTTATGCCAATACCGTCCAGTTTCCTGCAAAAAAAGAGGAAAAGGGTTATGTGCGCGTAGAATTTTACCCCGAGAATAAGGACGGTAAGAATGACGGCGAAACGACAAAATTAAGCGAAGTCCTGTTGGAGAGTATGTATGACCGGATCCATGACCTGCTCAGCCGGGGCTACTATCAGAAGGAAATCGCTATCCTTACCAATTCTAACGCGGCCGCAGGGGAAATAATCTCTTATCTGTCCGACCGATCGATGAGCGATGAGGATGAAAGCCGCCGGAAATTAGCCTTTGTAGGGGAAGACTCCCTGAAGTTAGGCGTGTCGAAGGCGGTAAGGACGGTAGTAGAATGTCTGCGAATGATCCAGAACGGGATGGAGGGGAAATTGGCCGATCAGGAGGATGATGACAAATCAATCCGTACCAACTGGCTCCCTCTTGCCGCCCATTTCCGCTACTATTGCATGAGCCATCGGGACGAATCCATGCAGGAGCGGATCGAAAACTTCCTCAGCGGAGATTTCGACGGCGACCTCATGTCCGACCTGCTGGCGAATATGCAGGCCGTCACCCTCCCCTCCCTTGTAGAAGCCCTGACAGAGATCTTCGTGGCTGAAGAACTGAAGCAGAACGATGCCATTTATCTTGCGGCTTTTCAAGATGAAGTCCTTGCTTACTGCGATGTTTGGCCGGCGGATATAGCAAGTTTCCTGAGATGGTGGGACAAGGCCGGATGCAATGTGGCGGTCATTTCCCCGGAAGGCTCCGATGCCATATCGGTCATGACGATCCATAAGTCGAAAGGGTTGGAATTTCCGTGCGTCTTATTGCCGGAGCTGGATTTCTCTTTGGAAATGAAGGATGAATGGACATGGGTGGATATTCCGAAGGATTTCCCCTTAGCCAAGAATCTGCCGGCTATGATGCCGATTCTGATAAGCAAATCGGAATCGAGATGGAAGGATACACCCTTCGAACCGATCCGGAACGAGGCCGTGAAGAACGTAAGGGCCGATCAGCTCAATAAGGCCTACGTAGCCATGACCCGCCCGATCTGCGAGCTCTATATATGGTTGCCCGGAAGTGAAGAGGAAGTGGAGTGTGATTCCCCCGAAGCCTCAAAGCCCGGAAAGAAGACGTCGGGAGCGGCGGACGCATCCAAAAAATCCATGGGAGCGGCTTTAAAGGAGATAATCGGTCGCTATGAGGCCTATACGGCGCATAACCATGACGAGGAGAGGGAGATGATGCCCTTGGATCAGGATATGACTATTGATCCGTCAGGCTATGACTATGGAAGTCCTATTGAGAACGTGGCTCAGACTCTGAAACGCTATCGCGAAGAGAAACTGGCGGCTTCCGAAGAACGCCCCATTGCGGAATACTTTGTCAATTCCGATCGACCGATTCTCCATTACAGTCCGGAAAAAGAGCAACGGTATGAGGATCCGGCCGAAGACGACCGTCAGGATCCCCGCTCGGTCGGGAGTATGCTCCATGGTGTATTGGAAAATGTCAAGACGGCTTCTGATCTGCGGAAAGGATTCGAAAAACTGAGGGTGAAAGGAAAGATCTCACGGGACGAGATTGAGTATTATTATCCCCTTTTGGAAGAGGCCTTGAAGTCGGTGGAAGACAGGGGATGGTTTGACGGCAGCCGGAAGGTGCTCAACGAGCGACCTCTACTGAAGGCCGGTTATAGGACCCGCCGCCCCGACAGGGTACTCATCGATAAGGACGGCTCAATGACAGTCATAGATTACAAATTCGGATCCGCCAACCGCTCGGCGTATCGCACCCAGGTGCGTAATTACATGCGTCTGCTTCGGGAATATTCCGGCGCGCCAAAGATCGAAGGGTATCTATGGTATATCGCTGAGGGGGAGATCGAACAGGTACATTTGTAAATCCCGCAAAAAATCATTAAATTTGTAATTTCAAGTTTCGCTCCGCGAAACCCGAAATAAGTAAAGGAAACAAATAGGATACTCTCTTAGGGGAGTCATCCGGTAATATAATAAGAAAGATATGATCGGTAGGATACTCTCTTAGGGGAGTCATCCGGGAAAAGATATATATAAATAGATACTGTCATATATGAAAATAGAAGAGATTATCGCTCAGGGTGTAAGCGACGCAGTGAAGGCTCTTTACGGTGCTGAGGTTTCTCCGGCAGCGGTGCAGGTCTCGCCTACGAAGAAAGAATTTGAAGGCCACCTGACCGTCGTCGTTTTCCCCTTCCTGAAGGCTTCGCATAAGGCTCCTGAGGCTACGGCGCAGGAAATCGGAGCCTGGATGAAAGAGAATGTGGAGGCCGTAGCGGCTTTCAATGCTGTCAAGGGTTTTCTGAATCTGACAATCAGTGCGGAATTCTGGCGTAATCTGCTCCATGAGATCCAGGCCGACGAAAACTTCGGTTTTACGGCTCCTACGGAGGATTCCGAACTGGTGATGGTAGAGTATTCCTCGCCCAATACCAATAAGCCTCTCCACCTTGGTCACGTGCGTAATAACCTTCTCGGCTACTCCCTTTCACAGATTCTGAAGGCGAACGGGAAGAAAGTCGTAAAGACCAATATCGTCAATGACCGCGGTATCCATATCTGTAAATCAATGCTCGCCTGGAAGAAATGGGGTGAGGGAGCGACTCCCGAAACGGCCGGAAAGAAAGGTGATCACCTTATCGGTGACTTCTACGTTCTCTTTGACAAGCATTATAAGGCCGAAGTCGAGAGCCTGATGAAGGAAAAGAATCTTTCCAAGGAGGAAGCTGAAGCGCAGTCCGAACTGATGAAGGAAGCCCGCGAGATGCTGCGCCGCTGGGAAGCCGGCGACGAGGAAGTACGCAGTCTCTGGAAGATGATGAATGACTGGGTATACGCCGGTTTCGACGAGACCTACAGACGTCTCGGAGTGGATTTCGATAAGATCTACTACGAATCCGACACTTATCTTGAGGGCAAGGACCTTGTCCTCGGCGGAATGGAGAAAGGGATCATGTATCAGAAAGAGGATGGATCCGTATGGGCCGACCTGACTCCCGACGGACTCGACCATAAACTGCTCCTTCGCTCGGACGGCACTTCCGTCTATATGACCCAGGATATCGGCACCGCTAAACTCCGTTATCAGGACTATCCGATTGATAAGATGGTCTATGTCGTAGGCAACGAACAGAACTATCATTTCCAGGTTCTCAGCCTGCTGCTCGACAAACTCGGATTCAAATGGGGCAAGTCGCTGACTCACTTCTCCTACGGAATGGTCGAACTCCCGGAGGGAAAGATGAAATCCCGCGAAGGTACGGTTGTCGATGCCGACGACCTGATGGATACGATGATAGCAAATGCGCG
>CAYTOR010000077.1:0-10112 GCA_964439505.1 uncultured Sangeribacter sp.
TAAAGCTGGACCCATTTTTCATGATCTGACGGAGGGGATCTTCGATGGCGCGACGGATAAATGCGATACCCGTTTCCTCATCATCGATCTCTCCTTTGAGTTCATCAAGGCTTTCAAGGGTGCGGATGTAAGCCACGCCACCGCCGGGAACGATACCTTCGGCGATTGCCGCACGGGTTGCGGAAAGAGCATCGTCTACGCGATCCTTCTTTTCTTTCATCTCTACTTCCGAAGCTGCGCCGATATAAAGAACAGCGACGCCACCGGCGAGTTTAGCCTTGCGCTCTTCGAGTTTGGAGCGATCGTAGTCGGAAGTGGTAGCTTCGATCTGAGCCTTGATCTGGGCCACACGGGCAGCGATAGCATCCTTATTGCCGGCACCGTTCACGATAACGGTACGATCCTTATTGACTGTAACTTTTTCTGCTGTGCCGAGATCGTTGACAGTAGCCTGAGCAAGACTCAGTCCCTTTACTTCGCTGATGACTGTACCTCCCGTCAGAATAGCGATATCCTCAAGCATTTCTTTACGGCGATCTCCGAAGCCCGGAGCCTTCACAGCACAGATCTTGAGGGATCCGCGAATACGGTTTACTACCAAAGTAGCAAGCGCTTCGTTATCCACGTCTTCGGCGATAATGAGCAGAGGACGACCGGATTGAGCTACCGGTTCAAGAATCGGCAGAAGATCTTTAAGATTGGAAATCTTCTTATCATAGAGAAGGATGTAGGGGGAATCCATATTGCACTCCATCTTCTCAGTGTTGGTCACGAAGTAGGGAGAGATATAACCGCGGTCGAATTCCATGCCTTCTACAACTTCTACGGTTGTGTCAGTGCCTTTTGCTTCTTCGACCGTGATTACTCCTTCCTTAGTTACTTTGCGGATAGCTTCAGCGATGAGGCTGCCGATTTCTGAATCATTGTTGGCGGATACGGTAGCGACATTCTGAATCTTCTCTATATCGTCTCCGACCTCTTCACTCTGGGCCTTGATGCCTTCTACTACTTTAGAGACAGCCTTGTCGATACCGCGTTTGAGATCCATAGGATTGGCGCCGGCAGTCACGTTCTTCAGACCTACGTTGACGATCGACTGGGCAAGGACAGTAGCGGTAGTGGTTCCGTCTCCAGCCTGGTCTCCGGTCTTGGAGGCTACTTCCTTCACCAGTTGAGCACCCATATTCTGGAAGGGATCCTCAAGTTCGATTTCGCGAGCGACGGTCACGCCATCCTTTGTGATATGAGGAGCGCCGAATTTCTTTTCTATGATAACGTTGCGGCCTTTAGGACCGAGGGTTACTTTGACAGCGTCGGCAAGAGCGTCAACGCCGTTTTTAAGCTCTTCACGAGCCTGGATATTGAATTTAATTTCTTTTGCCATATTTATATTCCGGAATGTAATCCGAATTTTGAAGTCTTTATTATTATGAAGAAGAAAAATAATACTTTCTTCTTACCCTTGGATTCCTTGCAAAATCAAGGGACTTATTGCAAAGTCAACGGTTGATATTACTCTATATCTTAACCTTCGACAACTGCCAGCACGTCGCTCTGACGCATCATAAGATATTTGGTTGCTTCAAGTTCAAGTTCAGTTCCTGCATATTTGCCGAAGAGGACTTCGTCGCCAACATTGAGAAGCATGGGCTCGTCTTTTGTGCCTGCGCCTACTGCGATGACTTTTCCGCGCAACGGCTTTTCTTTAGCGGTGTCCGGAATGATGATTCCGCCGAGAGTTACTTCCTCTGCGGGTGTGGGCTCAATGAGCACCCGATCAAAAAGCGGTTTAATATTCATGGTTTGTCTTTATATTTTTTAGATTTTTCTATATGAAGAATATTCTATACTTTTCAGATGCTTAAAACTGTTACAAATATCGTGCCAAATATTATGACACACTCATATTTGAAACACTTGGTTTCAGAGAATAGTTCATAAAAAATCCATGTCTTCTATCCCTGACGATTTATGGTCCGGTGATAGAAGACATGGTAAACTTTATTCGGATAGTATCAAGTACTTTACTTCTTCAGAATGTAGGTGCGTTCGGGAGCAAGAATGCCATTTAATTTGCCGTTCTTTACGGTAAATTCCTTACCGTAGACTTCATCCTTATAGGTTCCGTTAGGGAGTCCCGTGGGAAGATCGACATAGTTGGCGAATTCTCCGATATTGATTACGGCTGCCCCTTTTTTGCCACGATTGACAAGAAGAACCTGGCCGTTGTCAGAAACTTGAATATCTTCTTTCTGCCCGTTCATTGCGGTACGGAACTTATTGACGGCCGCAACTTCGGGGTGCATGAACTCATCGTTGCCACGCGCTCCTAAGACATTGTCGCCCCAGTAGGCTTTACGGGTGCTTCCGGCCGGACGGCTGAAGAAGAGGGGGACACCATTCTGACGAGCGGTAAGGAATACCCAAGCTGTACGGATCTGCTCGTCGGTGAGTCCGGCAGATTCGTGATGGTTGGCATAAGTGTCGTGACTCTCTACCCAAGTAGTCAGGAATTCCGGAGCCGCGGAATGATACCATTGAGTAAGGTCCATTCCCTTCGCGCTTCGCTTCTCGAGCATCTCGCGAAGCACATAACCGTAGCTCGAGGCAGTCTGTCCGAAATAATCGGCATATTCTTTCTCAGGAACATTCTTGTCCTGAAGTACCTCGCCGTAGACGAACAACGAGTCGTAGGGGAGGGCTAATTTCACGCCTTTTACGGATTTACGGCCGGTAGCTACATCCCAGAAGTCATTCTCCTTGACGCCGGCAGCAGTGTCGACAGGATCGGAATGTACACCGATATGCTTGGCAGTGTCATAACGGAAACCGCGTACACCCAACGAAAGCAGATCGTTGACAAATTCCATATAGTATTTCTGGAACAGAGGATTCTCGGTATTTACATCAGGTAGCGCTCCGGATCCCCAAAGTGTACACTGTAACCGATCGTTATAGTCCTGTACGGGATTAAGTCCCTGAGTATGAAACATTTTATCCCGACCGCCGACAGCCTTATAGAAATCTTCAGAAACAGCGTCAACATCAAAGGCGGTATGGTTCGGAAGAACGTCGACGATAACCTTGATGTTGTACTTGGCCGCAGAATCCATCATCTGCTTCATCTGATCGCGCGAGCCAACTATCTGATTGCCGATTTTCCAATCGGTCGGTTGATAGTAATAGTACCAGTTACCCTCTTTGACATCTTCGTCAAATATCTTTTTGCTGCTTCCTTCCGGATTGTAGCAATTCTGCACGGGAGAGGTCTGGACCATCGTAAAACCGGCGTCAGCTATATTCTTCATGTTTTCAGCGATAGCCGGGAAATTCCAGCTCCAGGCGTGAAGAATGGTCTCTGTATTGGTAGCGTCCGGATTATGGGTCACTCTATCCTTAGCGCCGGCGGGCAGACAGATTGTCAGAGCTAAGCCGGCAAACAAGATTGAATTTTTCATTAGTAAGTCTAAGTCTTTGAAAATATATGTAAGATGTAAGAATATTATTTTTCTATGATGCGTTTGGCTCCAACGTATCTCGGCACGTAATAACCTTCGAATTCACTGATTTTCACTCCGCGTATGGAAGCGTGGATGAAAGTGAATTTCCCGGTTTCATTATCGGCCGTCACAACGATACCTACGTGGCCGACGTTATTGCCTGAACTGCGGGATGTGAAGAAGACCAAATCACCCTTGCGAAGTTCATTGCGCGCTACAGGTTTCCCTTGGGTATATTGAATACGGGATCCGGGGGAGATGTTGAAGCCGAATTGCTTATAGACATAACTGGTAAAACCGGAGCAGTCGAAAGTATTCGGGCCTTTCGCACCGTGCACGTATTTCTTGCCTAAGTGGCTGCGTCCCTCGTCGAGGAGATCATCGATCAGTTTGGAGGATTCGGCGGAAAGACCCGCGATTTGCTCTCTGGCGATCACGTCGTGGCTGACCATGTCGGAGATGACAGATTTGTCAATGCGGGACTTGCTGCCGGCAAGGAGTTCCTGATGAACAGCACTGTGCGCACGTCTTGAATTAGAACTTGCCTTAGTCTGGGCCATACCTGAAATGGCCACAGTAGAAAGAAGAAGAGAGGTTAAAACAGTCTTAAGTATCTTCATATTTTAAGTTAGTTTCCGAAGGAGGAATCAACCCGATCCCGGCTCCGGTCGCTATAAATATTATCTATATAATGCGCATATTGAACCTATACGCCTTGTCTTATCTCTCACAAAGTTAATGAAAAATATCTTAAAAAGCAAAAATTTCGGCAAGTTAATTGCCTAATTTAAAAATATTTAAGAATTTGCACAGGTTGCAAAATAATGTGCAATCATTTTTTTGCACACGATAGAAAAATATGTGCATACAATTTTGCACAGATAGTCTATATCTGTGCAAAAACCTTTCCATAATGTATTTACAAGAGAAGGAATATATTGGAAGTCAAGTCTTGAAGATGACCGAATAAAAGGTAGATGGTCTACGCCATATCGGATGCTGGCAGACAAAAAATTAATTAAGGGTAATCGCTCTTACTTCTTCTACGTCCGGAATAGCATTGATTGCAGCCGTGATAGTCTGGAGCTCGGAGTAGTCATGAACGCCAAGACGCAATTTAAGAGTCACGATAAAATCGGTAGTAGAGGTATTCAGACTTTCAACCCCGAGGGCAAGCTTATTGCTGATGCAATCCATGATATCGATAATCATGTGGGGGCGGTCGATGCAGGTAATTATCAATTCTACCGGAAATTTGGTTTCGTCCGGACGATAATTGACAGCAACGATGCTGTCACCTTGCTGTGAGGCCAGTTTAATTGCAACGCTGCAGTCACGCTTGTGGACAGTGATTACTCCGTGGTCCTTAAATCCAATCACCTCTTCTCCCGGAATAGGATGACAGTGATCGCAACGTAGGAATTCGGGGTTCTTTTGTTTACTCAGAAAGGAAGTAATCGCCCGGCGGGCCTTGTAACTGACTGCATGATCCAGCCAGTCTGCCTCGGGATGACATTCAGGATCCGTAAATATTTCTACGATATCACCCCTTCTCAGAGGTTGCTTTATTGATGCGAGACGGCCGTTGATTCGGCAATATTTCGCGTGGCGACCGAGTTCGGAGTGCACCTCGTAAGCAAAATCGATAGGAGTTGCTTTCTGGGGCATTATAATCGGTTTGCCTTGAGGCGTAAAGGTCATGATATCGTCATTATAGAAGGAAGCGACGACATTCTCAATGAAATTACTGCCATCCTGACCGTGCTGCGCGATGTCTTTCAAAACGCCACGGAATTTATTGATCCACCTCCGGATATTCCCCTCCGACCTGTCGGAAAGACATCCGAAGCGTGAATTCCTCACCATGCGTTCGGAGCAGATATGGACTTCTTCCCAACGGCCGTAATCGGCAAGCAGCTTGAGATGAAAACTCTGATAGCCATTTTCTTTGGGAGAATCTATGTAATTGGATATTCCCCCCGGCTTCTCTTTAAACCTGTCGGTAAGGAGAGAGTAGATTTTCAAGGCCATTTCCTTTTCAGATATCCCTTCCTGCTCCTTGAATATTATCTCTACAAAATGTCTGTATTTAAGGTGGTCGAAATCGTCACCGTATTTATGCATCTTGCGCCAAAGGGAATAGGGGCGTCGATATTCGTAGAAGACCCGGGCCTTGATCCCGTTGGAAGAGAGAAGTACGGAAATTTCATCGATGAAAACCTTCAGTTTCTCATGATTGGCGTTCTCGTCTTCCCGAATTCTCCTTTCGAGTTCATTATATTCCTGAGGGCAACGGAATCGGAGAGAGAGATTCTCCAGTTCGGTCTTGACATCATAGAGACCTAATCGCGTAGCAAGGGGAGCATAGAAATAGTCGGTCTCACCGGCTATCTTCATTTGTTTGTCGGTGCGCATAGATGACAGAGTACGCATGTTATGCAGACGGTCGGACAATTTGACGAGAAGAGCACGGATATCGTATTGTACTGAGTTAAGCATCTGCTTGAAATTATCAAGCTGCTTCGACATCTCGTATTTCTCTTTCTTTTGCTTTGTAAGGACCCTCACCAGGAATGCGACGTCATCACCGTATCTTTGCTGGATCTCATCTATAGTATGGGGAGTATCCTCGACGACATCATGCAAGAAGGCCGCTATGACCGAATTGACATCCAGATTGATCTCAGAAGCGGCTATATCAGCAACTGCAATTGGATGGAGAATATATGGCTCACCGCTTTTACGCTTCTGAGGCGCATGAGCCTCGCGCGCAAATTCAAATGCATCGCGCAATCGGCGCATATCATCTTCCGAACAACGGGATTGCATGACGTCGAAGACGTGACGCGCCCGCTCTTCTACGATCTTATCGTATTCTCCCGCTTCTTTGTGGTTACGTTGAGTAGCGGTCTGAGAATCCTTACCGAGATCAGTATTTACTGCTTTTTTCTTCTCCATGATATACGCCTTCTTTTTTTAAGCATAAAACCCCTCGAGACAATCCCACGCTTCAATATTTTGCTTAATATCGGTTAGCGTAAGGAGTACGGAGGAATTTCCGGTAAAATGTAGGTTGCGAATTTAATAAAAATTTTTAATAAATCTTAACAATGTCCGTTATTTTTTAAGGATGAAGATTAATTTTTAGAACTAACTTATGTCAAAACCGATATCCTTATATTTTCATATTCCATATTGTAGAAGAAAATGTCTGTACTGTGACTTTTACAGCGGGGGAGTACGCATTGCCGATTGGGGCGCTTTGAAGAAGTCTTTCATTCGCGAACTTGAAGCCCGAAGGGAAGAATATAAGGATCATACGATTGTATCGTTATATTTCGGTGGGGGAACCCCCTCCTTAATCCCGGCCCCTGAATTTGAGGCTTTGATTAAGGATATCAGGCGGATCTTATCGAAGGATGCCGGAATGGCCGATGATTGCGAATTTACGATAGAGGTCAACCCGGAGGATGTGACTCAGGACAGGATAAAAGCATGGAAGCGTTCGGGGGTCAACAGGGTCAGCTTAGGGATTCAGACCTTTGATGACACTATATTATCTATAATAGGCCGGGATCATTCTGGAGATGAAGCAATCTCAGCATTCCAAGCCTTGAATATGGAATTCGAGAATATTAGTGCCGATCTTATATTCGGACTCCCCGGGCAGACTATCCCACATCTCAAAAGTGACTTGACCAAATTAACGGCATTGCATCCGACTCATATATCTGTATATTCCTTAATGTATGAACCCGGTACCTCCATAACCCATCTTCGTAATACCGGGAAGGTCAAACCGGTAGAGGACGAGGTCGCGGAAGAAATGTTCCTGCTGATCACCGACACATTGACCAAATCGGGCTACGACCGATATGAAACATCCAATTACGCATTACAGGGCTATGAGTCTCGCCACAACTCAGGATACTGGACAGGAAGACCTTATATCGGTATCGGACCAGCCGCTCACAGTTATGACGGGAAGTTTATAAGAAAAGCCAATCCTGCCGACCTTAAAGGCTACCTTACCAATAATTATAAGGTCACAGAGGAAAAATTGACCCGCCGGGAACTGATCGAAGAGCGGATAATGCTCGGGTTAAGAATGAAAAAGGGGATAGATCTTAACGCTTTCCGAAATGACTTTGGAGATTTTAGTTTGGAGCAACTCATGAAGAAGGCTCAAAACGGGTTAAGATCAAGAAATTTCGAAATGACCGATTCTCATCTTAGGATCACGGATACAGGGCTAATGATTTCGGATCGATTGATAATTGAACTTTTTTGACAATTTTACGCTGAAAATATTGTAGCTTTAACAGAATTTTATTAATTTTGCGCTTTCATTGTTGAAGTTCTTATGAATCACTCAAACTTCAAAATACCCTTTGTAAAAATGCAAGGCGCCGGCAATGACTACGTATACGTCGACGCTACAGTAACCCTCCCCGATAATCTTCCCGATCTTGCCCGCCGAATCTCCGATCGCCATTTTGGTATAGGGGGCGACGGACTGGTGCTTATCCTGCCGTCTGACAATGCTGACTTCCGGATGAGGATGTTCAACGCCGACGGTTCGGAAGCCCAGATGTGCGGGAACGCCTCCAGATGTGTCGGTAAGTTTGTCTACGACCGGAAGCTGACGGATAAAAAAACTGTCACTTTGGAGACCCTCGCCGGAATAAAGATTTTGAATTTATTTACTGACTCAGAAGATAAGGTAGTCAGCGTCAAAGTTGACATGGGCACTCCCGAACTGACTCCTGACCGGATACCGGTAGTCCCATCGTCCGATAAATATTCCGACTTCCCTTTTGTAAATATGACTCACGCAGGAAAATCCTATCAGGCAATCGCCGTAAGCATGGGAAATCCTCACGGAGTCATTTTTATTGAAGAGCACCCCTCGGATTTTCTTATTCATCATGTAGGCAAAGCCTTCGAAACTCATCCGGCGTGGCCGGAAAAGGCCAACATTGAATTTGCCAGGGTGATTTCTCCCTCAGAAGTGGAGATGAGAGTCTGGGAAAGGGGGACGGGGGAAACGTTGGCATGTGGGACTGGAGCCTGCGCGACCGTCGTTGCGGGGATTCTTTCCGGGCACCTTGAGCGGAAGGTAAAAGTCAATCTTCTCGGAGGAGTCCTCGAAATAGAATGGGAAGAGACTACCGGACACGTCATGATGACCGGACCGGCAGAAACTGTCGCGGAAGGTATCTACTATCGCCCGGAAGGAAAAGAATAGGGCAATTAGGAAAGTGGTAATAGGGAAAAGATAAAGGGTTGCTTCCATTCGGGAGTAACTTCGAGTTCTAAAGGATCTTACAAAAAAGAAAGGTAAAAAGAATGTTTACGGCTAATCAGAACTATTCGCTGCTACCGGAATCTTACCTGTTTTCGGAAGTGGCCCGTAGAATCCGGGAATATCGGGAGGCTCATCCTGAAAAAGAAATCGTAAGGATGGACATTGGAGATGTATCTCTACCCTTACCGGGAGTTGTAGTTGAAGCTCTCTGTAAAGCCTCACGTGAGATGGGGGATAGCTCTACTTTCCACGGATATGGTCCTGAGCAAGGTTATCTTTTCCTACGTGAAAAAATAGCGAAAAATGACTATCATAAACGCGGAATATCCAAAATTGACGTGGATGACGTGTTTATCTCCGACGGAGCGAAAAGCGACCTCGGAAACCTTGGAGATCTTTTCGGGCCGGAGGTAAAGATAGCCGTCGCCGAACCGGGCTATCCCGTATATGTCGATGCCAATGTTCTTTCCGGACGCGGAGGCCATCTGATAGACGGGCATTGGTCTGGATTCACTTATCTTGAATGTAAACCGGAGAATAATTTCCTTCCGGAAATCCCCTCCCATCCCGTCGACATCATTTACCTTTGCTATCCCAATAATCCTACCGGGGCGTCCATGACAAAGGATGACCTTAAGAAATGGATTGATTATGCACTTCAAAACAAATCTCTTATAATATTTGACTCCGCTTACGAAGCCTACGTGAAAGACGAAAATGTAGTAAGATCAGTATATGAAGTGGAAGGCGCGGATAAAGTCGCGATAGAGATAAGAAGTTTCTCCAAGACAGCCGGTTTTACCGGCGTCAGATGCGGATATACGGTAGTTCCCAAAAGTCTTGAGTTTACCTTCCCGGACGGAAGCAAGGCATCCCTGAATAAGATGTGGAATCGACGTCAGTCAACTAAATTCAACGGCGTCGGCTATATCATTCAGAAAGCTGCGGAATCCTTATATACCCCGGAAGGACAGACGGCAATAAAGGAAAATGTGGCCTATTACATGCGTAATGCGGCCTTACTGCGCGATGCTCTGCTGGAAATGGGATGGGAAGTAGTAGGAGGTGAAAATTCTCCATACGTTTGGACTTCACCCAAACTTAATGATTTAAAAGAGTCTCAATCTTCGTGGGATCTTTTCCAGATGCTGCTTGATAAGGCTCAGATATCCTCAACTCCGGGGTCCGGGTTCGGAACCTGCGGAGAAGGCTGGATCCGTTTCACGGGTTTCAATTCATACGAAAATACCCTCAAGGCGATCCAACGGCTGAAAACCCTTTTCAACTGATAGGTTATCAGCTGA
>CAYTOR010000078.1:0-9933 GCA_964439505.1 uncultured Sangeribacter sp.
CCCTCGAAAATTCACCGCCCGGAATTTAACATTTTTTGTGGGACGGGGTCTTAAAATCAGTTCGGATTTCAAGCGACTTCGTCATTATCATATTTCCATAATAATACTTTTTTATGAACAATCTACGATTGCTCACAGGTCTGCTCGGTGCGGTCTTGTTGAGCGCGGGGGTGTATGCACACGCTCAGACCTCTTCTGTCATTACTCTTGAAGAGTTGTTTGAGAGTGCGGAAGCCAACAGCCTCCAGCTGCGCCCCTCTTTTTCCGCCGAGAAGGAAGCCGAGCATGAGATCAGCGTTGCCCGCGCCGGGCGTTTGCCGGATATCAACGCCGCTCTGTCTCTTAGCTATATCGGCGACGGATTTACGAAGAACTCAAGACTCAGCAGAAAAGCGTCGAACTCGCTGACCGCAACTACTCGACCGTCTTCACCCGTTATTCCGCCGATATGGCTCTGATCACGGATATGCTTGATGCCGCAAATTCAAAACTCGAGGCCGAGCAACAGCTTGTCAATGCCCGCATCAATATCATCTATTATTACTATAAACTACTCTTTACATCAGGAAAGATATGAACCACCGTATAAAAAAGATCCTCTCCTACGTCATCACTATCGCCGTCATTATCGTCGCCGCTATCTGGGTCGCCTCGAAATTTATCCATTTAGGCGATGTAGAATTTACCGACAATGCGCAGGTACAGCGTCAGATAGTACCTGTCAACAGCCGGGTCCAGGGCTATATCAAAGAAATCCGTTTCAAGGAATATGAGCCTGTGAAAAAGGGGGATACATTAGTCATAATAGATGATTCCGATATGCGTTTGCGTCTTGCGCAGGCTAAGGCTGAGTATCAGAATGCTCTGGCCGGGCGCTCTGTCTCGGATCGCAGCGTTGGCGTGGCTTCGGCCAACGTTGCAGTCAGTGAGGCTTCGATTGCAGAGGCGAAAGTATCGCCTGTCTGGCTATAAATTTATGGAGGGCCACTTTCCTCCATCATCCCTACATATCCTTGCAGGCGCTGACTAACCGCAATGTGGTCAGGGCAACCTTGGTCTATCTCGTATTTTTTACACTCTTGGCTACGGAGCACGTATTCGAACATAGCTACGCGGCGACGATACTCGGCTTCGACGAAACGAATCTGATAGATCTCAACTGGTATGTGTTAGCCGGGATCGTTGTCGGCTGCGGCTTCACGTACTTCACATTCGCGTTGCGTAAATGGCGCTACAAAACCATGACGGCGATCGGTTTCACCCTTGCGGCGGTCTATCTCGGATGGTTCTACTTCATGATAGATTACGGTATCGAAAAGGAAGCGTTATTCTTCCCCCTCTTTATTCGGGGTTTCGCTTCGGTCATCATCTCGATAGTCTACCTTACCTCCATTGTCCAGAGCGGCCTGCACTTCTTCGTCTTCCCGCAGGCCCTTACGATCAACGGTTTTACTGGGGCCGTAATGGACGCGACCCTCGGTCCGGCCCTTATCGGTGAACTGCTTCGCCATACGATGGCCAAGAACGCCGCCCTTTTGGGAGCCGCAGTGACGGATTTCAATTCTCACCTTGCTCCCTCACCGCTCGGGCAGATCTACGGCATGGTACAGAAGCAGGCCCTGATCGTCTCCATGAAGGAAATCTACGGATGGCTACTCCTTTTGGCCATTCTGTCGATTACAGTGATTGCCGTCAGTTACGGTCCGATACGTCCGAACGCGATATTCCCCAAATGGAGATCGATACGCAAAATACTCAAAAGTAAGGTATTTTCGACGTGAAACGGGTCGGGATCCGGCCCGGCAGGGGTCCGCAATAACTAAAAGTGAGTATTTCGCGAATGAAGAAAAATGAGTAATTTTGCGACATGATAGATCGTCAGAAACAATATCTTCCCAACAGTACCCTGCGCGAGTTGATTCGCGACAACAATAAGTTGCTGATGGTGGTGAGCCGTTTCGGGATCCCCTTCGGATTCGGGGATTCGACGGTGGCTCAGGTCTGCCGGGCCGGCAACATCGATACGGATACCTTCCTCGCCGTCTGCAATCTGCTGAGCTACGGCGAAGCCCGACCCGAGAGCATATCCCTCAGTTCACTAATGTCCTATCTGAAGATGGCCCATGCCGCCTTCATGGATATCTCCCTGCCGCGCATACGCAAGCATCTGATCGAAGATATTGACTACAGGTCGGACGACAAGGTTTCGTTCATGCTTATCAAATTCTTTGACGATTACGTATCGGAGGTGCAGCTTCATCTCAACCATGAGAACGACGACATATTCGGTTATGTCGAAGGCCTGCTCGCCGGAGATCGCGATCCGGGCCGGAGCATAGCCGATTTCTCAGCCAATCACGGCCCCATGGCTTCAAAACTCCAGGAACTGAAAGACCTTTTCATTTATCATTACAGTCAGCCTGACAATCCCCGGCTCAGCTCCGTGCTGTTCGACATCATAATGTGTGAGAAAGACCTGATGGCTCACTTCGAGGTGGAAAACCGTCTCTTCATTCCGGCGGTCGAGAAACTGGATCTCAATGTAAGCCGGCAGTCCCTGCTGACTGAGAACAAGGAAGAGACTCCTGTGCAGGCCGATTTGCTCGGCGAGCGGGAGAAGGATATCCTGCGGTGTGTGGCCAAAGGGAGATCCAATAAAGAAATAGCCGATGAGCTGTGTATTTCAGTGCATACTGTCACAACTCACCGGCGTAATATCTGCGCAAAGCTTGACATTCATTCGTCAGCCGGTCTGACGATCTTCGCGATCATCCACGGCATAGTCAACATCGAAGACGTAAAACCTCAATAACCTGACCGAATGTCATAATTATAGAATAAAAAGTAGGGACATGGTCGGCCATGTCCCTACTTTTTATTCACTTTCCTAATCCTTTCAATAGGGGACAGGAGGGTTATTTACCGGTCTGGTGGAGGCGGATGTTGACGGTGCGGTCACCGGATTTTACAGCCATGGTGGCGTATCGGGGGGAGTAATCCTCGTTGGGGACAGCGTAGACACGGAGGATATCGCCGTCCATCTGAGCGCGGCACCATTCCGGCACTTCCGCCATCGACCACGTCCCGTCCGTACGGATCATATAGTCATGGCTCTCACCGGTAGAGTCAAACAGGGATTCTACGTAGGTATTATTGTCAACGGTCAGATAGGAAGCCGAGCCGCCGCGGGTATTGATATAGAGATGATCGACAAGGGCCAGCTGATGGTCCAGATATACCTCCACGCGATATTGGCCGGCTTCGAAAATCGAAGCTTTTGAATTGCCCAACGCTTTCAGATAATCACTCTCATTCTGTTTTTTTACGAAGTAGATATCCTTCGCCGAGGTATAGTTCTCGGGAGAATTGGGCGCCTGCCGGAGAAGTCCGCTGGGATTGAAGATCTTCACCTGGACGGTATGTTCTTCATCCTGCTTTCCACCGAGATACATCAGTTCCGGAGCCAGGAAACGCATCTCGTCAGCGTAAAGCGGTTTGCCGAAATCAGTGAGGGTTTCACCCGAACAGGTGTTGGCGTATCTGATGCCGGTCAGCTGGAGCTTATAGTCGCCGGGTTCCTGGCGGACGGTGACGTTGACCGTCTTCGAACCTGCCGCCACGCGGAACGTGGCGGAGCGCGTCTCGCGTGAATTATTCGGGTCCCAGCTGAGTTCAAGTTCCCCGTTGCCGTCATATTCAGCTACGAGCCAGTTGGGAAGGTTATAGATTTCCGGCCAACCTAAATTGGTCGAGAGGGATACATTCTTATATCCTCCGTCGCTGGAGAGGGAGATCGAAGGTGACGACGAACCGTTGACGAGCAGAGTGGAGCTCTCGCGCTGAGGTTTCGGAGTATTGTCCTGTCTGGAAACCGACTTGGAAGAGGAAGAACCTTTCAGCTGATTGATTCTTTCGTTGCAACGCTTGATGCCGTTATTGATAGCCGATTGGTCGCCGGAGGAATAACCGACATCCTTTTTAGCGGCCTGAAACTGGCCCAAGGCCTTCTGATAGTCCGCTACAGTCTGAGCGTTGTTTAATATCCCATGGGCACGTTGGAGAGTGCCGTTGAGTGCGAAAGCTGAGGAGCAGGCAAGTAAAGCCGTGCATCCCGCAAGTAAAAATTTATTCATGATGTTATTGTTATTTCTTATTCTTTGTGGACGCGATTAATCGCGCCCCTACCTGATTGTCGGAGAGTTGCTTATTCTATGTGGACGCAATGTATTGCGTCCCTACCTTCTCATTCTACGTGGACGCGATTAATCGCGTCCCTACTTGTACCTTCATTTAACGGACGGGGCCGTTGAAGATTGTGAGGCCGGAATTGGAAAGTGTCAGTTTGTTGATTGAGGAGGGCGCGTCATCCTTGAGGCTGATCGCGAGGGTCTTGCCGTTGCCGGGTTCGAGGTTTACGGTAGCCTGGGCATCCTGCGACTCTCCGGAAGCATTGGCTACTGTATATTTCAATACTAATCCCGGCATTACTTCTTGGTTTAGTCCGTCATATTTTATCCTCAATATTCCTTCATCGTCAACTGAAGCGGACTTTACGATCATCATAGCGCCTCTGCATCCTGTGCCGATTACAATTTTAAGTAATCCTTCCAACACGTCCGGAGTGACTTTAAGTCGGGCTGCAGTCTGATAAGGTTCGAGGGCGTATTCGTATTCATGCGCTACGTTCAGCTGGGCGTCACCTTGTTCGGCCCATGCCTTCTGCGCTTCCGTCAGTTTCGAATCAAGGGCATTTCGGAGGGAGTCGTAAGTCCACTCATCATCATCTGTGTAGGAAGGGAGTTCATCCTGAAGAATCAAGAGGGAATCCATCATCATGCGGGCTTCAAGAAGAGCCTCATAGTTCTGTGCGGACCCGATATTGATGTTGTTCTCCGCCAAGGAAAGGAGATGGGCATATTCCGTCTTCAGATCATACTTGGAGTCCTTTACCTGGACCTTATTGCCCGTAAGGAATATGACAGCGACGATGATGCCGATTACTACGATTACGCCGGCGGCGATCATAAGTCCGAGCTTCTTCTTTGAAGGAGCCGCCGAGGGGGGATTGGTAAAATCCGAGTACGATATGTTTTCCCCTTCGAGGACGGCAGCGGTATAATCCGCTATCTGTTTAGCCGTCGGACGGTCCCAGGGCTCCAGGGCGATCATTCGCTGGATAAGGTCGTTGAGGTTAGGATTCCACCCTTGGGGAAGATTCGGCAGGACGGCGCCGTTGCGCTGCATTCCGCCGCCGAGGCCGGAGAAGGGTAGTTCACCGGTAGCGAGTTCGTAGGCCGACACGCCGAGGCTCCAGATATCCGAGGCCATTACGGGATTCGGGTCCTCCCCGAAACGCTCCGGTCCCATGTAGGCGGTAGCCCCCGCGCCGACAGCGCGTTTCGACTGCTTGCGCATTGTGGAGCGCACACGCTTCGAGATGCCGAAGTCCGTGATCAGGAAATTTCCGTCGCCGTTTACGAGGATATTGTCGGGTTTGATATCCTGATGGATGATCGGTTCCAGTTGGCCGTGGAGATATTCCAGTCCGGCGGCTACGTCATGGATAAACTGCCAGACTTCAAGTTCCGTTGCCTTGCCGACCATGCTTGCCGACGAACCCCGGTCGCAGTATTTCATTACCAGGAACGGCCTCGAATCCCAGACATCGAAGAAGGACGCCGTAAGGAGTTGAGGGTGGGAAAGTCCGAGGGTAGTCTTGTATTCCGATTTGAATTCATCGACGCCGCGTTGGTCGAGAGAGATGTATATTTTTAGGGCCACGTCGATCCCTAAGACGCTGTCATGGGCAAGCCATACTTCGCCGAAGCTGCCCCGGCCTTTATATTCGAGGAGCTGATAGCGGTTATTGACTATGGTGCCTTTGGTTAATTCTGCCATTTTGATTAAGTATGAGTTATGAAGATCAATAGCTGAAGCTATTGCCCGGTAGAACCGGAAGCTGAAGCTTCCTCCCGGTAAAGGAGAGGGGAGGGGAATCGGAAGCTGAAGCTTCCTCCCGGTAAAGGAGAGGAGGAGTGGGGGAGAGGGGGAATCGGAAGCTGAAGCTTCCTCCCGGTGAAGGAGAGGAGGGGAGGGGGAGAGGGGGAATCGGAAGCTGAAGCTTCCTCCCGGTAAAGGAGAGAGGAGAGAAGAGAGGAGGAAAGAGGATGGAGAAGTCGGCAGGAGTTATTCTACCGATTGGCCTTCCTCAATGGCTTTTTTTAGAGGAGCGCCTGCTCCTTCCTCTTTTTTCTTGAGTTTTTGGTTATCTCCTACATTCTGGTATTGGGAGTTGCTTAGGTCAGCGGCTGCTCCTTCGGCGTTCTTGGGCTTTGTTTGGGAGGAGTTGCCGGAGGGTTGGCCGGAAGGTTGGGGAGCTTTGGGTTGGGCCGGTTGCTGAGATGCGGAGGCTTGGGAGGGAGAGATGGGTTTGCTGATCGGAGTGCCGGAGGCTTCTTCGTTGACGTCTTCGGAGCTTACGGCTTCTGTCTTCGCGCCTTTCGTGGAGGCGGAGGGCTCTGTCTTGTCCGAGCCGGGCAGCGGGAAGAAGGAGGCTGCGGCGATGATAGCTAAGATCACCAGAACCGCAATATAGATCCATTTCTTTGATCCTCCCCCGGAAGATTTGGGAGCGGATCCCTTGGCGTCGCGGATGGCGGCGGAGAGGGATTTCTCATATTGGGAAGTCTCTTTGCCAACCTGACTGGCCGGCCCGTCGACGATGCTGCAAAGAATCGTTGTAACGTTGTCGTACCATCCTCCTCTTTCGGCTGCGTTCCAAAGAATCTTCTTGCATTCAGCCATGGAGTCGCTGCAGGCCGACAGGATTTCCTCGATATTTTCTTCCTGATATGCTTTCCCGGTCGCCGGATCCTTGCCCGGACGATCGCGCAAGACTCCCGACAGCCCATCGCTGCAAAGCAGCAGGATGTCGCCCTTGCCGACATGATATTGCCGGGTCTCCGGCTGACATTCCTGGCTGGCATCCCCCAAGGAGCGAAGAATTACGTTATTCTGTGGATGATCAAAACTCTGTTCGTAGGTAATCAGACCGTTGCGTACAAGTTGCTGCACCAGCGAATGATCTTCCGACAGGCTATGGATACCGATTTTCTTATTGAAGACGTATGCGCGTGAGTCGCCGATCCAGGAGACCGTAAGTTGGCCTCCGGGCATCAGCCAGGCCATGATCATGGTCGAACCCATTCCGGCACGCTGCGGATTGGCGGCTGCCTCGCGGAGGATATTTTCGTTGGCTCTCCGGATAGTATTTTCCATATAGCGGGCGCGCGATTCGGGAGTCGCTATGATATCGTCAGTCAGATACATCGGCTGGAAGGCCGCGCGGACCGTGTCAACGGCGATCTGCGACGCGACTTCACCGGCGTTCATGCCTCCCATGCCGTCGGCCACTACAAAGAGGGCTCCGGCCTTTCCCGGAGTGACGTTTGAGTCCGGGACAGTGCTGACGTTGGCTGTGCCGGCCAAGTCAAGGTCCACATACAGCGCATCCTCGTTGCCATCGCGGACGGCCCCCGGTCTATATTTCCCGGCCGCTTCTGTTACGGCCACTAAACGGAAAGTCAGATTTTTCATATATGGTTGTTCAATTCTCGGATTGAGAGATTAATTTTATCGGAGAGAAGTATAGTCGATAGCAAGGCTATCCCCTTCGAAATTCGCCCCCTGAGGTCAAATTCCTTAACGGGCCTTAATACCCTTCGAACCGGAGTTTGGCATCGCCGACGGAAATGATATCACCGAGGGCGAGCTGCAGACCGTTGACCTGGACTTCCCGCGCACCGACGTAAGTGCCGTTGGTAGAGATCCGCCACCGTGACGTCCCTCCCGGATCCCATTGCCCGTCGCGTATTATCCATGAGTCCGAATCGGGATAATATTCGATAGTGCAATGCTTGCGTGAGATATAATTGCTTTGTTCCTCCTTGAGGGGAATCATATTATTGGAGTCCGGTCCGCGGCGCCCTACAGTCAGGATTCTGCGACCCGACGAACGTACGATATCAGTCAGATAATAGACCTTACCGTATTCTTCCCCCTGCATGATGCGCAGTGCGACTCCGTTTACGACCGGACTGACTGCCGGAGCGGAACTTCGGTAATCTATGCCGCCGAGGTCGGCCGATCCGGAATTGGGCAATAGCCTCAGCGCGTCATCGGCAGATTGCACGCGGCGCGTGAAATCCGGCTCCAGGCATGCCTCGATAACCGAAGCCCATTGTTTGCCGTCGCGTATTTCCTGCAATGCGTCCCGATCCCATTCGCCGTTCTTGCTCCGGATTATGTAATGATACAGTTCTGTCTGAGTGTCGACTCGCCCGAATGGGAATTTTCCGGTCAGAAGTTGATAGATTAGAACTCCGAACGAGAAGAGGTCGGTAGTAGGGAGGACCGTCGCGTCTCCCCGGCGGGGATTGACCTGTTCGGGGGGCATGAAGGCGTAGGTCCCCATGTGCTCGGTCGGGATATCGTTGCCGGACCGCTCGGTAAGTCGCTTATTGCGGTCTCCGGCGATACCGAAATCAGTCAGCGCTGCCGTCCCGTCAGCCTTGATCAGTACATTCTCCGGCTTCAGGTCGCGATGGACCTTGCCATTGACATGAAGAGCCTTAAGTCCGAGAAGGATCTGAGACGCAGCCGAAGCGGGATATATGTATCCTTTGTCGATGGCCCGGAGAATATCGCCTCCGGGGCAATACTCCATCAGGATATACGGGTTGCCTTTGAGAGATCCGTAACCGAAAGACTTCACGAGATAGGGTGAGTCGATAAGGGCAGTCTCATATTCCTGCTCGAAGCGTGCGAGGAGTTTCTGCGTCTCGTGGGCCGGGATGCTCCATAGCTTCAGGAGTTTGAGGGCGTAAGGAGTATTGTCATAGCTGTCATAGACGAGATAGACGAGTCCGAAAGAACCCTCGCCGAGCAGGGTGTCGACGACATAGCGCGAGTCTATGATGTCACCTTTACGCAAATCGCACGGTTGGGCTTCAGTTCTCATAGGCCGGGTTATCGGATTTTTGTGAAGAGGAATCTTTCGTTGCCGATGACTATAGTGTCGCCTTCATTGATAAGCAAAGGCTCATCGTAGGGGCGGCCGTCTTCATCGACGGGCTGGAGAGAATAATCGCCTTGGGGAAAGGTGCCGTCAGGGAGTTCTTCATATCCCGGGAAAGGATTGGAGCTCAGTATGGTACCTTTAAGCGGACTGGCAGCTGAAGTTGCACCCGGTAAAGAAGAATCATACTGCTGCGAGGGCTGCCCATTGAATTTCTTTCCGCAGTTGGGGCACGAATCTGAGCAGCCGCTTAGCGGATAGCCGCAATCGGGGCAAATCGAGGGCATCCGTTCTTCGTCAGAGGAGTCCTGAGGGGAAGGGATTGGGGAAGGAGTCCGGTAAAAAGGATTACCGGAAGCTGAAGGATGCAAGGTCGAGGCGGGATCCATGGCGGATGCAAACGGATTCACGCCGCCCATTACGGTCGGAGTGCGCCCGAGGTCGCGTGCGTCGCCGGGCCGGGTTGCGCTCGGCCGGTTGGGATTATATGTGGTCTTGAGTTTTGAATGGCATTTCTCGCAGACTGTGGCGGTCTCCGGGTTCTGCCATCCGCAATTCTTACAACGCATAGGTTAGTCAGCTGATAAGTAAAAAATCTTACTACTTCTTAGGGTCCGTTTCCAGTGTCCTCTTCCTAAAATCGGGCTCTATGCTACAAAGTTACAAAAAATCCTCCTTTTGTCAAAAAATAGAAAGAGGAATCGTTTCACAACGACTCCTCTTCGTGGGTAAACTGTAGTATTTAGACCCCATCCAATAAAAATGTTAAATTCAGGGCGGTGGATTTTCGAGGGAATTTTGTCTATCTCGGAGGGAGCAATGTAAACATTGTGACCGGAGAGATGGGCAAAATTCAC
>CAYTOR010000079.1:0-9765 GCA_964439505.1 uncultured Sangeribacter sp.
AAGCATAAAGAATATGAAAGAGGATTTGTCTAAGTCATAGAAAATGATTAAATTTGCATGCTTTTTGAGAAAAAGTCATATCGGAAAGGCTGAGAGAGCCTCCGGTTGGGCTTGCGACAGGGCCTTGAGTCATATCTTGAAACAAGAACAGACATGTACGAGGATACATGGATAGAAAAGTATCTTGATATGCGATTAAAGGTTCAATCGAAGCAGACTTTTTGATAAAGGCGCAAAAATATAATTTTAATCAATAAATCTCTCAATCACCATGCATCTTTCAACAGAAGAAAAGAAAGAAATTTTCGCAAAGTACGGTCAGGGAGCCAACGATACAGGCAGCCCTGAAAGCCAGATCGCTCTGTTCTCTATCCGCATCAAGCACCTTACAGAGCATCTGAAGAACAATCACAAGGACTATACTACTGCCCGCGCGCTTAAGGCACTCGTAGGTCAGCGTCGTAGCCTTCTTGATTATCTGATCCGCAAGGATATCAACCGTTACCGCGCGATCATCGCCAAGAAAGAACTCGGTATCCGTAAGTAATCCGAAGGGTAACGATCTATCGCATCGCGAGGGTGCTGTCGCAAAGCCGACAGTACCCTCGTTCCGTTTTTTTTGTAAAATATGGTGAAAAATGATTGATAAATCAAAATTTATTTGTAATTTTGAAAGATAAACTAAACGATGGAAAAAGGAAGTCTCGACGATAAAATTCATGCCTTAATGCGGAGGGTGCCGGACTGGATATTAAGCATAGTCTGTCTTGGCGTCATCTTCTGGCTTACCTTGACTCCCCAGCCATTGGGAGAGGAGGAGCCCGAGCTCTTCCCGGGCGCCGATAAGGTGGCCCACGGCCTGATGTTTTTCGCTTTGACGCTATGTCTGAATTTCGACATGCTGCGCCATAAAGACTGGCATAGGTTGAAATTGCCGATGATTGCCGCGCTCTCGCTGCTGTCGATGACAATCGGCATCATAATCGAAGTTATTCAGCCCGAGATAGGTCGGGGTTTCGAGTTTTGGGATATGGGCGCCGACGCTTTCGGTGCAATATTGGCGGGGACACTTTGGATCCTGATCGGGGGTTGGTTGGGTACAGAATAATATTTATCTTTCGACTATCCGCAGATGAACGACGATATAAAGCAAACGACACCTCCGGCTACGGGTCCGGGCCCGGGCCCGGACAAAAACTCCCCATCTTCCGGAAATCCTCCCTCTTCCGGAGACGCGGGAGGAAACGGCAACGCGGTTGAAAAGAAAGAAGGGAAGGGTACGGCTGACGGTGAGGAAAAGCACCGGAAGGTCTCCCGATGGGTATCCGTCCCTTTGAAGATCCTGCTCAGTCTCATCATATTGATTCTGCTTATCCCGGTTGCGCTTTATATTCCGCCTGTGCAGACATGGGTGAAGGATATCGCATGCTCCTTCGTCAAGAAATCAACCGGAATGGATATTGAGATCGAAAGGTTCCGTCTTAAGTTCCCACTGGATGTGAGCCTTCAGGGGGTGAAGGTGATTGAAGCTACCGGCGATACGATGGTAGTTGCCCGCGAAGTCATTGCCGATGTTGGCCTGCTACCGCTATTCCGTCTGGATGTTGACGTAGAGCGTCTCAGCCTGCTGGATGGTTACTACAGGATGGTCTCTCCGGATTCCTCCATGATAATGAAAATCCGGGCCGGCAAACTCGTGGTGGATCCCGGGAGTGTCGTTCAGATAAAGCAAAGCAATATTCTTCTGCGCAAGGCCGCCTTGGAGAATGGTGATGTGCAGCTTTACATGAATGTCTGGAAGCAGCAGTCTACTCCTCCAGACTCGACTTCCACGCCCTTCTATATCCAGCTCGGCGATCTGGACGTCAAGAACATACGCTTCGCGATGTCGATGCTCCCGACAATAGATACGTTGATGCTCAATGCCCGGAATCTGCAGCTTCGCAACGGTATCATAGACCTCCGTAAGAACAATATCAATGCGTCGCTGATGAAAATAGACGGAGGGGATGCGACATATATAGCTCCCACACCGGAATATGTAGCCAGTCATCCGGTGCCGGTTGATTCAACGGCCGTTCCCTCCGCTCCTATGACCATCACGGCCGACTCCATAGCGATAGATAACTTTGGCGCCCTGTATGCCATCAAGGGCGCGAAGCCACTCCCCGGTTTCGATGCCAACTACATTCAGGTAAAGAATGTCGCCATAGGGATGAGGGGTTTCTTTAATCAGCAGGCCCAGCTGCGCCTTCCGATCACTCGCCTTAACGCTACGGAGCGCAGCGGGCTACAGATCACGCGCGGAGCCGGACTGATCGCACTTAACGAAGCCGGCATCAGCATAGAAGGAGTCGATATCTCCACTCCTTATTCCACCGTTTCCGCTACGGCCGATCTCCCCTTCGCGTTGATGGAACTTCAGCCTTCAGCGCCTGTAAACGCCAATCTGACAGCTTCATTGGGTATGAAGGATATAATAGCTTTTATGCCTGACATGAAGAGTTTTGTCAGTCCCTTCATGTCTACGGTGCTTAATGCCGCCGTCGACGCGCAGGGTACATTATCCGACGTAGCGATCCGCAGACTTGACGTAGCACTTCCCGGCTATCTGTCGCTAAGGGCGAGCGGCACGGCCAAGAATGCCCTTGACTTCAAGAAACTCATTGCCCGCGTCAAGTTCGACGGAGAACTGCGCAATCCTGCGCCCTTCGAGAAATTGGCGGGCCCGCTGCCGTTTAAGGTCCCGGCCTTGACCCTGAGTGGTGAAGCCGGGGCCAACGGTCAGAATTATGATGCCGATTTTAGGTTGCTGACAGATAAAGGTGACGTAGTCGGAGCAGGTAAGGTCGGTCTTAACTCCGAAGTCTATAATGCGGATATCAATATCCGCAATCTCGATGTGGCCCACTTCGTGCCGGATATCGGAGTGGGGAGCGTGACCGCTCACCTGAAGGCTGAAGGCGCCGGTTTCGATCCCACGAGATCAAACGCGCATACCAACGTTTCCCTCGACGTAGCGCATATCGACTATAACAAAAAGGCCCTCCGCGACATCCGCCTTCAGGCGCGGCTTGCGGGGCATGATTACAATATCTATCTGGACTCTCCCAATGAGGATGCCAATCTGCATGCCGAGATTTCCGGCACGCTGAAGCCGGATTACTACTGCGCCCAAGGGCTGATGAGGATCTATAACGCGGACCTTCAGGCCTTCGGACTGAGCGAGGATACTAATTACGGTTCGGCCGACATTAGTTTTGATGTGACCGCTCAACCCGATAAATGGCTCTACGACGCTACGGTTGACTGCTACTCAGTCTCATGGCATCTTCCGACTCAGGATATCTTCCTTCCCGAAGGGGTGCATCTGGACTTTATCGCCGATCCTGATGATGTCATGGCTACCGTCCTGGCCAAGGGGACGGCCGTTGAATTCCATTCTCCTACGGGACTTAAGCATGTCGTCGATGGGGTGACTAAAGCCATGACGATAGCAGATAAGCAGATAAGTGCGCGGAGTATCGATTTTGAGGAAATGCAGGCTCTGCTGCCGCAGTTTACTCTTGACGGCCAGGTGTCGGGACGAGGACTTATCTCGACATTTCTCCAACCCTCCGGGATGTCGATCGATACGGTCGCGTTCAATCTGCGCAACGATTCGTTGATTTCCGGTAATGTAATGGCTCAGCGGCTCAATACCGGCTCCCTGACACTCGACACCCTGACGCTTGATCTACTCGAGCGCGGCCAGCTTATCGATTACAAATTCCATATCGGCAACAAGCCCGGTGGCACATTCGACGAATTCGCGCAGGTCAACCTCAACGGCTATTTGGGTTCCAACCGCTTGTCGGCTTATCTGACGCAGCATAATTCAGTGGGAGTGCAAGGTTATAAATTCGGTTTCACGGCGGCGGTAGCAGACAGTACGCTTTCGCTCCACTTCACCCCTCTGAAGGCGACGATTGCCTATCTCCCCTGGCAATTCAATGATGACAATCATATAGATTATAACTTCTTCGACCGCAGGGTGAATGCGAATCTGCAGGCGAGCAGCCGCGAGAGCAGTATCCTGCTTAAGACGGAGATGGCCGATAACGGATCCGACAACCTTCATCTGAATGTAAAGAATATTCATATCGAAGACTTCCTGCGCATGTCGATGTTGGCTCCTCCGTTGGAGGCATCCGTTGACGGCGATGTAGTTCTTCACTATGACGGTAAGACCCTTAATGGCGACGGCGATATCTCGGTACGCAATCTGATCTATGACAAGATGATGGTCGGAGACTTCGATCTCGGCTTGAAGGCCGGTCTCAACTTCCAGGGAGAGACGCAGGCAGAGGCGTTCCTGAAGGTTGACGGTCAACCCGCGCTGTCGTTGTCCACTATTCTCGAACAGAACGGTGAAGCCGGACTTGAGCCCAAGACCGTCGATCTCAACCTTACGGACTTCCCGCTGAAAGTCGCGAATGCTTTCTTAGGTCCGGATATCGCGAAGTTGAGCGGTGCCCTTAACGGCAAACTGAACATGTCAGGTTCTATGTCGGCTCCCCTGCTCAACGGCGACATAGAATGTGACGACGTCAATGTCTTCATCCCGATGATCGGCAGTAACCTGAAATTCGACAGCAATCCGATAACTGTCACTGACAATCTTGTAAACTTCAATAATTTCAGGATATTCGGTGCTAATGAAAATCCTCTGACGATTGCGGGTGATGTCGACGCAAGGAGCCTTTCGAACATCAAGATCAATCTTAACGCCGACGCGGCCAACTTTGCCCTTGTCAACAATACGGCGAAGGCCAACAGCGATCTCTACGGCAAACTGTTCCTGAATCTGAATGCCAACGTCATAGGTCCGATGAGCCACTTCGACGTCAATGCCAACCTTACGGTACTCGGCACTTCGGACTTCACATATCAGGTACCTCTGACTACGGCTACGCAGCTGACCAACACTACGACTCAGGATGTCGTGAAATTCGTGAACTTCGCCGATACGACGCAGGTAGCGAAGAAAGACAGCGTCCAAAGTTCGATGGCAATGCGCATCCGGGCGACGGCTACCATCTCTCCCGGTACGGTGGTCAACGTCATTATCCCGAGCAGCGCGACAGGCGGAGGCAAGGCCCAGCTCAATCCGTCAGGCACGCTGACCTACTTCCAGAACTTCATGGGCGACATGACCCTCAACGGAGAGTTGATTCTCGGCAACGGATTCGCCAAGTATAAGGTGCCCGTACTCGGAGAGAAAGACTTTGTCTTCAATCCCCAGAGTTCCGTATCCTTCAACGGAAATATAATGAATCCCATCCTCAATATTCAGGCGACTGAGAATGTGAGGGCATCGGTAGCGAACTCATCGGGCAACAGTTCGATGGTCAATTTCCAGGTTGGCTTAAGTGTAACCAACACGCTTGAGAATCCCAAGGTGGTATTCGATCTGTCGACGGACGACGACATGTCGCTTAAGAATGAACTGGAGTCTATGACTCCCGACCAGCGCTCTACCCAGGCCATGAATCTTTTGATTACCGGCCGCTATCAGGGCTCCGGAATGAAGACCCTCCAGGGCAACGTCGGCGAGAATATGCTCTATAGTCTGGTTGAATCCTCGCTCAATAGCCTTGCCTCGAAATATGTGAAGGGAGTCGATCTCTCTTTCGGCATCGACCAATATGACACTCTTAAAGACGGTCAGCAAGGATCTACTACGTCCTACTCCTATCAACTGTCGAAATCCCTCTTCAGCAATAAATTCAAGATCGTAGTAGGTGGTAATTATTCGAGCGACGCATCCGCGGATGAGAACCTTACTCAGAATCTTATCAGCGATATCAGTTTCGAGTATACCCTGAAGCAGACCAACTCGCTGACGATGCTCGTGCGTCTCTTCCGCCATGTAGGCTTCGAGAACGTATTGGAAGGGGAAGTGACGGAGACCGGCGTCGGCTTCACGATGCGCCGCCGCATATCCAATCTCAGCAGGCTCTTCAAGGTGCGCTGGGGTAAGCGGAAGACCCCGCTCCCGATGCCAACTCCGGGTCCGGTACCCGTTGATTCCGCCAACTACGGAGGAACGACAGCCGGAGAAGACTTCCGTGAGGTCCGCAGTAATGATAACAATAGCAATGACAAGTGATGAGAATCCGTAGAGATATATTTCCGCGAATAATGCCGACCATGGCCATCATGTTCATGGTTCTGCTCATCGGTTCTTCATGCTCGATGACCAAGCGCCTGACGGAAGGGGAGACCCTCTATAGGGGCGTAAAGAAATTTGAGATAAATCCGACCGACGGCGAGAAACTGCCTGACGGGATGATCGCCGACATGAAGGCTGCCATCAACGTCGCTCCCAACGGACCGATGCCCTTCATGTCGCCGTATATGACCCAGCCCTTCCCAATAGGGTTATGGATATATAACGAGATGAACGACTCAGCCAAGGGTCTGAAGGGATGGATATACCGTAAGTTCTCGCGCCAACCGGTCTTGATATCGGAGGTCAAGCCCGAGTTGAGGGCCAATCTCATCAAGAATATCCTTGAAAACAACGGATACTTCGCCTCGACAACCGGATATGACATCGTCTACGATAAGAAAAATCCCAAAAAGGCGAAGATCATCTATACCGCAGATGTCTGCGCACCTTACCGGATTGACTCTATCCAATATCTCAACCGTCCGGAGCCGCTGGCCCGCATGATAGACTCTGTGGCGCGCCGCAGCAAATACATGCAGAAAGGTGCGATATATTGCGTCGACTCCCTTTCAAATGAAAGGATAAGGATTGCCAACGCGCTCCGTAATAAAGGATATTATTATTTCAGACCTGAGTTCATTGAGTTCGAGGCCGACTCCCTGATTACTCCCCAGCGGATAGCGTTGAGGTTTAATCTCGCCTCGAATATGCCTCCTATGGTCTATTACGCTTATCGCACCGGCAACATCCAGACCACACTGCTCAGAAAGTCAAAACGTCATCCCGGCACTCCCGATACTCTCTTCACCAACAAAGGGGAGGTAATCGTCATGCGTCCTCAGCGCCTTCGGCCTAACCTTATACCGAGTTGCATAACATTCCGGAAAGGGCGGCTTTTCTCAGTCCGCTCAATGGACAATACCCAGAATCGCTTCTCGCGCCTCGGAATCTTCAGCAACGTGCAGATTCAGCCTGTCCCGGCCGACACTACCGCCGCCAATCCGACTTTGGATGTCTATATCACAGCTCAATACGACAGCCCCATGGAAGCTTCGATTGAAGTGAACGCGACCTCCAAGTCCAACTCCTACATAGGACCGGGAGTTATCCTCGGGCTGACGCATCACAATATCTTCGGAGGGGCCGAAAAGCTAAGCCTCCAGCTTACCGGCAGTTATGAATGGCAGACCGGTAAGGGACATAACCGCAGTCTATTCAACAGTTATGAATTCGGGTTAAAGGCATCTCTGGCATTCCCGCGTCTGCTCGCACCCAAGTTCATACCGCGACGTAATATCGACTTGAACTGGACCACTATCTCCTTGGGAGCCGACCTTCTTAACCGTCCCCACTTCTTCAAGATGGCGGAATTTAATACCTCCATCTCCTACGACTGGAAGCCTACCCGCAATTCCTATAGCCAGCTGACCCTCTTCAAACTTGCCTATACGAAACTAATCCATCGCACACAGGAATTCGATTCCATAATGAATCTTAACCCTGCCGTCGCGTTGAGTTTTCAGAGTCAGTTTATACCCCAGTTGAGCTATACCTATACCCTCGATAAATTCCTCGATCGCGACAGGATGAACGGCATCAACTTTTCCGCTACGTTTACAGAAGCCGGAAATCTTTTTGACGTCATCTATAAAGCCTGCGGAGTCAAAGGGGAGAAGAAACTTTTCGGAACGCCCTTCTCTCAATTCGTCAAGGGGCAGCTGCAGTTAGTCTATAGCCGGCGGTTGATACGCGGCACTGACCAATGGCTTGTCAGCCGCATACTCGTCGGCGCGGAGCATGCCTACGGAAATTCGCGGGAGGTGCCGTATGCCGAGCAATTTTATATAGGCGGCGCCAACTCTATCCGGGCGTTTACGGTCCGCTCGATCGGACCGGGTAGCTATCGGCCGCCACAGGATCTCGAGAACGGCTACTTCGACCAGACCGGTACTTTTAAACTTGAGCTGAATACGGAATATCGCTTTCCGATAGTCAGTGTGCTTCACGGAGCGGCCTTCATCGACGCCGGCAATATCTGGCTATTGAAGAATGACCCGCTGCGACCTGGCGGTCTGCTTCAGGCCAAATCCTTCTTCAAGGATATCGCTCTGGGGACCGGAGTCGGCCTGCGGGTAGACATAGGAATGCTTGTCTTGCGCGGCGATCTTGGCTACGGCCTTCATACTCCCTACAGCAACGGCACGGGCCATTACTTCAATGTAGCCTTCAAGAAAGCCTTCGCCTTCCACCTGGCCATAGGTTATCCCTTCTGAACATTTACGTAACCCTTCCAAGTCATTACGTAATTCTTCCAAGTCATTACATATTTCTTCAGACTCTCGCAGTCCTTTTCTGAGATTTACTTCTTCATCTTCCATCCCTAACTACGGATCCATACTTAAATGAAAGGTTATTCACCGCGAGAGCGGCTCGGACTGATAATGCTGATCTTAGTGGTCGTAGCGTTGTTCCTGACCGAACGTCTCATAGATTCGGCGGGTTGCGAGCGGACGGATAATAAAAGGGTGGAGGCTCAAGAGAAAGGAAGCCTCCAGGGCTCTGAAAATAATTACGTCATAGATTCCCTGAACTCGGATTCTGCTGCCCCGGAAACTGAGTCTGCCGACGGCGCTACGACGTCCCGAGGGACATGGATGAGCGGCAAAGACAGGAGCGAGGCACATCGTCGGAGCGATTCCATTCGGGATAAAAATAAAGAGGAGCGAACCTATAAGACAAAAGAAGAGAAAACACATAGGAAAAAATCCCGGAAGACCACCAAAAAATCCAAACCGTCTTCTCCCGCTCCGCAACGCTCCCTGCGCGACGAACGGCTATAACCGCTTAATTATGTAGTGCCAAAAATACGAGATTGATTTCTCTTCTCCGATGGGCTCATAGTACGGGGAATGGCTAAGAATCATTTCCTGTTATAGAGAGCTAAAAATACGAGATTGATTTCTCTTCTCCGATGCGCTCCATGCACGACGAAAAGTAATGAACTATTTCCTGATATAGAGTGTTATAAAGGTACAAAAGCAAACCAATAAACATTATAATCGGGAAAAAGAGCTCCCACGGCGCGAAGCAGTGTTTTGCAGCTATTTCCGAAACATGACAAACAAGACCAGAAAGCTTCCATCAGAAGCATCCCGTCTAAAAGAATTTCCCTCGGACCTTCAGCCCGAGGGAAATTCTTTTTATAAGGTAGTTTACTGTCGTGCGGATGCTGGACGAATGGCCGCCGTAACTTCATCGAAGCGCTCGGAGTGGCTGCGGATGTTTGTCGTAATATTAGGGGCTTCCCTATAGTAGCCATTTGTAGGCGGCACAAACATTAATGACTTGCCCATGTACGCTCATCACACGCTCCTCAAAAGCGGTAATCAAGGTTAGTTTGTCGCATTTGAGCAATGTCCCGGCTTTTACCAAAGCTAAAGTTTCTCGATTGAGAGCCTTTTCGGAGGATATGTCATAAGATGCTTGCACAAGTTCTACAACCGTTGCCCGATGACAAACTACAAAATCTACTTCGTATGAGTCCGTTTTAT
>CAYTOR010000080.1:0-9743 GCA_964439505.1 uncultured Sangeribacter sp.
GCTCCTACGTCAGTTTAGCAAACTGGTGGTTTCAGCCACTCACCCACCTCTCCGAAAAATGGAAATTTCGATAGATGTTTTATTATTTTCGCTCACGGTTTTCCGTAGCTTCGCGCTTTAGAATCCGTTTGCGACTGCAAAGTTAACTATTTTTATCGTTTTATCCAAATATTTTCGTCAGATTTTCTTGATTTTTTATTATCTTCGCGTAGTTTTAACCAAGGAAGTCGTTTAATGCTAAGTAAGACCATAAGATTAATCGGGGTTACGGATTAATTTTTCTCACTTAGGTATTTATGAAATTAAACGACTTGTCAATTTTCAACCACCTCTCATCCGATGAATATTAAAGAATTTCTGTTCTTTACGATCGCGGTCTTACTTGGAGTCGCTGCTGCATGGAGCATGCCGGCGCGACCGGGTGTGCGCGCGTATGCCGATCCTGCGGGACGTGAATATCAGTTCACGCTCGTCGGTGATGAATTTTTTCATCAATACGTAGATGCCGACGGCAACGCGTTTATTCGCGATGAGGAAGGCTATTTTCATCCGGTAGGAGAGGAAGCATCGGAACTCAGCCTCCGGGTTGCTTCCGAGCAACGCCGGCTGCGTCGCATTCCGGCCGCTATCCGGAGATCTCCCGGTGAAGAAAACCTCAGTCAGGTCCAACATATCGGTGACGTCCGGATCCCGATCATATTGGTGCAGTATCAGGACCTGAAATTCCGCGATAAATCCCCGGTTGCCACCTTCTCCCGTTTCTTCACGGAAGATCCCCGCTCGGCCAAAAACTACTTCGAAACCCAATCCGGCGGACAATTCCGTCCTCAATTCGACCTTTACGGACCCGTCACTCTCCCGAATATCCGATCTTTCTACGGACGCAATACCCTCGAAGGGGGCGACCGCGCGGTAGGACAGATGGTAGCTGAGGCCTGTCAGGCCGCGGACCGCTCACTGGATTTTTCCATTTACGATTATAATGGCGACGGGGAGTGCGACGTGATCATTATCGTCTATGCCGGCGACGGAGAAGCCTCTTCCAACGCCTATAACGCCGCCGATGCCATCTGGCCCTGCCAATGGGATCTGGAAACTTCCGACTATGGAAAGGCCCTTCAGCTTGACGATACGAAGGTCAATATGTTTGCAGTCTTCAATGAACTCAACGGCGATAACCTGAACAAGATTGACGGTGTCGGCACATTCTGCCATGAATTCTCCCATTGTCTCGGACTTCCTGATTTCTACGATACTCAGTATGGGCCGCATTTCGGCATGGGAAGTTGGTCGATAATGGACCATGGCGGATACAACAATTCCGGACTTACTCCGATAGGCTATTCGGCCTACGAAAAGGAATTCATGGGATGGTTTGAGATTGAAGAGGCCCGTCCGAATACGCGATATAGCCTCTACTCCCATAACTCATCCTCCGCTCCGGCGGAGGGAAAGAAAGCGATCCGCTTCACCAATCCCGCCGACCCGGATGAATTCTATATTTTAGAGGCCCGGCGCAGACGCGAATGGGATGCGTATATGCCGGCTGAGGGATTGCTGATCACTCATTTCACCTACGATCCCGTCGCCTGGGAGCAGAACGTAGTCAACGACGACGATCTGCAACGCGCCACTATCATTCCCGCCGACGGCGAACTCCTTATGGATCGCGAGTTCTATTACGGTATGTCGATGTACTTCATCAATGAGGCCAACCAGCTCGGCGACCTATGGCCTCAGCCGGGAGCGACATCGTTGACCGATACCTCTTTCCCTGCGGCCTCGGTCAATACCGGCGGCTTCATGTCCAAACCTATCCTGGATATAGAATGGAATGAGGCTTCGGCCGGTGCCTCATTCCATACGGGTGATTTCGACCTCTCCGGCGTTAAGTCCCCCCTGAAAGAAGGGGAGGATTCCTTCGGGCAGGGAAAAGCCGAAGAGTGGTTTACTATCGACGGGCTGCCGCTTGCGGACCGTCCCGCGACTCCGGGCATCTATATTCAGAAGCAGGGGGAGAGGAGAAGTAAAATAGTAATACGCAAGAAGTAATTCAAGTTTTGCAAGTGACTAAACTTGCTGAGTAATAAGAAATAATAAAGTTTACGGTTGCATGGCAGCCGGCGCAATAAAAAATCTGATTTGATGAAACGAATATCTACCTTCATTATCGCTGCAGGCATAGCGGCCTCGGGCTGGGCTATTCCGGCCCGTCAGGGTGTCAGGACCTTCACCCAGCCTGACGGTTCCCAAATCCGGCTTACTCTTGTCGGCGATGAATATAGTCATAATTACGTATCTGCCGACGGCCACATCATGAAACGCGGGGCCGACGGCTTCTTCCGTCCGGTGACTGAGGCCGAGGTTGCCGAGCGTCACGCTGCAGCCATCACCCGCCGGGCGCAGCGGAATATCCCTGTCCGTCGCGCCGCTTCGGAGAATTGGAGCCAGGTACCTCACATCGGTTCGCCGCGCGTGCCGGTGCTCCTGGTTCAGTATAGCGACTATAAATTCAAAGACCAGGATCCCAAGGCTACTTTCGATGCCTTCTTCGCCGATGGTCCTAAATCCGCCCATCAGTATTTTCTCGATCAGTCGAACGGAAAATTTGACTGCCGGTTTGATATCTACGGGCCTGTCACTCTCAAAGGCAAGCGCGTCGATTACGGCGGTAATGACTGGTATGGTAATGACGAGGGGGTCGGCACTATGGTCGGCGAGGCCTGTCTGGCCCTCGACTCCTCGATCAAATTTTCAGATTACGACAATGACGGCGACGGAGAGTGCGACGTAGTGATCGTTCTCTATGCCGGCGACGGCGAAGCTTCCTCTTATCAGGATGACGCTGAGGATTCCGTATGGCCCTGCCAGTGGGAACTCGCCAAGTCTGATTACGGCAAGTCACTTACTCTCGACAATACCAAGGTCAATCTTTTCGCCGTCTTCAACGAACTCTATGGAGAAGACCTTTCTAAAATTGACGGCATCGGCACATTCTGCCATGAATTCTCCCATTGCCTCGGATTGCCCGACTTCTACGACACCCAGTATGGCCCGCATTTCGGAATGGGAGACTGGTCGATCATGGACCATGCCTCCTATAATGACAACGGCTATACCCCGATCGGATACTCCGCTTACGAAAAGGAATTCATGGGTTGGATTGAAATCCCCGAGGCAAAAGAGAATACCCTCTATACCCTCACTCCCATGAACCTGAAGGATGAAGCGACAGATATGGCGGTGCGGCTGACCAATAACGCCGATCCCGACGAATACTATATTCTTGAGAACCGTAAGAAACAGGGATGGGACGCCTTCATGCCCGCCGAAGGTATGCTCATAACCCACTTCACTTACAGCGCCACCGCATGGGATAAGAATCAGGTCAACGACTATGACCTCCAGAGGGCAACGGTCATTCCCGCCGACAATGATCTGAAACTCGACAAGCAGACATATTACGGCGAGACCTACTATTACATAAATGCCGCGGACCTGAAAGGCGATCTCTGGCCTTACAACGGCAATAATGAGCTTACCGATACCTCCGTGCCCGCAGCCAAGGTCAACACCGGAGGGTACATGTCGAAGCCGATAACCGAAATCACAAAGAACAACGACGGGACAATATCGTTCTACGCCATGCGCGGCGCCCTGGCACCGGTAGACGCCCCGACAGCCCTTTCGCATAACATCCTCAGCGAATCGTCGGCTCTGATCAGCTGGGAATGTGAAGACGGAAATGTCGGCTCTTACGATCTTGAGGTATCAGGTCATGTCGACAATCCCTTCACTCTGCTCAGCGAGACTTCCTTCACTTCCGACTCCCATGGTTGGGCCACAACCGGCTACGCCACATACGATGACGGCGAAGGGGGCGTCCGTCTCGGTTCCAACAAGCAGCAGGGCTCCCTGACCTCTCCGGTCTATACTGTAGAGGATGGTCATGATAAAGTGACGGTCGCTCTGTCCGTGAAGTATTATAACGCCAACGACAATGCAGTAGCGCGGGTAAGTCTTTTGGATGCCTCCGGTAAGGCTAAAGAGACCCGCGATGTAGCCCTGACTGCAAACTATGCAGCCAATAACCTGACTTTCGAGGCCGCTCCGGGTCAGAAATTCAGCATCCGCATCGAGACTACGGGCAATAAGAAGCGCGTCTGCGTCCGCAAGGCAAGTATCTATTCCGGAGAAGGTATATCCGAATCTCCGGCCCTGTTCGCGGTTGCCGAGCCCATGCTTTTCACCGGCTTGAAAGAAAAGAGCCATACCGTAACGGGACTTGCAGTCGGTGGAGTTTATGACTATCGCGTGCGGGCGCTTCCTGCCGATGAAGAATCGTATAAGGCTTCCGAGTGGAGTCCGAAAGCCGTGCTTGATCTTTCCGCTGTGACCGGAGTCGGACTTTTGCCTGTCGACGCGGCCGCTCCCGAACGTTGGATCACCCTGCAGGGAGTGCAGCTTGCCGGACGCCCGACTCAGCCGGGTATCTACCTCCACGTTGCCAACGGCAAGACTCAGAAAGTCATCATCCGGTAGTCTTAGACCCGCTTAGACCCGAAGGCTTCTCAATAACCTTAAACCCAAAGTTTTCACAAATGAAAAAGTTCATAAGCCTCTCCCTCGGTCTGCTGATGTTTGTCGGCGCGGGAGCGCAAAATCTCCCGTCGGCCGATAAAGAGACGGATTTCCATAAGCTTTCCGGAAATCTCCGGGCCTATCCTTTCACGGAGACCGATCCACCTGCTCAGACTCCTGCCCCGGAGGGCTACGTCCCTTTCCATCTGGAACATTACGGTCGCCACGGTTCGCGCTGGCTCATCGGCGGCAACGACTATCTGACTCCGGTCAGGAATCTGGAAAAGGCCGAGCGGGCGGGCCTTCTGACCCCACTCGGCCAGGAGACTCTCGACGCCTTGCGCAAGATCGAGAAGGCTTCCCACGGACGCCTCGGCGAACTCTCCGACAAGGGAGCGCTCCAGCATCAGGCCATAGGACGCCGGATGGCACGCAACTATCCCGAGATCTTCAATGACTCGGCGGTGGTAGACGCCAAGTCTACGGTCGTCATCCGTTGTATCCTTTCCATGCTCAACGGATTGCAGGGTATCCGTGAGGTTGCTCCCGGCGTGCCCGTAAAGTCGGATGCCTCCTACGCTGACATGTACTTCATGAACTATGACGACACTCCGGCATGGGTCATCAAGGACCGGGCTGAGGAGACGACGCTGAAGGAATATCGTAAAAAGCACGCCCTGAGTAATGATTATCTCAATCGTCTGGTCAAGGATAAGCAATTCGCTCAGGATAGCGTGGCCCCCGGAATGTTTCCCTATCTTTACTGGGTGCTTGCGGCCGCGCAGGGCCATTCCGATCAGCCTTGGTTGCTCGATAAGGTCTTCACGGCCGATGAAGTCCGCGAGGCATGGCGCTACGACAACGGGATGTGGACCCTTCATTGTATAGATACTCCCCTGACCGAGCGACGTATGCCCTATACCCAGCGCAAGCTTCTGCGCAACATGATAGAAAGCACCGACACAGCCATGCTTTCATCCGCTTCAAGTGCCAATCTGCGTTATGGTCATGACGGCATCCTGATCAATTTTCTGACGCTGGCAGAGATCGACGATTTAGGTCGCGAATTCTCTTCGATCGAAGAGGCCGAGGATGCAGGCCTGCGCAGCTATGACCTCATTCCGATGGCCGGCAACATCCAGATGGTCTTCTATCGGAATCCGGAAGGCGACGTGCTTGTCAAGGCCCTTCTCAACGAGAAGGAGGTAAGGCTTCCGGCTACTTCCGTCGCCGGGCCGTACTATCGCTGGGATGACCTGCGGAAATACTATCTCGAAAAACTCGATAATTTCGAAAAGCTCGAATCGGCCCGAATCGCCCGATAAAAACGAGAGGCTCGAGCAACTCGAAAATCTCGAGATTCTCGAGAATCCCGTAAAAATCGATTAACTCGAGAATCCCGTAAAAATCGAAGAAAATAATTAATCTAATACCCCTTAACCCGAATAAAAAATGACCTTCCGATTTCTTACTCTTGCCCTCGCGGCTTTCTCTCTCTCAGCCTCCGCGACCTATATGGAGGCGCCCGCCATGCAGGATGGCGTAGTCGATCCCGACAGCACCGGCTTCACCTTCACCGACGTAAAGATCCTTCCCGTGACTCCCGTCAAGGACCAGAATAAGTCGGGGACTTGCTGGGCCTTCGCCGGCATTTCCCAACTCGAATCCGACGTCCTTCGCCGCGGAGGTGAGGAGATCGATCTCTCCGAGATGTTTGTAGTGCGCCATAACTATAAGGAAAAGGCCCGCAAATATATCCGTATGGACGGGAAGATCAACTTCGCGCAGGGAGGCGGTTTCGCCGACGTCCTGACCGCTCTCAACGAATATGGAGCCGTCCCGGAAGAGGCATACGCCGGCCTTAACTATGGTCAGCCCAAACATGCCCATTATGAGATGGCAGCCGCCCTGACCGCTTATCTGAACGCGATCCTGAAGAATCCCAATAAGGAACTCTCTACAGCCTGGGAGGCCGGAGTCGACGGTATTCTGGACGCATACCTCGGGAAACTCCCGGAAAAATTCACCTATAAAGGGAAGACCTACACTCCGAAGGAGTTTGCGAAATATCTCGGCCTTGACGGCAGGAATTTCAAGATGCTGACGAGTTATACCCATCATCCCTTTTATAGTCAGTTTGCTATAGAAATCCCCGACAACTGGCGCTGGGCACCGAGCTGGAATATCCCCATGGAGGAGATGAAGGCAACTCTCGACAACGCCCTTGAAAACGGCTATACCGTAGGATGGGCGGCCGACGTCTCCGAACCTACCTTCAAATGGCGTGAAGGATATGCCGTCCTCCCCGCCGAGAAGACAGAGGCCGACATGGACGGCACTGAACTCTCCCGCTGGGTCAAACTCTCTGACTCTGACCGCGAAAAGGAGAAAACTAAAGTGAGCGGTCCCTGCAAGGAGCGCGTCATCACGCAGGAAGACCGCCAGCGCACGTTTGATAACCTCTCGACTACCGACGACCATGCGATGGAGATCGTAGGCACGGCGACCGATCAGGAAGGTAACAAATACTACAAAGTCAAGAATTCCTGGGACACTAACCAGATCTATGACGGCTATTTCTATGTCTCCGAACCCTACTTCCTCGAAAAGACTATAGGCATCTTAGTCCATGAAGGAGGGATTCCAAAGGATATCGCCAAGAAAATAAAGTAATTCAAGATCGGCTACGATCGAAACTTGAAAAGTGAAAGGGAAGACGTCACTCACGGTAGGACTATAACCTGTATAGAACTTGCGAAACTTAGCGGCAATCTAAACAACTTTGCTACTTAAAAGCGTTATAACGGAGAAGGGGAATTGTCCCTTTCTCCGTTATTTTTTAGTAAGAATAATCCGATACGTATCCGAATAATGGAAGTCAGAGCAAAGAAAAATCTCGGTCAGCATTTTCTGACCGATCTTAATATAGCCGCGCGGATAGCGGCGACCGTATCTCCGGAAGCCTTGGAAGCGCAGGCCGCAAAGTCCGGTGACGCGGAAAATATCGAGAAAGCCCGCGAATGGGGGAAGCTGCCGATTGTAGAGATCGGCCCCGGCATGGGCGTGCTGACCCGTTTCCTGAAGGAAGCGGGCCGGGACGTTACCGCCGTTGAACTCGACGGCGAGAGCGTCGAATATCTCAGCCGGGAGATGCCCGATCTCAAGGTGGTCGAGGCCGACTTCCTCCGTCTTGACCTGGCCGACCTGATGGAAGGGAGGAAATTTGCCCTGATAGGCAACTATCCTTATAATATCTCCTCTCAGATATTCTTCAAGGTACTCGATTATAAGGATGAAATTCCCGTCGTCGCGGGAATGTTGCAGAAGGAAGTAGCGGAAAGAATCTGTAGCGGACCCGGATCGAAGGTCTATGGCATACTCTCGGTCCTGCTTCAGGCATGGTATGACTGCGAATATCTCTTCAATGTCGCTCCCGGAGTCTTCTCGCCGCCGCCGAAAGTGACGAGTGGGGTGCTCCGTCTGACTCGCAACTCCCGCCGGGAATTAGGAGTTGACGAACGGGACTTCAAGAAAGTGGTGAAGGTAGCGTTCGGTCAGCGACGCAAGACGCTGCGCAACTCGCTGAAAGGACTGTTGGGTGCGGATAACCCCATTATGGAGACCGAGCTGATGCAGCTCCGTCCCGAGCGGTTGGGAGTAGAAGACTTCATCAAGATTACCAAAGCGCTACCTAAGTAGTCCGGAATAGGGATTTTTTACATTCCGGAATAGCGCGGAATCGTGATTTTTTACAATCCGGCCCTGTCTGACCCGGCCGCTTTAGGTCTCTTGTGGGCTTTGGCTCTTTGCCGACTCGCAAATATTTTGTATATTTGCATTTTATAACCCGCGTGAGGCCCCGGGGACGTGCCTTATTCAGTCTCCCCGGCTCTCGATACAATGTAAATTTAGACAATATAGAATATAAATGGCAAACAATCAGGAATTAAGCGAACAGGAGATAGTGCGTCGCCGCTCAATGGAGGCGCTTCGTGAACGTGGAATAGATCCGTTTCCCGGTGCAGAATATGAAGTGACGGCGCATACGGATGAGATCCGTCAGAATTTCTCCGACGACCTTCAGCCGCCGCGTGAGGTGCGCGTCGCAGGTCGCATCATGAGCCGTCGCATCATGGGCAAGGCCTCCTTCATGGAGCTTCAGGATGCCAACGGCAGAATTCAGGTCTATGTCAGCCGCGACGACCTCTGTCCCGGTGAAGATAAGGAATTCTATAACGTTGTCTTCAAGAAACTTATGGATATCGGTGACTTCATCGGTGTGGAGGGCTTTGTCTTCCGTACCCAGATGGGGGAGATCACAATTCATGCCCGTAAGATCACCTTCCTCGGCAAGAGCCTTCGTCCGCTGCCGATTGTCAAGATGAAAGACGGCAAGGCCTACGATGCCTTCACCGATCCGGAACTCCGCTATCGTCGCCGTTACGTCGACCTTATAGTCAATAAAGGGGTCAAGGAGATATTCGAGAAGCGCACGAAGATGTTTAATTCGATGCGCGAATATTTCAATTCGTTCGGGTATCTGGAGGTAGATACGCCTGTCCTGCAGTCGATTCCCGGCGGCGCGGCTGCCCGTCCCTTCGTCACTCATCATAACGCCCTCGATATCCCCCTCTATCTGCGTATTGCCAATGAACTCTATCTGAAGCGTCTGATCGTAGGCGGCTTCGATGGTGTCTACGAATTTTCCCGTAATTTCCGCAACGAAGGTATGGACCGTACTCATAATCCCGAGTTTACGGCCATGGAGATCTATGTCCCCTATAAGGACTATAACTGGATGATGACCTTCACCGAGAATATGCTCGAAAAGATCGCTATGGATGTCAACGGTACTACAAAGGTGCAGATGGGCGATCACGAGGTTGACTTCAAGCCGCCTTATCCGCGTATCACGATGACTCAGGCTATCAAGGATGCGACAGGATTCGATATCACCGGAAAGAGCGAAGATGAACTGCGCGCTTTCTGCAAGGAAGCCGGCATAGAGGTCGATCCTTCGATGGGTAAAGGTAAACTCATCGACGAGATCTTCGGAGAAAAATGTGAGGGCTCATTCATTCAGCCGACCTTCATCATCGACTATCCGATCGAGATGTCGCCGCTGACCAAGCGCCACCGCGACAATCCCGAGCTGACCGAGC
>CAYTOR010000081.1:0-9701 GCA_964439505.1 uncultured Sangeribacter sp.
TCCCTCGAAAATTCACCGCCCGGAATTTAACATTTTTTGTGGGACGGGGTCTTAGGGGATGAGCAGCGTCAATTCCTTACTGATCAGATGACTGCAATCAACGCTGCAATATATTCTTCTGACAAGTCGGTTGCCGGTTGGGCTGAATATATCGATATGGATCGGCTGGCACGTTTTTATATCGTGCATGAGTTGATGGACAATACGGAATCTTTCCATGGCAGTTGTTTCCTGCATCGCGACAGGGGCGAGGATTCAAAATGGGAATTCGGTCCTGTATGGGATTTCGGCAGCTCCTATTTCCGCGGAAGCGGTAAGTTTATCTGGCAGGATGCGAATTATACTCTTACCTGGATTGCGGAACTATATAAGTTCCCGGCTTTTCAGCAGAAGGTGAAAGAAGTCTGGAAGGAGTTTTGCGAGAATTCTTACGAAGGTCTCGACAGTTTTATCGACGACTGGGCTAAGACCATCGGTGATGCAGCCAAATATGATTTCAAGCGATGGCCGGAATATGGGAATAAAGATATCGAAGCAAACGCGACAAAGGTGAAATATATGCTCGGCAATAAGGCCAAATGGCTCGGTAAGCAATGGGGCACAATGCCGGACGATAACCCGGAAAACGTAGAGATTTTCCTTCGCGGAACTCTCAATACATGGGGCACCAATCTCATGATGATGCCGCAGGAGGACGGGACCTATGTTATTGAAATCCCCTCATTGAAGGATCAGTTCAAGATTGCCAGCGCCGACTTCTCCACTGTCAATTATGGCGGCGACGGAGTGACCAAGCTCAAAGCGGGAGTAACGTATAATCTTGTAGCAGGAATCGGCGGTAAGAATATCGATGTCTCCGGTGAGATCAAGAATGCGAAGTTAGTGCTCGATCCGCTTGCCCAGACGTTGCTCGTGACCGGAGAAGCCATTGCGATAGAAGAACCGGATGAGGTACCTTTCTTTTTCCGCGGCGATATGAACACCTGGGCTACCAATATGCCCTTCACAAAACGCGCAGACGGAATCTATACGCTTGAAATAAACGGATTGACCGGACGTTTTAAAATTGCCGACAGCGGCTTCAAGACCGTAAATCTCGGTGGCGACGGCGTTACCCTCGTTGAACCCGGAGTAACATATAAATTGACCCATGGCGGAAAGAACATATCTCTTTCCCGAGATGTCAACAAGGCTCTGCTCGAAGTGGATCTCGACAAAAAGACTTTGCTGCTTCATGATATCGAAGTAACAGGAATGGTTGCTCCCGTAACTGTAAATGAAGGAGTAGAGAGAATATTCAATCTTCAGGGCGTCGAAATGACAGGAAGCGATCAGCTCCTTCCTGGTATCTATATCATCATTAACAGCGACGGCAAAGCCGTAAAGAAGATCATAAAATAAAAAACCGTCTTCCCATAAGATTTCAGGTCCATTGTCGCAGAAGCGCAGGATTTAGCATATCTTGTGGGACGGGGTCTTAAATTTATAAATAGAAAAATGAAAAATATCTTGTCTGTCGGATTGTTGTCTGTGGCCGCTTTGGCCTCCGAGCCGGTGGCCGCTGCCGACATACTGACCGAAGTGACAACCGGAAAGATTCCGGCAATAGAAAGCGGAGTGGTCCGCAGGTTTTCCGCAAGATCCTCAGTCATCACCGGGACGTTTACAGTAGATGTATGGCTTCCTGCTACATATAATGCGGAGTCAGGCAACGCTTATCCGGTTGTGTATATGCATGACGGGCAGAATCTTTTCGATCCTGCGCTATCGTTTGCCGGTGCCGCATGGGAAATAGACCGGACCGTCGCCATGCTGATTGAAGATGATTGGATTGAGACCCCGATCGTGGTCGGTATCCATAACCGCGGTACCCTTCGGCCATCGGACTATATCCCGGAAAAACCGGCAATGGAATACATTTCCGAGTCAGACCGCGCCGCTTCCGGAATGTGGGGGATCGTAAACAATAAGTTCTATGGAGATGAATATATGAAGTTCATTGCTACTGAACTTAAGCCGGCCATTGATCAGCTTTTTGCTACTCGTCCTGATCCGGCTGCTACCTACATAATGGGCTCCAGTATGGGAGGACTCGCGTCTATCTATGCGATGTGTGAGTATCCCGATATATTCGGTGGGGCTGCCTGCCTGTCGACTCATTGGATCGGAAATTTCGGGCCGGACAGTCGGGTATACCCTGAAGCGATGCTCGCGTATTTGACCGACCATCTTCCTTCCTCCGAGAATCATAAGCTTTATCTCGACCGGGGAACGGTAGACTTGGATTCCTACTACGAACCATGGGAAGAGAAGGCGCGGGAACTGGTGAGACAGAAAGGATATAGGGAAGATAACGGTAATCTCTATGTATTTACCGATAAGGGAGCGACTCATAATGAGGTCTTCTGGGCGCAGCGAGTGGATCGGCCGTTGCATTTCTTACTTAAAACCTCCGATCGGCCCTATACTCCATTTTCTCCTGAAGTGCAGGAATTCCATGTTGTCTTTCAGGATGAGACTCATCAATGGAGTGCTCCGAGGGCCTTTGCCTGGGCGTCAGGGGTAGTGCACCTCGGGAATTGGCCCGGCACGCCGATGACCGCTACCGTCTATGACGGGCGCCCTGCATGGGAGATTAAATTCAGCCACAAGGTTGCTCCGACCAATATAATCTTTGATAACGGAAAATCCGGTTCGGCCAACCAGACAGCGGATTTAACCTTTCAAAACAACAGCGTATACGATTTTTTCGGAGTGAAAGGTGCCCTCAACGAGGGTACCGGCATCTCCTCAACTGAATCCGACGCTTCCTTCAAGGCCTACGCACTCAACGGCAACCTGGTGATCGAGACCTCCACCTCCGGCTCCTGCAGCCTCATCTCTGCCGACGGCAAAAGTCGCCGGCTCTCCCTCAAAGAAGGCCTAAACGAGATATCCGACATAGCCCCCGGCCTCTACATCCTTCGGAAAGACCAAACGACCCTCAAAGTCCTCCTTCGCTAATTACGCTCGCGACGCGAAATCATAATGTTAATTCCGGTGTGAGACTTATCACATACTCTATCATTAGGACATGAGCGTCCATCCCAGCATAAATAATTTACCGGACATGGCAGCCCATGTCCGGTCTCTTTTTGCCGGGATCGAATCGGCGATGGTGTACGATGTGCGGTTTTATTAATTGTCGAGTTGCGTACAGGCCATGGGGTGGGATGCCCATTAAATGGTTAAATCCTCATTTGTTTAGTAATTTTGTCGAGATATCAAAGATGGGAGTTATAGATCGGTTCGAATCTTGTAGACTGTGAGTCATCAACCATTCATAGAGGTCCGGAATATACAATAGGCGCTCATGTTGCCGATGGTTTAGACCTTCTACCTGAGAGTATACTATCCGGGAAGAAACATGTTTACGGACCTCCTCCACCATCTCGTTTGTTCGGGCGATTGCGCCTTCGCGATCATTCATACATCGTATTACCCATAGCGGTACTTTGCTCAGATTCTCTGATTTCCCTTTTCTCCAAGATCCTGCCAAAACTATAGCGGCTGCAATTTTGTCGGGATATTCCGCTGCCAAGTCAGCAACTCCATTTGCGCCCATGCTCATGCCGATGGCATAAATCCGATCGGTGTCGACATGGTTATTTTCCATAACATAATCAACCGTTGCCATAACTTTATCAGCGTCCCAATGAGCGACCGGAGTCTGGGGTGCCAGAACGAAAGCATCAATTCGCATCCCGGACTCGATAGCATTCACCGTCCCGAAGCTCTCCACGGCCTGTAGATTATTCCCCACATCCTTGCGACTATGCAGCGCGATAATCAGAGGCTTAGCCGCCTCGATCGAATCCGGACTACACAACACGAAATCATAGCCCTCCTCGACCTCCCCGACATGATAACTCACCCCGCTCCGACCCGAAACACCCAAACACAAAGCTATAGCAAAAAATAGAGTGATAATGTACCTCATATTATGACCTTAGGTTATCTATAGGACCATTATGTTGGTAGAGGGTTTATTTTAGTAATGCAGGAACTGCATTTGTTGGAATCTTTTGTTGTTTCCAACATTTTCACAGTTTATATTGTATATATCGTATATATTTTATATCTTTGTGACTGGAATGAGGAGAAGAGAGTATAGATTACTCGTGATCCGGATTGGAAATTAACCGTTTTCTTGAGGATGCGTATTTACTTATAACCCCTCTGCATTATTTATAAACTATTATTTGGAACAGATGGCTACAACATTAAATATCAAACGTAAAAATATTGACCTTCCTGTGGATGTTTTGCAAAAACTATCCATCATGGCGGTCGCTCAGGGTAAAAGCCTAAAGAAGTACATAGAAACCCTTCTCATAGCTAAGGCCGATTCCGTATCAGTAGAGGTTTCCGAAAATCCCTCTCCATCCGGTGATCCTTGGTTTAATGATCCCGAAAATATGAAATCCGTAAATCGTGGGATTGCAGAAATGAAAGCCGGGGGAGGGAAAGCTTATTCAATGGAAGAAATTCGGAATCTTTTAGGAGTATGACTTATCAATTAATCTTTACACCGGAAGCAGAGCGTCACCTAAAGATTTGGTCTAAGTCCGGCCAAAAGAAAACACTAAAGAAGATGGCTGATTTATTTCAAGAACTGGTAGATCATCCTGAAACCGGCACCGGGCATGTAGAACAATTGAAGGGTAACCTTTCCGGTTTCTGGAGCAGGGAGATTACTAAGGGGGACCGAATGATATATAGAATTGAAGAGGATAAAGTCATCGTCTGTGTAATCTCGCTGAAAGGACATTATAGGGACAAATAAGTATCGCAGACAAACTTTAAAGATAAAGTCCCCCGGAAGTCATGGATTTTGACTTCCGGGGGACGTTATGGATATTCGGGAGAGGTTCTGTTTTGCGGGGTTAAATGAAGCAGAGGATGAGGACCTGGGCGACGATGACGCGCACGAACATGGTCAGAGGGTAGACCGTGGAGTAGGCGACGGCGGGGGAGTCGTTGTTGGCGACCTTGTTGGCGTAGGCCAATGCCGGCGGGTCGGTATAGTTGCCGCTCATCATGCCGATTATTTGAAGGTAATTCATCTTATATTTTCCTCTCGCGATGATGCCTACGACCAGCAGTGGAATGAACGTAATCAGGAAGCCGTAGCCGACCCATAGAGCACCTTGGTAGTTGAATACCGTTGCGGCGAAGTTCTTGCCTGCGGCTATGCCTACCGATGCAAGGAACAGGCAGATACCGATCTCACGAAGCAGCAGATTGGCCGAAGAGTTGGTGTAGGTGACGAGGTGGATCTTGGTCCCGTATGCGCTGAGTAGAATTGCCACTACGAGCGGTCCGCCGGCCAATCCGAGTTTCATGGGTACTGACATTCCGGGGAACTGCAAGGGTATCGAACCGACCAGGATTCCGAGGAATATGCCGATAAACATCGTGATCAGATTCGGCTCGTTGAGACGCTTCATTGAGTTGCCGAGTTTGGCGGCAACGGAATTGATATCATCAAGTTTTCCGACAACCGTAATGCGGTCACCCATCTGCAGACGGATATTCGGGGATGCAAGAAGGTCGACTCCGGCACGATTGACACGGGTGACGTTAAGGCCGTAGGCCGTGCGCATGTGAAGCGAACCGAGTTTGGCGCCGTTGTATTCGGTCTTTGTGACTATGATTCGGCGGGATACGATGGGACCTTTGTCCATTTCCCATTTTTTCTCTACCTTCGGACCTATGAATCTGGTGAAAATCTCTTCATCCTTGATTGAGCAGATAATGAGGACCAGTTCGTCTTTCTCAATTACATTATCCGCGTTGGGGATGATTTCCTTCCCGTCCTTAGTCTCGATTCTGGAGACTACGAAATCTGCGGAAATAAGGGTATGTAGCTTACGGATGGTGAGGCCCTCGATGAGATCATTAGTTACGCGATATGTGACGCGGTGCGGGGCCATGAGGGAGGCTTTCTTATCGTCTTCTATGACCTCAATTTCCTTATCGACATTTACGCGGAAGAATTTCTTTATCAGAATCATCGTGAGGATGATGCCGATCACGCCCAGAGGGTAGGCGGCGGCGTAGCCCATCGACATCTGCTGGCTGATGTTGTATGCCTCGGAGTTCACCTGCAATACCGTCTGTTGTGCCGCACCGAGTCCGGGAGTATTAGTGACGGCTCCGCTCATGATGCCGACCATCTCATAGAGGGATGTCTGTCCGCCGGCGGCTTTCTGGCAGAAGAAGATGATGAGGGTCACGACAACATTCAGGCCGATCCCGAGCATCGCCAGGCCGTTCATGCGTATTCCTCCTTCCTTGAATGAGGAAAAGAAACCCGGGCCGACCTGCATACCTATGGAAAAGATGAAGAGAATTAGGCCGAACTCGCGTAGAAAATGAAGAGTGTCGGCCTGCACCCCATAACCTAAATGGCCCATCAGCAATCCGACAAAGAGCACGAAAGTCACTCCAAGCGAAATACCGAAAATCTTGATCTTGCCTAAAAATATTCCAGCGAAGATAACGAAGGAATACAGCATGATCGTATTGGCCAGGGATTGCGAAGAGGGCGCAACAAGAGATATTAGCCAATCCATTGTAAAATAGATTATTATTTATAGAAACAGTTAAATTTTTTACCTGTAGTGGAATCCCTTTTGGATTTCAGACTGCAAAATTACTAATTTTTCCGCAAATAAAGTCTATTCCTGAATATTATTTTGAAAACAGACGAAGATAACGTAAGCGACCCAAACTCCGCACGACACAGCTTCAGTCTCTGACAAAATCAAGGATTGGGCTGATGTCACGCGGAGTTTGGGACGTTTACCCTTACATCTATGTCCTTGTTACCTAAGTGGGCATAGAGATGATATAGTTAGGACAGTAGATTGGAATATCTCCTATCTACTGTCCTTTTCATTTAGAGCTGATGTGGTTTAGACCCCGTCCCACTAATCACCATATCTGAAGAGTCCCGCTGTTACATAATAATTAAGGGATTGCCTATAGTACGGCAACCCCTTAATAAGTTATTTTCAACCAATATTCGATACTACAATCCTATCAGTTTCTTGATTTCGGGGATAGTCAGATTGGTGGCCTTGGAGATAACTTCCAACTCAACCCCTTGATTGTAGAATTGTCTTACCAACTCCGCTTTTTCTTCAAGGCGACCTTTGGCTTCTCCTTTGGCGAGTCCTTTGGCGAGTCCTTTGGCTTCACCTTCGGCGAAGCCGGCTTCGAGGCCTTGCTCTCTGGCGAAGGAAATGGTGCTGTAATAGTCGCGGTAGGCTTTCAGTTCCGATTCGTATTTGTGCATTTCATCTCTGGAGAGGTTTGCCATTCTCCCCACTTCTTCAACCCTACGGAATATAGGGTTGACGGTTGCAAAAGGTATTGTCTCCATATTCTTCATGTTTTTTATTGTGTAGAGCCATTGCTCAAGAGCTGTCTTACATTCTTCCGGATCCGTCTTGTCAAATTCCGGTAACTGTATGAACATTAAACGCAAATGGTCGGTAATCGGTTTGCCGGAATATCTGTCGGTCAGCAATGCATCCGTCAGCAGACTGTTGGCAAGCCGCGGAATCGGAAACGTCGTGAACGCAATTCCTATGACCGGTTCGTACTCGTAATTCCATTTCCCCGCTCTGGATTGCTCCGTAATGGCCCGAGACACGTAGAGCAGGCATCGTTCCACAAACCAGACCTGGGAACATGTCTGCATCTCCACTATGAAACGCTTGCCGTTGTTCGAGCGGCATTGCAGGTCAAAGATCACTGACCGCTCGTCTTTCTGCTCCCTCTGTTTCTCGCCATTGCGGAATTGCAGGTCCTCAATCCGTTCGTCGCCTTTAAGGTCAAGAAGCGTATTGAGCAAATCAATCAGTATATCTTTCGAATCTTCCCTTCCGAAAAGAATCTTGAAACCGGGGTCGGTGGTGGGATCTATAAACACCCCTCTGCCATAAGGATCAATCATATTCGTTTGTTTTTTACAAATATAAGCATTATTTCTCTGATGTGCAAATATCTATAATCATTAACGTGATTTTTGGATAAACAATCAGATTCATTTTGGAATTATTTATTCACTGGATTGGATATGAAGAGAGAATTTGTTATATTTGCATTGGATTGGTGAGGATAGAGTAGGGATGAGGGGTGGGCGGACTTTTAAGAACTCTGCGTATTTGATCTGAAACAATACTGTGGAGCTGGAAGATTCCCTTTTGAAGATAGATAACTCAAGAAATAGATAATTTAAAAGAAAAAAATATGGAAAAGATTAGAGCGGCCATTGTCGGCTATGGTAATATCGGACATGCGGTGTTGGAAGCCCTTCAGGAGGCACCGGATTTTGAAGTGGTGGGAATCGTGCGTCGTAATCCGGCCGATCGCGGTGGGATCCCGGCGGAGATTCAGGTCGTAGGGAGCGTAAAGGAACTTAAGGATGTGGATGTGGCGATTCTGGCCGGTCCTACGCGCTCCATTGAGGCGCAGGCGAAGGAGATACTTGCTCTCGGAATCAATACTGTTGACAGTTTTGACATCCATACTCAGATTCCTGCTCTTCGTAAATCACTGGACAAAGTGGCTAAGGAGTATGGGAAAGTGAGCGTGATTTCGTCCGGCTGGGATCCGGGGAGTGATTCTGTAGTCCGCACTCTCATGGAGGCCATTGCGCCTAAAGGCGTCACTTATACTAATTTCGGTCCCGGACGTTCGATGGGCCATACGGTCGCCGTCAAAGCGATCGAAGGAGTAAAGGATGCTCTTTCGATGACTATCCCCGTCGGAACGGGCATACATCGCAGGATGGTATATGTCGAGTTGCTCCCCGGCTATGAGCTCGATAAGGTTGCTGCCGCCATCAAGGCGGATCCTTACTTCGCAAGCGATGAGACTCACGTCATGCAGGTAGATTCAGTAGACGCTCTCAACGATGTGGGGCATGGAGTGAATCTGGTGCGTAAGGGTGTTTCGGGAAAGACCCATAACCAGATGCTTGAGTTCGACATGAAGATCAATAATCCGGCTCTGACGGGACAGGTGCTTGTCTGCGTCGCCCGCGCGTCCATGCGTCTGCAACCGGGATGCTACACAATGATTGAGATTCCGGTAGTGGATCTGCTTCCGGGTGACCGTGATTATTGGGTTGAACATCTTGTGTGATAAATAAATACTAATTCTCTGTGGACGCGATTAATCGCGTCCCTACCTTCTTGGGATAATTCCTTTTCTTCGCGGGCGCAAAGTATTGCGTCCCTACATAGAAGGATGAATTGCGTTCCTACTTGATGAGAGTAGATATTTAGGAGAGAAATTGGAAATAAAAAGGATTCGCATCGATTTCGATGCGAATCCTTTTTATTACTGCTATTGAAGTATGGGTTGCTAAGAGTGGCAACGTTTGGCTTACTTCTTTGAGCGGTTGCCGTAGCGGCTGCGGAATTTGTCGACGCGACCGGCTGTGTCGACGAGTTTCTGCTTACCGGTAAAGAAGGGGTGAGAGGAGCTTGTGATTTCAAGCTTTACGAGGGGATATTCCTTGCCGTCAACTTCGATAGTTTCCCTTGAAGCAACTGTAGAGCGAGTGATGAAGATCTCGTCGTTAGACATATCTTTGAACACCACTTCGCGGTAGTTGGAAGGATGGATGTCTTTTTTCATTTTAA
>CAYTOR010000082.1:0-9488 GCA_964439505.1 uncultured Sangeribacter sp.
CCTCGAAAATTCACCGCCCGGAATTTAACATTTTTTGTGGGACGGGGTCTTAATAGTTTATTGAATTTTTAAATCTACTTGTTACTTTTACTGACTGTTTTAATCTCGCGGTTTTCGTCCTAACTTTGCGATGTTAACTTATTTTACAACCTATAACGACATGAATAAACTTACTTTAGGTTTGTCGATAGCCCTGTTGACCGGATTTTCCGCCGGGGCATTGACTCTTAACGTTGAGGTTCCCGACGGCACGAAAAAATGCTTTGTCTGCGGAAGTTTCAACAACTGGGACGTTACGTCGGCCCCATCCATGACATCTCAAGGCAACAATCTTTTCAGCCTTGAACTCACCGACAGTGAAGCCGAAAAACTTTCCGGAGGCTACAAATACCTTTGCGGTCAGGATTGGCTATATGTGGAAAAGAATGCTTCGGGAGGAGAAATCACTAACCGCACCGTTCCGGGCAATCCCGATAAAGTGGCTTCCTGGCGCTCTATGCCGGAATGGACTGTAGAAACAGCCGATCTGATTTTCAACGGCCATCCACGCCAACTGAAAATCTATCTTCCTAAGGGGTATGAGGAGGACGAGACAGCGACATATCCGGTCATCTACTATAACAGTGTCAGCCAGCGCTTCAACAATGCCGGGTCAGACGATGACTGTGGAGATTATTTCTTCGGGCCCATGTCATGGAATGCAGTCTCCACTATGGAAGACCTTCGCGCTGAAGGCTCGCCGGCCTATATTATGGTTCAAGTGCCGAGTTATTTAGCTGAGAATACTATCGCCGCACACCCCGATTTTGCCGGGACGGGCGGGATGGAGGCATACCTCAAGGCATTCTCCGAATCGGTAATGAAATATATGGAAGATAACTTCCGCGTTCGAAAAGGAGCAACCAACACAATTCTCATCGGAGCCGATTACGGCGCGTTGTTCGCTATCTACGCAACAGCCAAGCGTCCTGACCTCTTTTCTCGCTGCGTTGCAATGTCCCCCATGCTGTGGATAAATCGGGAGGAATTCATGCAACTCGCTCAGAATGCGTCTGAAAACCGCTATTATATTTCAGCGGGCGCTCTGGAACCGCAATGGATGCGTGACGATGCAGAGGAATTCACCAATATCCTTCAACAATCATCAAAAGGCACGGCATACTTCACTCTCTATCCCGGAGAAACCCATAACGACGAGTCCTGGAGACGTTCGTTCCCCGCGGTTTTGAAAGCAATTTCTGAGGATGATCAACCCGTTGCAGCCCAAATTGCTCCGATGATGAAAGTGGAAGCCAAAGCACCGGAATTGGGAACCGCTATCTATACACTCTATGCCGGCCCGGACTCCGACAATCTTGAATTCATCGGCAAACTCCAATATACAGAAGATTACTACAAAAAAGGGAGCGCTAAAGCGGTGAAGGCTCAGACCATCACATACGACATCCCCGTTACTTACAAGAGCAAATACTACTGGAATATAGCATGCGGCGAAGACTACACTTCTCCATGGCTGTATGAAACTCCGAACAATATCGGCTTTTCAAGCAAAAAGTCAGAGACATCCTGGCATAACATCGCTATCTTTGAAGACGGTAGCGTTCAGAACAACGCGGCTCACTCAAAGGCTTTCCGCGTCGTCACTTCAAAAGAATCAGTCACGATGGCGCAGACTTCCGGCCACTCATCGAGTGCAGTTGTGAAATTCCCGGGCGAAGACAAAACTTTCAAAGTTAATTTCGGAAGTGTGAATTCCGGCTCGGATATGGGCGCCCTGACACCTGCGATGACAGTCAGCGACAACTGCGTCGAAGCCGAGATAATCTATGATTTTGAACTGAATAAAGTGACAGTCAATGAAACTCAGTTTGGCGAAAATCTCGACAATGTCAAAGTTCTCTCTTTCACTGCCGTTCCGGCTACAACCGTTGCCGGCTCGAACGTAAAAGTTGCTCTGACGCTGAACTCAGACTGCGAAATCGAACTGAACGCGACTCATAACTTCAATGAGAGCGTGGGTATCGCCTTCACCAAGGATTCCGAAGGACTCTATTCATTAACTCTGAGCGATGTCAAGGAAGGAATCTATAATCTGAAAGTCAATCTCGTCAAGGGCGACAACCGCCTCGAAGATGCCGCCGTGATCAATGTAAGAGTACTTCCTGAGGGTAACGCAGAAGCGAAAACGCTGACGGTCAACGCATACGATGGTATTGATTGGAACGCTACAGGACGGTATAAAGCTAATTTCCACACTCATACCTCCCAGTCTTTCGACACTCAATTTACTACCACTCAGGTTGTCGACAAATATAAAGCGGCCGGATATAAGATTCTGGCACTTACCGACCACGATGCCAACCCCTACCCGTGGACTATGTTCGATCTCTGGAATCCCGATGCGCAGAATAGAAATCCTGAGGAGATGGGTATGCTCGCCATCCCCGGTTGCGAACTGAGCAAGGATCGCCGCAACAATTGGAGCGAATCGACAGGTGGCGAATTCAACCATCACACAGACCTCTTCACCGGCCGCAGCGGTCAGGAATTCCTTTCGCTTCGTGAGTCCTACGCATACACCGAAGCCCTCGGCGGACTCCAGATCATCAATCACCCCGGTCAATATTGGAATCTCGCTACCTCATACAAAAACGGTGAAAAGAACTCTCCCGAATGGCATGCCGAGAACTTCAAACTCTATAGTTCCCTCGTCGGCTTGGAAGCTTACAACCAGGGCAACCGCCGTCCGAACGACCGCATCCTCTGGGACCAGATTCTGACCCTCACAATGCCCGAGCGTCCAGTTTGGGGATTCTCTTGCGACGATACCCACACCGCCGAGCAATACTTCCGCAACTATCAGTATATGCTCATGCCCGAACTCAGTGTTGACGCTCTCAAAGATGCCCTCAGCCAAGGCCAATCAGTATTCTCCTACGAATACACAGGATCAGGCAAAGCTCTTTGTCCCAAAATCAACGCTATAAACGTTGACGAACAGAACCAATCCATCACGATTGACGCTGACACCGACGATATCAAATGGATCTCTTCATTTCATAATCCCGGGGCAACACCCTCAACGGCTGAAAGCACCATCGTCGGCTATGGCAACAAATTTGATTACACAGGTTTCCAGGGCACTTACGTACGCGCTCTGCTGACAAACAAATATGGTGAAACGGCAACTCAACCTTTCGGTTTCGCTGACCGCTTTAGTTCCGGTATCAGTAGTGAAGAGGCAGCGCTTCCAGGCAATCTGACAGTGACCAACAACGGCCGTGAAATCACCGTTAAATGTACCCAACCGATGGATCGCATTTCTGTCTTCAACACAGCCGGCATGGTTGTCAGATATCTTCAATGTAAAGGTGAAACGCAGATTTCTTTCCCCGCAACCGACCTGGAGCAGGGAGTGCATATCATCGTGGTTGCCAACGACCAAGCAGCTTTCACCGACAAACTCCTCGTTGAATAAGAAAGTTCCCTTATCGATATGATTATTGAATAAGTAAGTTAGTTTATCAATATAATTTAAAGGAGGGTGCGTCAAAATGAACTGACGCACCCTCCTTTTTCTTATCGTATCGGATTGAAGTACCTTATTACTAATTACTTATATCTTTATTCCTTCTTATTTATGACTTATTAGCAGTAAGAGATCGGCCGCTACTTGTAGCCGGAGGCTACTTCGAAGACCCGTTCGTAGATGCGGCGGTCGGATTCGGTCAGGGCGATTCCGCGACGTCCCATCACTCTCTCCGCTATCTGGTAGAATTTCTTAAGGCTGACATCCGTCATGCCTCCGGAAGGTGAGCCTTCCAAGAAACTCGGGATGAAGACCCTCGGGAACCCGGCGCCATGAAGATTGACTCCAACCCCGACGACGGTCGCAGTGTTAAACATGCAGTTGATCCCGGCCTTGCTATGGTCAGCCATTATCAATCCGCAGAACTGCAGCTCAGTGCGCATGAAAGTATGCCTCGGATAATTCCAGATGCGTATCTTGGAATAGTCATTCTTTAAGTTCGAAGCATTAACACCGGCACCCAAGTTACACCACTCCCCTACCACGGCATTGCCCAGATAGCCGTCGTGGGCCTTATTGGAATAACCGAAGATTACCGTGTTCTGTACCTCGCCTCCGATTTTGCAGTAAGGACCGAAAGTAGTAGCGCCATATATCTTGGCGCCCATTTTTACCTGGGCATGGTCGCACAACGCCAACGGACCGCGAAGACAAGAACCCTCCATCACTGTCGCATCCTTACCGATATATATCGGCCCGCCCTTGACATTGAGGATTGCCCCCTCGACCGTCGCTCCCTCTTCAAGGAAAATCTGCTGACGACCATCCTGTCCGATGGGCGCACCGATTACGCGGTTGCTGTCCGACAGCCATTGGGAAGTGCGGCCTTTCGTCAGCCGATAGAAATCCGACTGCAACGCCCGGGCATTGTTAAGGAAGATATCGAAGACATAACGGATGATTACGCCCGCATCATCAGGCAAAGACCAGACTTTGTCAAATTTTTCTTCATTAAGTTGATATTCAGAGCCTCGAAAGGCTACGATATCACCGTCGAGTCGATAAGCCTCCCCCGGCTGAAGGGCCGCGATTCTTTCGGCCATTCCCTCCTCAGGGAGGAGATTGCCGGCTACGAACAGCAGATCCGTAGCGTCCTGCGGGCAGGTTCCGAACTTTTCCCTCTGGAACTCCACGGGCCGATAGCAATAATTTCCCGGAAGGATTTCCTCCCAGACCTCGCGCAGTTTCCGGATTCCTATCCGGAAATCCGCAATCGGCCGCGTATACGACATCGGCAGCAAGTCAGCATGCGACTGCTCCGTATCGAAAAGCACAATATTTCGAGTGTTCTTCTCCAAAATTCAAGTGTTTAATGAGTAGTAGCCGCATCCTAAGATAGAAATTTGGCTTTACCATACAAAGGTAAATAAATTTTTGGGAATATTTCGGGTCAGGAGGATTTTTCTCGGGGATTTTTTGTATATTCGCAACAAATAAGCCCAATAAGACTAATTGGACTAATTGGACTAATTGGACTAATTGGACTAATAGGTCTAATAGGTCTAATAGGTCTAATAGGTCTAATAGGTCTAATAGGACTATTAGGACTAATAGGACTAATCAGCCAGATAACCCCAATAAGACTAATATTGTTTTAACACTATAATATGGAAAAGAAAAATCTTACCTACCTCGCCAATCTGCGCGAGGCAATGAAAAAACACAACATCGACGTCTGCATCATCACCGGGACTGACCCCCACCAGTCGGAGATTCCCCCTCATCACTGGCGCGGCCGCGAATGGCTTACAGGCTTCGAATCCTCGAACGGCACCAACGGCACCGCCGTCATCACAGCCGACGATGCTCTCTGCTGGACCGACTCCCGCTATTTCCTTCAGGCCGAAGATCAGCTGCAGGGCACCGGCTTCCGCATGATGAAGGAAGACGGTCCGGAGGCAGTAGATCTCGTCGACTGGGTTACCGAACATACCAATAAAGGTCAGACTGTCGGAATCGACGGCATGACTTTTTCCATATCATTCGCCCAGCGCCTCCAGCAGGAACTTAACGACAACGGTGTAAATCTCAACACTGACTTCCCCCAATTCGATTATATCTATCCCGACCGTCCGGAGCGCCCTAAAAATAAGCTCTTCGTCCATGACGAGCAGATTGTCGGAGAGACAGTAGACAGCAAGATCTCACGCATCCTTGAAGCTGTGAAATCCGAGCTCGCTAACGCTGTCATGATTTCAGCCCTCGACGATATAGCATGGGCTACAGATCTCCGTACCGCCGGCGACATCACCTACTCCCCCATTTTCGTCAGCTACCTCTATCTGGCCGACGATAAGAGAGTCCTCTTCGTTGACGCCGACAAGCTTACCCCCGCCGTCGAGGAGCATCTTAAGAAATACAACATCGAGGTCCAGCCCTACGATGACGTCCTTAAATTCGTAGCTCAGCTTCCCAAGACTACCCGCGTACTCATTGACCCGGAGAAGACTTCCCGCGGCCTCTATGATCATCTCGGGTGCACACCGGTCTTCGGAGGTTCGACAGTTGCCAAACTGAAGAGCATCAAGAATCAGACGATGCTCAAAAACCTTGAGACTGCAATGGAGAAAGACGGCGTAGCCTTGACCAAATTCTTCATGATGATCGAGAAGGAATATCCGACAGGTAAGCTGACGGAAGTCGAACTCGGCAAGCGTCTGCGCGCCCTGCGCCTGGCCGACGATTCCTGCGTCGACGAATCCTTCGCAGCCATCATCGGTTGGAACGGCCACGGAGCTATCGTACACTATGAAGCTACTCCCGAGACCGATGTGCCCATCACCGGTCAGGGTCTGCTACTCGTGGACAGCGGCGGCCAATATACATTCGGCACAACCGACATAACCCGCACCATAGCACTGGGAGGCGCGACCGACGAACAGCGCCATGACTTCACTCTCGTCATGAAGGGCCATATCGCATTGGCCAGAGCTATCTTCCCCGAAGGTACTACCGGTCATCAGCTCGACGTGCTTGCAAGACAATTCCTCTGGGCCGAAGGCAAAGCTTACTATCACGGCACCGGCCACGGCGTCGGATTCTTCATCAACTGCCACGAAGGACCCCAGAATATCCGTCTCAACCAGAATCCCACTCCCCTGGAGCCCGGCATGATAACGAGCAACGAACCCGGCCTTTACCTGACCGACAAATACGGTATCCGCTGCGAGAACCTCATCGTTACCGAACCTCACGCCACTACCGAATTCGGTAATTTCTATGACTTCAAGGTGATGACGCTCTTCCCCTTCGACCGCACGCTGTTCCAGACGGAGATCATGACCGACGAGGAACTCAAATGGCTTAATGACTACCACGCTATGGTGGCCTCGCGTCTATGTCCGCTCCTCAGTCCGGAAGAAGCCGAATGGATGAAGGCAAAATGCGCTCCCCTCTCCCGTTAAGACACCTGAATAAAACCTGATTTTCCAACTGAAAAATGGCAATAATTCAAACAGTAAGGGGATTCACTCCCAAGATAGGTCCGGGTACATTCTTAGCCGCTAACGCCGTCGTTGTCGGCGACGTGACGATGGGACGCGACTGCTCGGTATGGTTCTCGACAGTATTGCGCGGCGATGTCAACACAATCACGATCGGCGACCGCGTCAACATTCAGGACGGAAGCGTACTGCATACCCTCTATGAAAAATCTACAATCGAGATCGGCAATGACGTCTCAATCGGCCATAACGTCACTGTCCACGGCGCAAAAATCCGCGACTATGCCCTTATCGGCATGGGCGCCGTAGTGATGGACGACGCAGAAGTCGGCGAAGGCGCCTTGGTCGCGGCAGGCTCCGTAGTGCTGAGCCGCACCAAGATCGGTGCCCACGAACTATGGGCCGGAGCACCGGCCAAGTTTATTAAAATGGTAGAGCCCGAGAAAGCCAAAGAGATGAATGTCAAGATAGCCAAAAACTATCTCATGTATTCACGCTGGTACGAGACGGCCGAAGATGCAGCGATGAATCAGCGCGTACCCGAACTCGAAGAAGAGATGAAAGCCTGATAGATAACGCGCTTCCGCAATCCAATGACAGACAGCACCGGTCAAGAGCCTCGTCACCAACCCTGCTCCTGACCGGTGCCGTTATATTGGCGGCGATACTGAATCAAAATCTCGGACACTGGCATTATCAGATGCACGCAGGATATAGGGCGTCCGAGCGGATATACATAATTTTTCACATTTACGCTATTTAAATATCAAAATTTTTTAAAAAACTTGCTCATCAAAAATTCTTTACATAACTTTGCATTATTTAAGCGTTTAAGCGTCGCCAAACCAAGATATGACGCTTCTGCAAACACGACAATAACAAGGAAACCAAACCTCTCGGAATGAAGATCGCAATAAAACCTACACTTCTGCTTCTCGTCCCGGTAATAGGGTTTGCTTCATGCTCTCAGGAAGATATACCCTATAGCATCGAAGGCAACCGCAACCGGATCGTATTCCGCACTTCATATACGGATCTTACGACCCGCGCCGAAATCGTGACGAACGACAATCTGACTCATTTCAATGTCACAGCCTTCGATTTCGACGACCCAAGCTTAATGTCGGACAATGTGATGCAAACAATGTTTGCCAATGAGAAGGTCACCATTGACGATTATAATAAGACTTATACCTCACCCAACTGCTTTTGGCCCGACCAGACCAAGGAAAGACACAAGGTTTCATTCTTTGGCTTCTATAATGGTCCGGCAGACGAGGACGGGACTACATTGGTCAACACCTCGACTGCAGAGGCACTCGACTACAAACTGACCGGATTCCGGGTGGCCCCGGATATCTCGGATCAGATAGATTTCATCACGGCCTATACTACAGGTTCCATGGCCAACAATCTATTCTCAGGCATCATGCTTCCCTTTTCCCATCAGCTAAGCCGCATTGAAGTGAAGGCTTACGGTGCCCACAAGAGCTGTGACATCGAGATCGCCGGCATCAGGATCGGCGGAGTAGGCACCGAAGGGACCTTTGATTTTAAAGCCATGACCGGAGGCGGCGTTTGGGAGGATAATCCGGCCCGGGGCATAGTAGAATATGTCTTCCACGACGGGGACAAGATCATTGAATGTGGCAGAAACCATCGGATTGCCGTCGAAGACGCGGTTTCCATAATGGGGCAAAAGCGCGAGGACGGAAATGACAATTGCGCCATGCTCATCCCGGGCGCCTACGCCATGTGGGACTTTGCCAATGATCCCCGTAACAACAAGAATCAGATGTATATAAGCGTATTACTCCGCGTGACAGACGCCACCCCTACGGCCGGTATAAATCCCGAGGAGAAACAACGCTATCCCTATAGAGACCTCTCGCAAGGAGCCGACGCGCTGAATGTGCCCGTAGTCTACCTGGCTGTCGATAAGGCGACAGCCACAGTCGCTTCCCGAGTTTACAAGAATGGTGACGGTTATTTCTCTGATGCCGGCTTTACTGTTCCCTATATCGTGCCCGACACTATGGAAATCAAAGAATTCGGCTGGGCAGCCATACCGGTAAAAGTCGAATGGCAGCCCGGAAAGATATACACTTACACTCTGGATTATACCCTTGGCGTCGGCATCCATGACCCCGAGGTATCAACAGTAGCCCCCGGCGCAGGAGACCCCGTGATAAGTGATAAAGTCGGTTTCTCTTATACTGTCAAGGAATGGAATGACGGAGGAGGGGATGAATTCGTAGCTCCCGGATCATGAATGTAATTTTATTGGGTTCTGATTACGGAATGGAGCAGGCAGACCGCCCGAATATCCCTCAAAACTGAAAAAAGATCGTTTCAACCCTATTTTTTTTGTGAAAAATTTGGTTGAAACGATTGAATTATATAATTTTCTCATTTTGGACACCCATATAGATATAAATCAGCTGTAAGAGGTTTAC
>CAYTOR010000083.1:0-9450 GCA_964439505.1 uncultured Sangeribacter sp.
ACGTAGGCATGGGCAAGGACCACACTCTCTTCGCCCTCATCGACGGCGTAGTGGTTTTCTCCACAGGCAAAGAGGGTCGCAAATATATCAACGTTCACCCTCATAACGCTTAATCATAATCCCGTAGAGGGACGCGACGCTTAACAGCAGGGACGCGATTCTTCGCGTCCACGAACTCAAAAAGGCTATTAAGCGTGATAAAAAATTAAGCGTAATAAAATAAAGAAGGCCCGGCTTTTCGCCGGGCCTTCTTTATTTTATTCATTTTTACTACTTATTTGCAGGTCATTATGTCGAGTACGTAGAGGTCCGTGGCCCTCATGGCCTCGCGACCGATAGAGGTAAGGTTACGTATAGTGCGGTCTACATCTTCGTCGATGATACCTTCGGCCGCAGTTGCAACGTGACCTTCCGTAGCCAACATCGCCGACATCAACGCGGTCGACACTCCGGAACTGATCTTCATCGCGCAACTCGGTTTGGCACCGTCGCAAAGCATGCCCGTCAGATTCGCAACCATATTCTTCACGGCGTTGGCCACCTCCTCATATTCGCCATCCATCAGATAGACAAGGCCGGATGCAGCCCCCGTAGAGGCCACTACACATCCGCAAAGAGCTGACAATCTGCCTAAACTTTGTTTGATATATATGCTCGTCAGGTGACTCAGTATCAAGGCACGGATAAGCTGCTCCTCTGAAGCGTCGATCGAATCAGCGTAAGCCACAACCGGCATCGTCGCGCAGATTCCCTGATTGCCGGAGCCGGAATTGGACATGACCGGAATCGGGGCGCCCCCCATGCGGGCGTCACAAGCCGCCGAAGTCCAGGAGATTATCTTTGAAGCGGGAGTGTCACCGAAGAAGATCTTGCCGCGTCCGGCCATCGTCGAACCGAGTGAATGGCCCCAGCGCTCGGAAAGTCCGATCCGCGAGGCTTCCATGTTGAGGTCCCGCGCACGAAGGATGAAGCGCAGGTCGTCGATCGGGGTCTCCATAGCGAAGTCCCAGACGGTCCGCAACGAAAGCTTGACGTCATCCTCCTGTTCGGAGGGACAGGGAGTGGGAGCATCCCCGGTCGGAGCGGTTTCCTCTTCACACGGAGCCGTTTCCGTTTCGGGATTCTCGTTGAAGATAACGTTGCGGTTACGCTCCAGATAGGTGAAGTTGGCATGAGAACGGGAGATGGTAGCGCGTACGCGATCCGTGTCATGGGCCACTTCGACATCGATATGAAGTACACTCGGAGCGTCCTCGAAGAGCCTTACGATTATCTCTTTCTCTTCGATGAATTTCTTGCCGGCTTCTACTGCTTCCGGGGTGACGTCGCGTAGCACTTCCAGTCCATATTCGGATTTGCCGATCAGCGCACCGAGTGCGATAGCGATCGGAAGTCCGATCATTCCCGTACCCGGGATACCAACCCCCATTGCGTTCTTCAGCATATTGGCACTTAGCCGGACCAGGATACTGTCCGGTTCCGCGCCGAGCAATTCAGTAGCCTTTGCTACACATAGCGAGACGGCCGCCGGCTCTGTACATCCTACCGCCGGGACTACTTCCCCCTTGATAAGTTCTATGATTTTTTCAGTATGAGTCATGTTTCTTTGGTATTAGGTCAGAGTTATGATTTATGAAGATCAACGGCTGAAGCCATTGCCCTTTAAAGAAGGGAGAAAATAATTATAAAAAAAGGATATCGCGCTTATTCAGCGAGGTCGGGGAAGGGAAGGCGGGAGCGGCGCATGGATTCGATTTTTTTGTTGCGCCAGCATTTACGGCAACATGCTACGTAGCGGTCGTTGCCCCCGATCTCCACCTGTTCGCCTTCAGTGATTATGTCCCCTTTGGAGTCGATACGGGCATTCATGATCGTCTTGCGACCACAGCTGCAGGTAGATTTGACCTCATCGATCGTGTCGGCCATCTCGAAAAGACGTTGCGACCCCTCGAAGAGATGACCCTGGAAGTCTGTGCGCAACCCGTAGCAGATGACATTGATGGAGAAATCATCGACGATCGCCGCCAGCTGGTCTACCTGATTGCGCGTCAGGAACTGGGCCTCATCGACAAGGATCCATGCCGGTGCGCTCTGAAGATCGATCTCCAAAAGATTGCGCATCTCCTCATAGATATTGGAGTCATTATAGATCCAGCGACATTCACGTTCGATTCCGATTCGCGAGCGTATAACGTTGCGGTTGTCGCGGGTATCGATGACGGGTTTCATACAGAGGTATTTCAGACCCCGTTCTTCGAAGTTATAGGCAGTCGTCAGCAACAGGGCGGTCTTGGCTGAGCCCATGGTGCCGTATCTGAAGTAAAGTTTGGCTATTCGATTCATTGTAATGTAAAATTACTCCAAAATATTGAGCCATGCAAAAAAATATGTGATGATTTTTCAGAGTAGCATAACTTTTTTGTCGTAATCTTGTTATAGCATTATAAGGCGCGAAAATCGCGCGCGCATTTTCAGACGATGCGAGTAATATAAACTATATCTCCCTTTCACAATGGACACTTCAAGAGTTGCTATTCTTAATGTGAATCCGGCCGAGGCCACGTTAGGTTCGCTTCATCCGGAAGCGGCTATCAACCGCATGCGCCGCCGCGTGGATATCGAGGGAGATTCTCTGGCCCGCCGCAAATCCGGAGGTATGCTCCGCGCCCTCTTCGGAGCGACTTCGACCGCACCGGCCGGAAGCCTGATCCTGCTGACCGCCCGCGTTCTTGGCGCCCTCGGAATGGCCTGGATGGCCTACGATGCTTTCCTCTCCTCCAACCTCCTGATCGCCGTCAGCTGCGCGGTATTATCCTTGGACCTCATCCTGGGCTTCGCTACCCGTTTCTTCCTTATCGCGGGCGCCGCTCTGTTCGGCATCATGTCCGGCCTCGCCCTCGAAGCCGGTCAGACTCCCCTGCTCTACGGCTCTATCGCTATCGTCAGTATAGTGCTGGCGATCGCCGGACCGGGCAGATACTCACTTGACGCTATCCTCAAACGCAAGATATTCCGCTCCATCCGCAGATATGAGACTCATAAATTAATGGAGCGCCGATTCTCTTATAAGGCTTATCAGTACTCCCATATCGTATGATGACACGTTCCTACTGGACGCGCGACCGCATCGTATGGACCCTCGTCGGCATCGCCGTCGTCATCGGTCTTTTCTGGCTCCTCAACAGATTGTCAGGAGTCCTTCTGCCCTTTTTCGCAGCGTGCCTTATAGCCTATCTGCTTAATCCCTTAGTCGTATTTTTTCAGACGAAAGCCAAGATCCGCAATCGTCTGCTCGCCGTTATCATCACATTGCTGTTGGTAGGCGGGGCGGTGACCGGAATCGGTTGGCTCTGTACCCCCATGATCGCCTCGGAAATCGATACGCTCTCCAATATGATAGAGCGTTACGCGCATCATGTCTATACCCTCAAATTCCTCCCGATCGAAATTCAGGATTATATCCGCCAGATAGACCTCACTGAGTTCAAAGGATTGCTTAACAGTGACAATTTAATGAAGGTCTTCTCCAAAGGCACGGATCTCGTAAGCCGTTCGTTGGATTCGCTATTCCATCTCTTGGAGTGGGCGCTGATGTTTATCTATATAGTCTTCGTGCTGATAGATTATGACGAGATGGTAAGGGGCTTCAAGAAGATTTTCCCGGCTTCGATCCGCCCGAAAGCTATGGAGATCGCAGGAGACGTCGAAAAGGCGATGAACAGCTATTTCCGCGGCCAGGGATTAGTGGCGCTTTGCGCCTGCGTGATGTATTGCGTGGGATTCTCCCTGGTTGGCCTGCCGCTGTCGCTGGTAATGGGCCTGCTGGTCGGAATCCTATATATGATACCCTATTTTCAATACATCACGTTGATTCCCGTAGGGTTGATATGCTTCATAACTTCGCTTGGCGGACCCGAGACCTTCTGGGCCATGATGGGCAAATGTCTATTAGTATATTTGGTCGTGCAATCAGTCTGCGACTATATCCTGACCCCCCATATCATGGGCAAAGAGATGGGCTTGAATCCCGCCGTCATCCTCCTTGCTCTCTCCGTATGGGGCAGCCTCTTAGGCATCCTCGGCATGATCATCGCCCTCCCGGCGACCGCCCTGATAATCGCCTACTACGAACGCTACATCTCCAACCGCGGCCTCAAGACTACCGCACCCACCTCCCCGACTCCCACCTCCTCTCCGGCAACCTCCCCCTCCGATAAAAAATAACCCTCTTTCGAAAAATTACCGTCCTTACTTATTACTTGCAAACCGATGGTTTGAGTTACTTTTTACTTTTATCTTAGCGAAATTTCTAAAATTTCTTAAAAAAATTTGGAAATGTCGCCGAGATAAACTACCTTTGCCGTTGATTTACAGACGCATTGCTCCGGGAATGGAGGAATTTCCATCACTACAGAGCAAACAGGCAATATGACAAACTGTTCTTTTGCACTATAAATCAAAGTTTTACAACCTAACGTACTATTAATTTCCGATATTGATTACTTACCGCCGGAGCCTTCCGCTCCTCAGGCGTCTCTTTTATATTTTATAGCCGGTAATTAGTTTTCAGACTATAAAATTCCAATTTCATTAAATCTTGTATAGATCTTTTGCAATAACTAACCAAATCAATATAATATGACAAAAAAGCTTCTTTTCATGCTCATTGCATTGGCTGCCCTTGTCGTCCCGGACATAGGCGTAGCCAAGAGCATCACATTCCAGGCGGAGGACTTCGTCAACTCCGATGGCGGTAATTATACATCCGCCGGCCTCTATGGCGACACCTACCAAGTTTCTGCCACTAAGCATAATATCTCCTTGAGATGTTGTTTCGATTTTGTGGGAACATACTATGGTGGTCCATATTTGGGATTCGATCCACATTATGGATTTATCAGTGTCGAAGATATGCCTGAGGGTATCTCTGTTACGGCAGTGGAAATCAATTTCGGAAATATTGATTACTTGCCCTCTAATAAACTCTCTCTTTGGACTTCTGACGGTAAACCCAATTATGTCAGTTCAATTGCCACTTTCCCAGTAGTCACGGCTAATAATACCCTCACTCAAAACAAGGATGTTTTCGCTGATTATGTCAGCAATGGGACTTCTCGTATAGAAGTTCCTGCAGCCAACTACTTTTTCATTGCACAATACAATGACAAGTATGGAGATCCGGTGAAGATCAACTCAGTGACTATAGAGTATTCTGAATCCTCTTCTTTAGCACCTGAAATCTTATTCTCCACCCCCCCAATTCACTAACCATCAATGAATCAGAAAGTTACTTCGTTGCCATTCTTCATGGCGAAGGGGAGTTAACTTATGCAGTCACCTCTTCTGACTCGGACCCTTCCAATGTAACTATCACTGACAGCGGCGAAGGATCCTATACATTCTCAGCTTCTACGCCCGGCAACTATACCGTAACTTACACCGCCACGGTCGACGGCGTAGTAATTTCCAATTCTTTCGATGTCGAAGTAACTGAAAAACCGGCGACTACACCAATAAAATTCTATGACGGAGTAGCCGGCTCAATTGTTCTTGAGAAAATTACTTTCGATGAGCTTGAGAAAACGCATTATTTCCATACGTCGCCTTATTTTACGTCTAACTATATCGTCAGTATCGTTCCGGATAATGGAGGTATTACAGTAGGATACGACGATACCAAACGTAGATGGGAAGTAAAGTCCGTTCATGCAGGCGAATACACCGTGGGAATAAGCACAACCATCGATGGCGTTGATTATTTCGGTGAGTTTGAAGTCGAAGTCAAAGAGAAAATCGAACTCGAAGAGATTGAATTCTCCAACACTCCGGCTATAATGACTATTCCCGCTGATCAAGATTCCGAAACGGCAACATTCACCGTATCTCCCCAATCTTCGGATTACGAAATTTTCGTAACTCAGAATAACTGGGCTACTGCCGGCCTGTCATGCGTTGCCAACGGTTCAGGAGAATACCTTCTGACAGCCAATGAAGAAGGCTTCTATTTGGTAAAATTCTCTAACGCTACTCATGAGGGATCCTTCACGGTAACTGTAAAGAAAGATACCCAATTGCCTACCGTAATCACCTTCTCTGATGAAGAAGGCCCGCTGTCTTACATGGAACTGGAGGTTGAAGAAGGAAAGGCATTTACCGTAAATCCCTCCACAGGACTAACAAACCTGAGCTGGACTCAGGATCCCGCTTATTCAATCGCCGGAACTTATCCGAATTACACCATCACCGCCATTTCAGACGGTCAGTTCAATATTGCTTTCACCGCCACATCCATTAACGGAACTTCAGTCAATGGATCTCTCCCCGTTACAATCACAAAAGAATCCATCAATCCGGTTACGTTCTCCGAAGTGCCCTCCGCGCTAACAATCGGCGTTGAGGAGACATCCGTTTCTGCTAAATTCCTTGTCGATCCGGAGGCGGATGACTATAACTGGACTGTTACGGAAAACGGCGAGACCACTTCTTTCGTAACTGTTGCCAAGAATTCTGACGGTCAGGGCTATATCCTGACAGCATTTGCTCCCGGCGACTATACTGTAACAGCAAGGAAAGAGGGCTACTATGGCACATTCAATCTGACTGTGACCAAAGAGCAGCCCGCAAATTACTCTCCTATCACATTCTATGACGGTAACGGCACATTCGCACCCATAATGACATCAAAAGTAGTGGACCTGGATGATCTGAATGATGAAGAGAAAGGCCATAACGGCAGATATGATTTCGCAATCTGGCCTAACCTTCTTCCGAACAATGATCCCAATAAACCCAATGTACCCAATGTGCCCGATGATCCGAATCGCAATTTATTCAAGGCTACAGTCACCACCATTGACGGCACTGTTGTTGACAGTGAAGTAATGGAAGTCTCACACGGAGGCAACACCATCCATGTGACTCCCAAAAAGACTGGAGAATATATCATTCATCTTGAAGGCCAGAATTCTTTCAACCCGGAAGAACTTTGTGCAGGTGAACTTAAGCTGAAGGTAACCGGAACCGAACTCTCGGTTGTTCCCCTCCCCGATGAAATCAGGGTAGGCGATATCGTCAATCTCACGATTCTTCCGGAAGAAGGGAACTATACCGTGACTTCGAGCGACACCTATGAAACTTACATCCGCCTCATCGAGGAAGACGGCAAATTCAGCTTCAAGGCCCTGAAGGAAGGCGGACCGGTCAAACTGACCGTAACCCGGACTGTAGAACAGGAAGACGGATCTACCAAGACCAGGAAAGTCGAACTGAGCTTCACCGTACTTAATTCAATTTCTGCTTCCGTCTTCGTGTCTAACCCTCGTCAGACCTATGAGCCTTCCGAGGAACCCTACAGCATCTGGATCGATCATGAACCTGTCGGATATTGCAAGGTCAAGGTTGTGCCTAAGGGCGATTCTCCTGCCGACGGAATCCGCATTGATCTTGGCGATACCGGAAAGGAATATCTGCTCTATGCTAAGAAAGAGGGCACTTACGACCTCATCTTCTCCGGCAACGTACTCTCCGTCGACGGAAACGGATTGACGAAGATCGATGATTCTGCACCCCAGTACACCGTAACGGTCCAGAAAGACGAAATCGAATATAATCTTGAACTGACGATAGTCGACAAGGACGGCAACGAAATAGACTACGACGAATTCCCCATGGATGAAACCATCTATTTTACCGCCAACCCGAAATCCACTTCGGCCAACGGCTATCATACTTCTTACTATCCTTCGAACGCCATCTGCACATATGATGATGCCACCGGCATCTATAGCTTCGACGGATTAGTGGAGGACCTCTATTCAATCTTTGTCTATGATGAGTATAAGACACCGGTACTCAACGAGAATCTTCAGGCTTCCACGTATAAAGGGAAACTGAATGTAACCGTACTCCAATCCAATGCCTCCGTTCTGGAATTCGAGGAAGAGATACCGGCCCGCATCAAGATCAATGAGCCTCTGACGCTGACTATCGCTGATAATAAGTATAAGGTGTTGAAGCAGGATGAAACTGCTAAGATAGAGGCAACAGAAAATGGAGAATCCGTAACATGTTTCGATTTTGATGGCAAAACGCAGACCTGTATATTGACCGGTAATAAAGTCGGAAATTATCGCGTTACGATCAAGGCTACCACTTTCGACGGCATCGAGATGTATAAATCTTTCCGCATCGCGGTCGTACCCGACGGCACGCAGGATGTCTACTTTGTCGGTGCGGAAGGCTATACTCCGCTTACTTCAACAATAGAAATGGGCGAAGACTATTTCTTCTATCTCCAACCGGAAGGTGACTATACACTTTCCGCCAATGTCACCGGCAAGGATTCATCCGACGGGATCATATTGACCGCCCACGGCAACAACCTTTATTCCGTCAAGGCTATCCGTCCGGAGAAATATACCCTGACGGCAGAAGGCACTGTCAAGGCCACGAATGAACCTGCAGCAGGCTCATTTAACCTTACCGTCAATAAGGGCGTCGTTAACTTCCCGACCGAACCGTATGAAGTAGCCCACCGCCACAACAATGGCTATGATCCGGCTTCAGGCCATGATATGACGGCATATACACTCGAAGGTCTCGCGCGTGAATTCAAGGACCGCAGCCATATCTCTTCCGTAGCTGTCACTCCGGTGATAGATCCGGAATGGGGTGCGAAATATCAATGGAATGACGACAAGCATTCGGCCAATCACAGCTACTACCACGGTCTCTGGCTGGGTAACAGTCCGAAGGCTTCCGCTACCGAAAAGCTCCGCGGAGCCTTCAACGAGAATGATGACTTCGTAATGCACGCCAACGTAGCCGGACGTTATAACGTCACCGTGCGCACCAAACCCGGCTATTATACGAAGGATACCCATTCATTCACCGTACTGGTCGATCCTGTAGTGGAAGGTTCCATAGAATTCTCGATACCCTTCCAGTATGATGACGCCAATCAGACGATTATCCTCGACCGCGATTCCGATTGGTCATCCGTAGAGGTATTCACCGGCCATTGGGGCGACATCTATTACAGTGTCGAGAAAGATTCTCCGGCTCCTGTGATGCGCGTCACTTCCGAAGACCAGACCGCAGGGATGACCGAAGCCAGATATTCACGTGTGAATCTGACTGACGCCAAATCTCTCACAGTGCAGCAGAAAGTCAACGGCCTGGTCACTCCGGTCTTGACCTATGCCCTTGACCCGGGCAACCTTACCGGCATCGACAGCGTCGACAGCGAGGAAGCCGAGGCTCTCTACTTCACCCTCCAGGGAGTGCAGTTAGACAGACGCCCCACCGACAAGGGCATCTATATCCGCGTCATCAACGGAAAATCCGAAAAATACTATGTAAGATAATAATTTCAGATTGTAGTTAATGATTTGATATTAAGACCCCATCCCACAAAAAATGTTAAATCCAGGGTCGCAGATGTGCCCCGAA
>CAYTOR010000084.1:0-9428 GCA_964439505.1 uncultured Sangeribacter sp.
TCAATTTCTGCGCCAACAACTACCTCGGTCTCGCCGACAATACCCGCCTGATCGAGGCCGCCAAGAAGGCTATGGACAATCGAGGCTACGGCATGTCGAGCGTGCGCTTCATCTGCGGCACCCAGGACCTCCATAAGGAACTCGAACGCGCAATCAGCGACTACTTCAAAACTGAAGACACTATCCTCTATGCCGCTTGCTTCGACGCCAACGGCGGTCTTTTCGAACCTCTCTTTACCGAAGAGGATGCTATCGTCTCCGACTCTCTCAATCACGCTTCCATCATCGACGGCGTGCGCCTTTGCAAGGCAAAGCGTTATCGCTACGCCAACGCCGACATGGCGGATCTGGAACGCTGCCTGAAAGAAGCCAAGGAGGCAGGCGCGCGACATATCATCATCGCTACCGACGGCGTCTTCTCTATGGATGGCAATGTCGCTCCGATGGATAAGATATGCGAACTCGCAGACAAATACGGCGCGCTCGTAATGGTCGATGAAAGCCATTCGGCAGGCGTAGTCGGTCCTACAGGTCACGGCGTAGCCGTGCAGTTCGATTGCTATGGAAAAATCGATATCTTTACCGGAACTTTAGGCAAGGCCTTCGGCGGCGCGATGGGCGGTTTCACCACCGGCCCGAAGGAAGTGATCGACATGCTTCGCCAGCGTTCACGTCCTTACCTCTTCTCCAATTCGGTCGCTCCCTCTATCGTAGGAGCCAGCATCGAAATGTTTAAGATGCTCAAGGAGAATGATGACCTCAACAAGAAACTCAAGGAGAATGTAGCTTACTTCCGCGACAAGATGCTGGAAGCCGGCTTCGATATCAAGCCCACCCAGAGCGCAATCTGCGCCGTCATGCTTTATGACGCGAAGCTTTCGCAGGACTTCGCCGCAGAAATGCAGAAAGAGGGAATTTACGTGACCGGATTCTATTATCCGGTTGTGCCGAAAGGACAGGCCCGCATCCGCGTCCAGCTCTCCGCAGCCCACGAGAAAGAACACCTCGACCGCGCCATCGCCGCCTTCATCAAAGTCGGCAAAAAACTCGGCGTCATAAAATAAATCGATCATCCCTGCCGCGTGTCGTAATGATCCCGAAATAGCGGTAAGGCCACGATTCTTCGCGTCCACAGAGAATAAGGAACCATAGTTATTCCGACTAAAGTAGGGACGCGATTCATCGCGTCCACAGAGAATAAGAAACCATTACAATAAATCCGGAGGGCGCCCTTGCCGGCGATCTCCGGATTTTTATGTTATAAAACGAGGCTAAAACCCATAAATACTGCGTATCTTAAGTATCAGGTCGAAGAGGACTCCGGCATTGGTCAGATGCCAGTTGAGCATGAAATCAGTAGGATAGCCGGCAAGGAAGTACAGAAGGAAAAGCATCCATCCTTTGCCGGGAGGCATCAGGCGCTCAAGCCACCCATTGAAGCGGGATATCATTTTCTTAATCCATATCGGATACATAGCCAGAATCCTCTCGGTCGGAATGATCAGGAAGGCCGCGAAGGCTGCCACGGATCCGTATTGATAGATACGGGGCAAATCACAACTCAATACCGTGAAGAGGGGAATAAGAGTGATTGAAGTCCCGGCATAAAGAAGGGAGATGGCGAGTTTTTTATCCCGGATCTCTTTTTCTGATGTAAGCCTGTTGGGGAATACAAACAGAATATTAGAATACATATAGTAGGCCGCGAACAAAATCGCCGGCGTGAAGAATCGGCCGATGCTGAATTCCCCTTTATTCATGGCCCAATGAAATTTCAACGTCCAGTCCAACTTCCATCCCAAGGCTCCTATGCTGTTGTCCCAGTGGTCGCTCAATTGGACATCGGTAAGTACAGTATTCCAGGAGGAATTGATCGCGTGGACTGTCTCGGGAGAACCTTTTGCCATGACGATTATTGCCGTAACTATAATCGGAATCCCGGCCAAGGTATAATTTACTATTTTATCCTTATGGTAGGAACACAGGAGCAGCACGTAAATAGGTACTCCCCAAAAGAAAATCGGCTCATGGAGCAATAAAGCCACGCATATTATCAGGCACGCCCCTATCCGGCGCCTCAAGTCGGGATATTCGCGCGAGAGGCAGTAAAGAGCAAAGATAAAGAGTCCATACATCAGAAAGTCTTTGCGGACTACGAAGGTCGGCATATTCAGAAACAACGGCGACATAGCGACCCACCAATTATATCCTTCCTTCCGAAATTTCCAGATAAACCAGACCGTGATCGCCAGATAAATGATCAGACTGGCGATCATTAGGGTCGGCACAATTTCAAAGTCGAAATGGCGGCGGAGTTGATAAAGGCCTTCGCCCAATAGCCCGCGTCGGACGAAACCTCCCTGATAATTGATCAGAAACTCCGTTATGCTATATTTTCCATATAGATGCTCTATAGGAATTGCGAGAGTATGCTTGATCATATAGATCACTCGCAGGATGAATGAGAGTATCAGGGAGGCCCCGACAATCTTATATAAGACCGTATGGCGGTCTTTTTTCATGTTTACTGTCGTCATTTTCTAATTGTAGGGGATGTCGCTTTTTCTTGGAAATAGTCTCTAATGCCGGAGAGTGAGGAATCCGAAGAAGATCAGTTGGCGAAGTCTACGCAGAGTCCGAATTGCAGACAACGCGGATTGAGGGGATAGTTGGGAACGGAGAAGTAGTTTTTGCTGAACCATCCCTGATTGACGTGGCTCCAAAGGACGTAAAAGCGACATTTATACAGTTTGGCGGAGAGATATGCGTTGCAGAAGGCGTAGTTGCCTACTTCCTGCTCCTGTTGAGTATGGAAACTCATGGTAGCCGGCTGGTAGGCCAGGCCGTAGTAACGCGTATAATAATCGCAATCTACGCCGATCTGCAGATTGAGCACTTTGAAAGCCCTGAATTCCAAAAACATATTGGAGTATACGGTAAGGGCCGGAAGCGGAATCACTTCTTTTTTGGAAGAGACCTGATAAGTAATCGTATTATACCAATTCCAAATTCCGAACTTCAGTTTCTGATCGAGAGTAGCGGAGAAGACCTGCACATTACCTGAGTATTGCTCCGGGATGGCGTCGTTGTTGAAGTAGACGTAATTCTGCAGATTGCGGATTCCGGCTGAGATGGAGGTGCGCGTCCAGGGTATGGTCAGTTTCCCTCCGACTTTATATTCGGTTGTCCTTTTGAAAGTCAGGTTCCAGGCGAAATGGTTGGAGATATAGTGGGAGAGGAAGTAGGAGTTGGAGGCGTTGGAGAAACCACCGTAGGCAGAGATGGAGACGGTGTCGCCGAGCATCCTAAAGCGGCTTGCGACGTTGCCTGACAGGTAGAGGTCGCCGGCCGTGCCGCCTGTAAGACCGAATTTGGCGGAAGCGTCGTAAGTGATTATTTCTCCTTTTCTTTTGGATATGGAGCCTCCGATCCAGAGTCGGTTCTGGGTTATGCGGGGGACACATTTGAACCCCTCCGGCAGAGGAGTCAGCGCAGTAGTTTCCGAGCTCTCCCCCTCTTCATCCCCGGCTCCTTGCGACGGGATGGAAGAATCGCCGAGATAGACGCCCTCGGGAGAGAGGAAGGAGTAATCGTGGCCGTATGTGGTCTGCGTGAGACGGCGGGTCTGGAGAGACGCGTAGGCCGAAATACCGAATTTAGCCCATTTTTTGAATCCTTCGAGCAGTTCTACGCCAAGAGTATTGGTGACCATCCAGTAGCGAGTATCGTCGTGAGTACCGTCGGCGTCGAGATAGGTATTCTTCCAGAAGGCGCGTCCTTGGGAGACGTTAGTGTTGCTGAAGTTATGATGGCGCCCTTCGTAATCCAATGAATAGATGAATTTCATAAGGGGGACGTAGACGTCTCGGATTGTAGTATCGTTGACCTGCTCTTCGGTCCAGTAGCCGACTTTGAAGGCGTGGGTGGTAAAGAGGCGGTCGCCAAGCAACCTGGAATGGGCCGCGGAGAGGTTGGTTGGGATAGATTTCGGTTGGACGCTCGCTACTCCTCCCTGCACCTCCGCCGGATCCGTTATATACCGGATATCGGTTATGCCTCCGTTCTCTTTATTAAGGTTATTGAAGTGATAATAGATAGCCTGCCCTTCATAGCGATGGGAATTATAGTAAAAGCTGAAACCGAAATTCAGCCCTTTTGTAGCTTGATAGTTATAGGCTCCCTTCGCGTAATTATAATCGAGGAAGGCTCCGACGCCGATATTGCGGTTGACATTGCCCGCGAAAGTTGCAGTCAACCGGTCGGTATGATTCTGCTTATTTCCTCCGAAGTTATAGGAGAGCAGAGTCATCGGGACGTAGACGTTATACATCTTGAAGGTCTTCAATGAAGGCATGATGGCCTCCAAAGAAGCATCGAAGAAGAAGGTCGGTATAGTCTGGCGGTTGAAGAAGATCATGTTTATGCCCTCCGTGCCGAGAGTTCCCGTAGTCGCGTACGCATCCGAATGAAGCGAGGGTATGAACGCCCGCTGATAGTTATACTGGAGAGTATCTATAGTCGACTTCTGATGATCTCCCAGTGGGGTCGACAGTGTCCAGGCCGAGCCCTTCTTGGTCGGCTTTGAAGTCGAGTCCGCTTTTATGATACGTTGCGAAGACCCACCCGGCCGCTGAGGCCTATCGGCGGACTGCGCACGGGAATTCAACCCAACGCAAAGCATAAGGAATATGACAGGTATATATGAATAAAAATTTTTCATGAGAGTCAGGTCGGAGAAGAGGGATAGGCCGCCGGCAGATCAAATCGGCAGCGCGACAATTAGACTACAAAATTAGTCATTTTCAACTGAATTCACAAATAGCGCTAACGATTCATCGGTTAGGACGCGGTCCTTTAGGTAGGGATTCGATTCTTCTCTCTATGTAGGGGCGCAATACATTGCGCCCGCGAAGAAAAGGTATTATTCCAAAATTTAGTCTTATTAGACTTATTAGTCTTATTAGACTTATTCCTATAAATTTCATTATTTTCTGAACCTTTTCTCCGCCCTCGATGTTATAAATACAGAAAGATGAAAATTTCATGATGTTAGGTTAGTTTGAAAAAGTATTATGGAAAACACAAGAATGTGGCCTGCTGCGAAGTAGGCCACATTCTTGTTATTTCCATTCCCCCGGTAGGGGGCGTATGTACCCTTTTCTCAGACCCTGCCGAAAAAAAGGGAATAAAGATTACGTTATAATATGATCTTGCTCGTCTCTTGGCCGATTCGGATCAGATAGAGTCCTTTTCCGGGCAATTCGATTCTTTTCTCTTCGCCGGCTTCAATGATATCTCTCAGAATCGCCGCCCCCGAGGATGAATATACTTCCATGAGGTACCCCACCTCATTTTCCTCCGGATTCTGCAATATGACCGAGTTGCCTTCCCTCTTCAAGGAGACCCGTGATACGGGGATAGAGGCAACAATACTTACCTCTATAGGATTCACAACCTTAAACTGATTCCAGGGAGATTTCTTACGATAGAGTCCCATTGACTGAGAGGGAATAGTTAAGGAAGCCTTGTTATATACCTGACTTGCAAAAAGATTTATACTTCCCGTATTGTCAAGTTCTGTTTCCCCTTCCTTCACTACCGGAGGAACCGACGAAAGAATCCGGACGTCCGTAATTCCTTCATCACCTTCAAAGACGGTCACGTCGATCGATTGCAGTGAGTTTCCAAAGCTGATCGTCCGGAGGTTCTTGCATTGAGCAAATGCTTCTTTCCCTATCTTACTTAGCCCGGCGCCTATATTTACCGTCCTGAGATTTGAGCATCCACGGAATGTCTGTTCCTTTATTTCCAACAGCGCGTCTCCCCCAAGGACGCTCTTCAGTGCGATATTATCTTTTGCGGCCTTAGCCTCGATAAGGATAGTCTCGGGCTTGATCTTCAACTCTTCCACTTCGCCTCCTACAAACTCCAACACTAATCCTTCCTCAGAGTTGAAATATATTGCCCCCGCTTCCTTCTCCAATTCGGGATGATTCGCGTCGATATCTATAGTCTCTAACCGCGGACATTTCTTGAATTCCGAAGCATGCAATCCTGTCAGACCGGCCGGAATTGAAATTTCCTTGAGACTTTTGAGATCATTAAACCAGTCAGGAGCCGTAGCCAACCTCTGAGATATTCCGGAAGGGAATGTGAGCGAAGATATATTGCCGCAATCTCGGAAGACTCCCCCGTTGGCCGCGATCTCACTGACATTGAATTTTATTTCGTTATAACTGACACTCGAAGGGATAGTCAGGACCGGAGCCGCAACACCGTCCTGAGCGCCAATCACACCGATCAGTTCTACGTTAGGTGTCAGACCTTCCATTATCCTGTAAGTCAGGTTTCCGGACGTGAATTCCCGCCCTGCTTCTATATCCTCCGGATGCTCCGACACTCGGCCGGGAGAATAGCGGCGGATACCTTCCTCAGCGATCTTGAGTGTCAAAGTGCGGTTACCGTAAGCCTTGAGTTGCAGCCTTCGCCATTCGCCGCTCCCGGCAATCCGGTAACATGGATAGACATTATAGACCTTTTCAGAGGAGAGACCTTGCGGCATGAGGATGTCGAATTGCAAATCCTCTACGGTCGGCAGCCCTACTTGGACGTCGACCTTGTCATAGCTGACTGACTCACCGGAGGTAATGAATATATCTTCATAATCTCCACCTATATCTCTGATACCGATCCCAAACTCTACCGTCGAAGCCATCGGTCCTACATAATACAGGAAGCCTTCCAGTTTGAATTTATCCGATTCCCCATTGGAGCCGTCAAACACGAATTTGGCTTCATTCATGAAGTTCGGGAAAGCCTGCTCCCTTTTATCCGAAACTTTCAGTCCACCAATTATCTCCTGATTCTCATTAAACGCACCGCTTCCTCCGATCCCCTGATCGATAGGATCCAACATATTGAGTTGATAATACCCGTCAGCTACCCCCGACCATCCCCAGTTGAAATGGAAAAGACCGTCTTTATCATATCCGTCACAAATGAATGAATGGCCTCCAAGGGCTGAATTACCGGAGTAATTGACCGGTCGACCTTCCTTAAGCTCGGAATAGACCAAGTCCTGCCATTCGGATGAAGAATAATCCTCCCGGAAAGCTACGAAGATATCATTACTCATAGAGAAATATTCTGTCAGAGCGTATGGGAGATAGACAGAAGTGTAGGCGCCACTCTCATTGACTCCATACATCATATTGACCGATACTCCGCAGGCCAACATTAGCCGGGCGACTTCATCAGCCTCCCTATCCGTGTAATTGTCCGACTCATAATTATCTCGCATGAGTTCCCAGGAGAATGGGCGGCCCGAGAAATCAAATTCAGCGGAAGGATAAAGTTCATCGTGTTTCCTTCCGGCTCCGGAAGTAAACTGAGCGGGAGCATAGTATCTTAGCAACTGGGCCATGGATGTTGCCACGCAACCGGTCACGCAATGAGTCCCTTCTTCCATCGGAGTAAGATTATTGTAGGGAGCGCCCTGATCCCAAGTAGTAGAAATCAAAGGCTTGATCGCAGAATAACCATGCGAATTACGTGAGGAAGAGTGAGAAATATTGGAGGCGCCGGAATAATTAGAGGCTGTTGACGGTAGGATATAACTCGCCTGAGCCGCAAGACTTCTCGATTTCTCATATTGCAAAATCATCCACTTCAAGCCATCGGGAATGGAGTCGATATTGAAAGTACCCCTATCGGAATAACCGAGTATTTCCCCGTCGTTCTCGTCAGAGGGTACAATAATAAATCCCGTGCCGGGACTTTCAAAATTGAAGACAGCCAAGGCAGGATCATTCCCTTTTCCCGCTGCCAACGACACGTAGACCGGCCCGGGATTAACTTTAACTGAGTGTTGAGATCCGGTCGAGCATACCTGCTTCCTAAGAGTGGAGGATTGCTCACAAAATTTTTGAGCAGCCTCCGCCATTTCTTCAATACTTCTCGCATTGATCGGCAAAGGCGAACCGATGAATGTGACTATTAGACCTAAATAAAATTTTTTGGACTTACTAAAATTTCTCACTTACTGATATAGATTAATTTTTTTGGACTTACTAATGTAATAAATCCCGGCCCGACTTATCGGACCGGGATTAAATTGAATACTGAAAATCTTAACGGCGACGAACTATCTTCAGATCTTGGAAATCCTTGATATTGACAGCTCCATTCTCCATTTTCTTGACAGGAGCTTTCTTCGCTGATTTTTTACTGTTGGAAGCCGAAGAGTACCAGTCCATATTATCGAAATCATAGCTTACTACACCTGACCATACTCCGTTCTTACCTTTAGCCCAGGATGCCACAGTAATATATGGCCCGTAACTGGGGGTAACGACCCAGCTTCCGTCAGAAATGGCCGGCGGCATATCTGCAGGATAGAGCCTTATATATCTCTGAATGAAGTAAGCATAGTAGACCGTGGGGACCAATACAAGTGCCTGTGTCTGATTGCCGGTCCAATAGACATCATAATATTCATCACAATAGCCATTCTTCGTAGTTGTATAGCGCCATTGCGATCCTGTCCATGTGGTGATGCTGACAGATGCCCGGGGTTGGTTTGAATCAGAGGGGGTTGTAACCTTAGTCTTTACCAGGTCACCGCGATTTCCTTTCTCATCGTGGGCAAGCGTGCAGATGATGTACTCGCTCAAAGGATCGAGGTATTCTCCATCAATATTTGTACAGATGTAGAAATAGTCGTCCTGCTCTACAAATCTGTTGGCATCTTCCATCGATGCGATGATTTCTGCATCCGTCATGCGCTTGGCGTCTTTCTCACGGATTACCCTGAACTGGAAGTATGAAGCCTGTGAACCCCATTCGGCATCGAAAGCAATCTGGTCGGCAAGCACTACCAGATTGATCGGATTCACCACGCAGTCAGCAACCAAAGAAGCTTTCTGGGTAACGGTGATTTCTTTTTCCAACTCACCGGATTTTATGCTGATGATCGCAACGCGATCTTTGGAAGTCTCGTTGAAAGAGTTGACAGAGATTGAGAGGGTACCGTTGCCTTCACCGCTTTTCGGGGAAAGATCGACCCATGTCTGATCGACTGTTGCAGTCCATTCCTTGTTACAAGTGATGTTGAGCATCTGCCCTGCAGTCGCATTGGAGCCAAAGAGCAACTCGTTGGAGCCTACCTTCAGCACATCCTCCACAACCGGAGCCGTCGGCTCATCTTTCTTCTTGTCATCATCATCTCCGCAACTTACCATCGCCACCGAAGCCAGTACGACAGCAAGCAACATCGAAAGATACTTAGTAGTAATTTTCATAATGTTTAGTTATTAATTATTGATGTTAAAGTAGAACGCTCTAACTCTAAAGAGAAAGATTTCTATTTAATTACAAAATTACTTCTGAGGGAAATGACTGGCAAATTAATTGAAATCGTCTTTAGCGAC
>CAYTOR010000085.1:0-9395 GCA_964439505.1 uncultured Sangeribacter sp.
AAAATTAGCTTTCAAAAACTCCACGTGGAAGTCGGATTATTTCGGATGCTTACTATTTTTCTTTCTTTTCCGGAACGGGATCGTAGCCGCTGCCACCCCACGGATGACAGCGCAGTATCCTGCGCAGAGCAAGCCAACCGCCGCGAAGCGGACCGTAGAGGCGGATAGCCTCGATGGCGTATTGCGAACAGGTCGGGGTATATCGGCAGGCGGCCGGAAACATCGGCGAAATCGCTCCCTGATAGAAACGGATCAACAGAATCATCAATCCCGATACGCCGCGCCTGAAAGAAAACATCGCGCCGGAGATTCCGCGCTTCAAAAAATTTGTCATATTCTAAATACTGGTCCTGTGGGCGCAATTTATTGCGCCGCTACCGGGTCATAGCGCTCCTTGCTCGATGAGGGTCGCGATGCGGTCGATCGTGGCGTCCTCGCTGTTTTTGGCCGGATCAAAACCGGCTTTCATGTTCATGCCGAAGAAGCGGCCGAATGTCTGCCAGAAACCCGCCCGAAACGTTCCTAAGAAAGCCTTGACGATATGATATGAACTTTGATCTGTCTCGCGGTTGATCAGTTTCAGCAGGATCTTACCCTGATTCTTGGTCATTGATTTGATCGTGGGCTTATAACGCTCGAAGATATCCTTCTCAAGTTGCTTGAGGTGAGCCTCACGTTTCTTCTTATCGGGAATCGTCTGGATATATTCGTAGGTTTCGCAGAGTGTGGAATAGCAAAGTTTAGCCAACGGCAGGGTCTTGCGGACATCCCTCACCGTGCGCCAGTAAAACTCTTCATCCTTCTTGTTCTTGAATTTCAGGGGGGGATAGACCACTATCTCCTTTATGAAATATAACCGGCACGTATCTCCATACTGGTCGACTATACGCTGAAATCCTTCATAGGCTGAAATTTTCAGTGCAGGGACATTACCATCATCCATCTCTTTCGGGACGGCACTCCTGGCCGGAATACAGAAGCAGAGCGCCGTAAGCAATATGACACACCAAAGGAAGCGATGCTTTCCGCAGCGTCCGCTCTCCAGAATCTGATGTAAGATATTGCTCATAACCGTAAGTAATCGCCCGGCGCGTGCAGGAATGTGTCGTGATGGTATACATATAACTTCATTACCGGTTGATGAAATAAGAGATCAACTGATAATGAAAATACTTTCCGGGCCTTTTCTGAATATAACGTCGATAAACGCCAAATCGTCAATTTCCGTCTCTTTTTTTTCTTCCGTTAACTTTTCATGAAAGTCCGGCCGCTCAAGGCGCAGACGCCGCAGGGAGTAGATTACATCGTCGTCGAGGATCCTGCGGACCGTCAGATCGAAGAGCCGGGAAGTAAAGTGGCCGAAGGGATAACCTTCGCCTACAGAGTCAAAGACGGCCGCGATATCGGGTGAGAAATATCGATAGAAGGGCGACGTTCCGTAAGCGGCCTCTAACGCCCCGAGATGCATCTGACGCCAGCGGCCGTGATCGGAGAGAAGCCATCTTTGAGGATGTCCGCGCTTTACCGTCGAACTCCCCCCCTCTATGGCTACCGACAGGCGGAGCGGCGCTTGACCCGCCGCCCCCGCTATAAGCGTCCGCGCCAGATCGCGCGGACGTAGATCAGCGACGATCCGGCGCAAGGCTTCGGATTCGCTGCGGCCTTCCAGGCGCGCCGCCAGCCAGCGCCGCATCTGAGCCACAGTCGGGAAATATGGGATTACTTCCAATTCTTTTCTTCTGCTTTCGATTTGTCGGGATTCGGATTGGCAAAGGTGCGGTTCAGACGGTACTTCTTGGGATCGAAGACTCCCTTCTCCTCATCAAATGAAGTAAGCACCACCATCGGCGACCCGACTATATGATCTTCCGGCACAAATCCCCAATAGCGCGAGTCGAGCGAGCGGTCGCGGTTATCGCCCTCCATCCAGTAATAGTCGTATTTGAAGGTATAGTAGGGATTGTCGACGCCGTTGATAAGGATCTTGCCGTTCTTTATGTCCAGTTTATTCCCTTCATATACCTCCACGCAACGGCGATAGAGAGGAAGGTTATTGAGCGTAAGTTCGAGAGTCACCCCACGCTTAGGAATCCAGAACTTCGACATATTGTTGCGGGTCCAGCCGTAGGATTCCTGATAGGGATAGACGCCCCCTATGTCGAAGAGGCCGCTTTCGCCCTCGCGGATAAGTTTGCCGTCAACCTGAGGCCATGTCTCCACGATCTTCTTGGATTCCGCCGTCAGGGGCACATCGTAGAACCGGAAAGGCACATATTCTACCTGAAGCGGAATGTCTCCTGAATCTTCATGCCGGACTCCTATTGATTCCCATTGCTCGGAAGGGATTATGGCCTTGACGGGAATGATGTAGTTATATTGCACATTATCGGCGTCCGCGATCGGGCGGTCGTTGATATAGATGATGTCGTTGCGGATTTCCAGCCACTCTCCGGGTAGACCTACGCAACGCTTCACATAGTTCTCCCTGCGGTCGACCGGCCGATAGATGATCTCACCGAACTTGCCGGGATTCATGGCTATGTATTCAGCGGGATTCTCTATACCCTGGCGGCGCATCTGATTGGTGATCATGTAATAATCCTCATTCGGACGCGCAGTGAGGACAGTGTCGCCCTGCGGATAGTTGAACACTACGATGTCGCCGCGCTCGATGCTGCGCAGTCCCGGCAGACGATGATAGGCAAGCTGAGGATTGTCGATGTATGACTTGCCGCCGATGACGGGCATCGTATGCTGGGCGAGCGGGAAATGCAACGGAGTCTGGGGTACCCGAGGGCCGTAGATAACCTTGCTTACCCATAGATAATCACCTACCAGGAGGGATTTCTCAAGCGACGACGATGGAATCTTGTAATTCTGGCCGATGAAGGCGAAGATGAGATAGACAAGCACCAATGCGTAAATGATGGCATCTACCCATGCCATGACAGTGCGGACAGGCCCCTTGGTCTTCTTCCACCATCCCCAGGGGATATAGGCGGTAATATAGATATCGAGTAGCAACAGCCATGCTATCGCTATCCAGGGATTGCCGATCCATACGACGAATCCGCAGAATAGCAGCGAGACGATGGCGAAGCGGATCCAGCGAGTAGTCTTCGTGCGACGCAGACGGCGCTTGAAATCCTGAATGAAAGTAAGGTTTTCCTGTTCGATTTTCTCGGAAATCGGTCTGTTATCTTTATTGTCCATATAAGTAAGTGAGAAAAAATAAGGACCTTATTAAAGCAACGGCTTTTATTGTCAGAAATTTTACTCACATATATCGATTAATAATAGCGAGCTCTTGTAATAATAGCGAACTCTTGCAGGCTTAGAATTCGAGCACATTCTTCATCGTGAAGAAGCCTTGATGACCGGGCAGCCATTCGGCGGCCAGGACCGCTCCGAGGGCGAAGCCGGCGCGGGAATGGGCCGAATGAGTTATGGTAATCTCGTCCGCTTCCGAATTCCAGGTGATCGAATGGATGCCGGGTACTTCCCCTTGGCGGTGAGCAGTGACAGGTAGAATGTCTTCTTCGATGACTACTGTCTCCTCCGTCTCCTTCCAGCCCTTCATAGGAGGATACAGAGTCAGGAGATCTTCAGCCAATGTGATGGCTGTACCGGAAGGGTGGTCGAGTTTATGGATATGATGGGTCTCATCCATGGAGGGGGTATATTCCGGGAAACGCGCCATAATCTTCGTCAGATAGCGGTTAAGCGCCATGAAGATATTCATGCCGACGGAGAAATTCGACGACCAGAGAAGCGTACCGTCGCCTTTGGCACACATATCCTGGATTTCCGGCAGGGAATCGGTCCATCCTGTTGTGCCGCAGACTACGGGGACTCCCGCTGCAAAGCACTTCAGGATATTGTCCACGGCAGAGTCCGGACGCGTGAATTCGATGGCTACATCCGCCGAACGGAATTCCTCCGAAGCGAGTTCATGGAGATTATTCTCGTCGATAATCTTTACTATTTCGTGACCGCGTCCGCGGGCTATCTCTTCAATGATATGGCCCATCTTTCCGTGGCCGATCAATGCTATTTTCATTCTATATATCTTTTAGGAATCCACCATTCTCAATTCATTCTTCTCGCTTCTCGATTGACACTATAGGATTGTCTATTGAAGCGTCATAAATAGAAAATGTTGAATCACTCATTATTTTTTACATTTTCTACGTGGACGCGATTAATCGCGTCCCTACCCATCCTTACTTCTAACTATTTTAGGTTTGCTACGAGCAACCCTTAAAATCCGAAGGCGAAATTGGAGACGTAAAGGGTGACCCCCTCAGTGCCGACGAAAGGTTCGCCGCAGGAACTGGAGGCCATGATCAGCACGTGGGTCGGCACGGCGTCAGCCGGAGCCCAGCTCTCTTCCTGAACCGGCACCAACTTACCCTTAGAATTCTTGGCGTAATAGGCTTTCTGCCCGTTGAGCAAACCCATCCAGGGTTTATAGAAGGATTGCTTGGTGATGTCGCCGTAATGAATCTTCAGCTGATGTCCCTTGGTCAGCGGGATAGATTTTGAATAGCGTTCGCGCCCCGTGCCGACGCGCTGGGCGTGGAGATTCCCCTTCTTATCCTCCCAACGCTTCTGGAGCAGCACGTAGACTTCAGCCTGATCGCGCCCCTGAAGAGTTTTCTTCGCACCCAGTCCCGAAGCCTTGACGCGGGTATTGGTATTCGGCATGTCGACCTTATAATCGAAGACCAGAGCCTGCGGACGCTTCGTGTAAGGCATTCCCATCGACATCTTGCCGAAAGGGGTCTTTGTGGAGGTAATCGGTTCGACGATTTCGCCCAGGAAGATAGTTCCGGCGACCATTACGTCCATATTGATGATACCCAGAGCCTTGACGTGTTCCATCTTGGCTTGTACCTTTGCCATTTTCAGGCCGTTGACCGTAGCCGGTTCGACGGCGCAACTACCCTTGACGACTCCTGAGACCTTCGCGTACACGTTAGAGGTAGCCCAAGGCGACCCGCCCATATTTTTATAAGCCTTATTGCCCGAGGTCTTTCCGGCCGGCGCTATTTCATATAGGGTCTTTTTTCCGCCGCCGATGATAGCGGACTCCGATATTTCGCGGGTATACCATTGATTCATCGCGCCGAACTTAATCGGTTCGAGGCGCAACGCCGAAGCGGTAATGCTCATCAGAATGGCAGTCAGTAATAACGAGTTGCGTAATAATCTCTTCATAGACTGCAAAATTAATAAAATTCTCCCAACTCTCAAAGCATTTCCCAGCCCGGATTGCCTCGCAGTCTAAACATAGCCCAATCCCCAACCTACTTGATCCCGCCATTAACTTTTGCAAGCATAAGGTAGGGGCGCAATACATTGCGCCCGCGAAGAATAGGAATTCTTCCAATAAAAAAGCCTAATTAGTCTCATTAGGCTAATTAGGCTTTTTGGAATTGTTCCGGTAATATCGGTAACGGGGGGGCGGGTCAGTGGCCGGTGAGGAGGGATTTGAGGTCGTGGAGGGTGGTGAGGGCCTGGAGAGGAGTGAGGTTGTCGATCTGCAGGCTGAGGATCTGCTCCCGGATCTGGCTGAGAAGTGGATCGTCGAGCTGGAAAATGGAGAGCTGATAGCCGTCGCGGGCTTTACCGATACCTTCTACGGAGGCCTTGCTGATCGCCGGGGCGCCGGTCCCCTTTCCGTCATCCTTCGGATTGCCGGATTTGCCGGCGGGAGCCGCGGCGGCAGCCTCCAGACGCTGTAGGACCTGGTCGGCCCGCTTCACGATAGACTTGGGCATACCGGCCAACCGGGCCACATGGATACCGAAACTATGCTCGGACCCTCCCCGGCGCAATTTGCGCATGAAGACAACCTTTCCGTCTATCTCACTCACCGATACGTTATAATTGGCTATTCGCGGGAAGGTCTTCTCCATCTCGTTGAGTTCATGATAGTGAGTGGCGAAAAGAGTCTTGGGACGGAAATGGCCGTTTTCGTGGATATATTCTACAATCGACCAGGCGATGGAAATGCCGTCGTAGGTCGAGGTCCCGCGTCCGAGTTCGTCGAACAATACGAGCGACCGCTCGCTGAGATTATTGAGTATGGCAGCCGCTTCGTTCATCTCCACCATAAAGGTCGATTCTCCGGCCGATATGTTGTCGGACGCACCGACGCGGGTCATTATCTTGTCGACCAGACCGATTTCGGCGGCGTCTGCCGGCACGAAACTTCCTGTCTGGGCCATCAGCACTATCAGGGCAGTCTGTCGCAGCAGGGCGGACTTACCGCTCATGTTAGGCCCTGTAATCATCATGATCTGCTGCGAGTCGCAGTCGAGGTGGAGTGTATTGGCGACATAACTCTCCCCCGGAGGTAGACGGCGCTCGATGACGGGATGCCGACCTTCGGTAATGTCGATATTGAGGGAGTCATTTATCCGCGGTCGGACGTAGCGGTATTCCTCCGCGCAGGCCGCCATAGACAAGAGGCAGTCTGCCTCGGCGATCGCTAAAGCATTCTGCATAATGACGTCGATCTTACCCATCAGCCGCTCGATCAGATCAAGATAGATACTCGATTCGAGGGAAGAGATCTTGTCTTCCGCGCCGAGGATAGTCTGCTCGTATTCCTTAAGTTCAGGGGTGATATAGCGTTCGGCACCGACCAGGGTCTGTCGGCGGGTCCAATGCTCAGGGACCTTATCCTTATGAGTGTTGCGGACCTCTATGTAATAACCGTGGACGTTATTGAAGCTGACTTTCAGCGACGGGATACCTGTCGCTTCGCTTTCACGGCGCTGAATATCTTCGAGGGCTTCCTTTCCGTGGCGGCAGATATGGCGCAGGCGGTCGAGTTCGTCGTTATACCCGTCGGCGATATAATTCCCTTTGGAAGTATTTACCGGGGCATCTGGATTGATCGCGCGGCGGATAAGATCCCGCTCCGGGAGGCAATCGCCGATAGCGGCAGCCAGATCCGTCAGAGTCTTACATTCAGCCTGAGCCAACATGCGTCCGGCATAATCCACGGCGTCGAAAGAGAAGGCGAGTTGCTGCATCTCACGGGGAGTGATACGTTGCGTCGACAGGCGGGCGGCCAGACGATAGAGGTCGCCGACGCGGCGGAGGGTCTCGCTCAGGGATTCGCGCAGGCGAGGATCGCGGAAGAAATACTCCACACCGTCCTGGCGGCTCGAAATCTTCTCGATATCAAGCAGCGGCATAGAAATCCAATGACGGAGCAGACGCGCGCCCATGGGGGTTACGGTCTTGTCAAGCACATCGATCAGACTCTTTCCCCCATCGAAAGCGGGTTGGAGAATCTCCAGATTGCGCATCGTGAACTTGTCGAGGTGAAGATATTTCGACGAGTCGATGCGCCCGATGGAGGTGATATGGCGAGTACGGGTGTGCTGGGTGAAGTCGAGATAGTGCATGATGCTCCCGGCGGCGATGACAGCCTCTTCGAGGTCATCTATACCGAATCCTTTGAGGGATTCGACGGAAAATTGCCGGTAAAGCCTGTCGCGCGCGGAATCGGAGGTATAGATCCAGTCCTCTTGCTCATTATAGATAGTCCGCGAAGTCATGAGGGATTCGCAGAGATGACGGGTGCCGCGCATGCGCAGGGTCTCCTTGGGATTGATGGAGACCATAAGCTTGTCGACAGTAGCCGGATCTCCCTGGGCGCACAGGAATTCACCGGTAGTAAGATCCAGGAAGGCCACTCCGACTGTAATCGTCGACGGATCCGATTTGACTCTCGGCTTGCCGAAATGCAAGGCGGCCAGAAAATTGTTTTCGCGGGCCGGAAGAGAGGAATCGTTGAGGTTAAGGCCGGGAGTGACGAGTTCGGTGATACCGCGCTTGACGAGTTTCTTGGTAAGTTTCGGGTCTTCGAGCTGCTCGCAGATTGCCACGCGGCGTCCCGCGCGCACGAGTTTCGGCAGATATGTATCGAGGGCATGATGGGGGAATCCGGCCAGTTCGACGCTCGTGGCCGAACCGTTGCCGCGTCGGGTCAGGGTAATGCCGAGTATCTCACTCGCGGCTATGGCGTCTTCCGAGAAAGTCTCATAAAAGTCTCCTACTCTAAAGAGCAATATGGCGTCGGGATGCTTCTTTTTCATCTCGGCATACTGCTTCATCAAGGGGGTTTCCGTAATCTTGGCCACTTGGTATCTGCTTTATTTGAGGGTTGCTCTGCGGGGATCTCCCGATAAGCGTTTGCTTTTTAACTTTTTACTTACTTCTTACTTTTGACCTGCCTTAAGCTTAATTCAGGGGAATCATTCTGAGCATCCAGGTAGACATGGCTACGTAGATGAGCAGGCCGACGACGTCGTTGGTGATCTGTATAAAGGGGCCTGTAGCGAGGGCCGGGTTAATCTTCAGGCGTTCAAGGGTAAGGGGCACCAACGTGCCGAATACGGTAGCGAAGATGACGACGCAGAAGAGCGACGAGGCGACGGCAAAGGCGACGGCGTAGGCATGGGGTTGGGTTATAAGGACGTAGGCCAGCACGGCGCCGGATATGACGATGGCGTTCATCAGGGCGACTATGACTTCGCGGCCGATCTGACGTCCGGCATTCTTGAGTTCGAGTTTACCGTTGGCAAGACCCTGCACGACGATGGCCGAGGCCTGCACACCGACGTTACCGCCTGTACCGCCGATCAAGGGTATGAAGATGGCCAGCATGGTGACGGCGGCTATCTGGGCCTCAAAACCGGTAAGGATAAGGGAGTTGACGATACCCCCGATGATGCCGATAAGGAGCCAGGGGAGCCGCGCTTTGGTCTGGGCGAAGACGGAGTCGGCGGCGTCGATGTCGCTCGAGATACCGGAGGCCAGCTGATAGTCGCGCTCGCTCTGCTCGCGGACCTCATCCATGACGTCGTCGACAGTGATCTGACCGACAAGGCGTCCGATACTGTCGATGACCGGCATGGCCACAAGGTCATATTTCTCGAAGTCGATCGCCACGTCTTCGATAGGAGTGTCGGTCCTCACCGAGACCGGATCGCTCTCCATGACATGCTTGATTTTGGAGACTGAAGGGTGAGTGACCATCTTCTTGAGCGGCAGGACTCCCTTCAGTCGCTGGTCGTTGTCGACGACATAGACATAATAGATATCATCAAGATCCTCAGCCTGGCGACGTATCTCCTTGATACATTCCGGCATCGACATGTTTTCGTTGACTTCGATGAATTCGGTACCCATGATACCGCCGGCCGTATCTTCGTCATACTGGAGGAGGTCGACGATATCGCCCGCCTGCTCCATGTCGTCGATATGCTGGATGACCTCGTCGCGGTCCTCCTTGTCGAGTTCCTGGATGAGGTCGACGGCATCGTCAGTGTCGAGAAGGTCGATGAAGTGTCCGATCTGTTCGGGGTCCATCC
>CAYTOR010000086.1:0-9391 GCA_964439505.1 uncultured Sangeribacter sp.
GCGATTAACGCGCCAACCCTTTTGTCATTTGTATTTTTTATAGATTTCTACGCCAAGTTTCTTGGCTTTTTCTAAATCTTCCGGATTCTTCGGATCCACACCATATTTTGAAAGATCCGGAACTACTACTTTAGTCCCGGGCTTTATCCGGTTAGGATGACCGAGAATCTTTTCATTCTCCTTATATATATAAGGCCATAGATGAAAATTGCCATAATGCTGTTTGGCGATAGTGGTTAGATAACGCGTCTGACTTACCGAGTCAATCGTCTGAACCGGGGCTTTCTTGTCAGATGCTTGTGTCGGCACAGTCTCGTCTGCCGATTTATCCTCACCGTTATTATTGGCATCGGCATCTTTGTCACTCAGCATCTCCTCCTCTACCAATCCGGTCTGATCAGAACCCTCCTCAGCGACATTATCCTCGTTATCAATCAGCGTTGCGACCTCAAGATCTGCCACTGAATCCTTGGCAATGGTCGGCCGGGACCATATTCCTGAGGCCAACGACTTCCCCCAATTGGAGAAGTCATCATTAAGCCACCACAAAAGTCCGCAACCGACAATGATCACACCTATTCCTGCGACTATATACCAAGGCCATACTCTGCGCTTCGGCCTTTTGATATCTTCATCCTCTTCCTCATCATCGTCATCATTCTTCTCCTCATAATTCCTTTTAGGAGTTACTGCAGGAGCAGATTGACCCGCCTCCGGAGAAGCAGTGACGGAATCCTCTGTTGAGATCGCATCCCCTGATGCAATGGAATTATCTGATGAGGGAGTATCTTTAGTCGGCTGCTCATCCTTTTGAGTTTTCTCGGAAGGTTCCGTTGACAAAACATCTTCAGTCGCCTCCGACTGCTGAGTTTCAGAAAAAACCTCCGGATACTCTTTCTTCAGATTGTCCTCCTTCTCCTCCTCGAGGATTAATTGTTCCCTAAGAGAGGTTGCCATGAGATTGTCGGGCTCACTTTCCGCCTGTATAAGCTCTTCTTCCAGAATCCCCTCTTCAACCACTATGGTCTCGAACATGTCGAAAGGAGCATTGACGGCGGCGGCCAATTCTTTTGACGGGACAAAAACGATTCGGTTATGCGCCGGAATCTCATTGTCTTCCCCGGAAGTCACGTCGACACTTTTACGGGCCTCCACGGCAGAAATCTTAAACGTTCCGAAACCTTTTATACGGATTGACTCTCCACCCTCAAGACAAGCAGATATGTTTTTAAACATCTGGCGAAGCACTTCCTCGCAATCCTTCAGATCTACTCCACTTTTCGTGGCCACGATCTGAGCGAGACGCGCCAATGTAATCTTTGAATTCATACCTTCAGATTTTGGATTTAAGTACGCCGGAAGGCTTGAAATTAATCACTAACTTTGGAGGCACCATCAGCCGTTGGCCGGTAGCCGGATGAACTGTCATCCGCTCCTTCCTCTTCCGGGCTTCAAACTGACCGAAACCCGGTATGATGATAGTATCCATCTCCAGACAGGAATCAGCCAGGACGTGACAGAAGGAGGCAATCACATCCTGCACTTTTGTCTTGTCCAGACGGGTCCGTGAGGCAATGGATTCAAGTAAGGTCTTATTGTCCATATAATTTTGCGTGAGGTGAACGTTGGCAGACCAACAATTTCTGTTCTATTTCCACAAAATTACGCAAAACCCCCATATTTTCCAAGACTATTCTCGTCAATTCCACCATTTTTTCTTAATTTTGTAAAGTATAGACCCGTCTATGACATCAATATCCCAACTAACTCCAGATAATAAAATGAAATCTCTAATTCTCACCATCCTCTCTCTCTTCATCGGCCTGAGCGCTTATTCGCAGGTATTCTATAAAATAGAAGGCAACGGCCTCACGGAGCCCTCTTACCTCTTCGGGACTCATCATCTCGCTCCGTCCTCCATCTTGGAATCATATCCCTCGATGCAGAAGGCTTTGGAGAACACAAAAGCCGTAGTCGGTGAAATCGACCTGACTGCCTCCCAGATGGAACTGGCGATGAAAATGCAGCAATATATGATGGCCCCTGCCGACAGCACCCTGACCAATCTGCTGAGTCCGGAAGAATTAGCTGACCTGAATCAGAAATTCGAACCCTATAGCCCGATGCCCGGTGTAACCCTCGAGCAACTCGGCATGATGCGCCCGATGGTCATTTCCGCAATGGTCAGTCTCGGCGAGATGCAGAAGTCCCTCCCGGGCTTCGATCCCAATGCCCAACTTGATGCTACCTTCCAGATCATGGCAAAAGAAAATGGCAAGGAAATCATCCCCCTCGAAACTCCGGATATGCAAGCCCGACTGCTTTACACTTTTACTCCGATCACCAAGCAACTCGAAGATCTGAAGGAACTGCTCAATAATCCCTCTGAACTTGTAGAGAACTGCCAAAAACTCAACAAAGCGTATCTTGACGGGGATCTCGACACACTGATATCCCTTACGGAAAGTGAGGACTCCGACCCCGCCTTCATGGAAGCACTCCTGGCAACACGTAACCGCAACTGGCTCGAAGTTCTCCCCGCCATCATCAATCAGCGTCCGACATTCATTGCAGTAGGAGCCTTGCATCTTGCCGGAGAAAATGGTCTTGTCAATCAACTCCGGGAGGCAGGTTACACCGTGACACCTCTGAAATAAAAATACTGAGTATCAATATATTAAGAAATCTCCAAATTTTTTTGTTAATATTTTTGTAATATTTTTTGTATAATGGAGATTTTTTAGTTAACTTTGTAGCGCCGGGGATAATAATTGAAATCCTTATTCGCGGTTGATAAAGATAATCTAATCATAAATCTAACTATAACAAAACATCATGGAAATTCCCTTTGCAGAATCTTGGAAAATCAAGATGATCGAGCCCATCCGTAAAAGTACCCGCGAAGAACGCGAAAAATGGCTGAAGGAGGCTCACTATAACGTCTTCATGCTCAAGAGCGACTACGTCTACATCGACTGTCTGACTGATTCAGGCACAGGCGCAATGTCCGACCGTCAATGGGCCGCTATGATGACCGGCGACGAATCTTACGCCGGAGCACGCTCATTCTTCGAACTTAAAGACGTAATCAACCGCATCACAGGATTTGAATACGTGATCCCGACCCATCAGGGCCGCGCTGCCGAAAACGTTCTCTTCTCCCATCTCGTTCATGAAGGAGACTACGTTCCCGGCAACTCTCACTTCGATACTACCAAGGGTCATATCGAATCCCGCAAGGCATTTGCAATCGACTGCACCATCGACGAAGCCAAAGACACTCAGCTTGAGTATGACTTCAAGGGCAATGTCGACATTGCCAAACTCGAAAAAGCCCTTCAGGAATATGGCGACAAGGTGCCCTTCATCATCGTAACCATCACTAACAATACCGCCGGTGGTCAGCCCGTAAGCATGGAAAACCTCCGCGGCGTCCGCGCCTTAGCCGACAAGTATGGCAAACGCGTCATCTTCGACTCCGCACGCTTCGCTGAAAACGCATATTTCATCAAGACCCGCGAGCCCGAATTCAAAGACTGGACAATCAAGGAAATCTGCCGCGAAATGTTCTCATTGGCCGACGGCATGACAATGTCCTCAAAGAAAGACGGCCTTGTAAACATGGGCGGCTTCATCGCTACCCGTTGGGAAGACTGGTACGAAGGCGCCAAGAAATACTGTATCCCCTTCGAAGGATTCCTTACCTATGGCGGTATGAACGGCCGCGATATGGCAGCATTGGCAGTCGGACTTGACGAAAACACTGAGTTCGACATGCTCCAGACCCGTATCAAGCAGGTAGAATACCTCGCCAAGAAACTTGACGAATACGGTATTCCCTATCAGCGTCCCGTAGGCGGTCACGCCGTATTTATCGACGCTGACAAGGTGCTCGACAGAGTTCCCAAAGAAGAGTTCCCCGCACAGACACTCACCATCGAACTTTACCGCGAAGCCGGAGTACGCGGCTGCGAAATCGGTTATATCCTCGCCGACCGCGATCCTATCACACGCGAAAACCGCTTCGGTGGCAATGACTTCCTGCGCCTCTGCATCTGCCGCCGTACCTATACCAACAACCACATGGACGTCATCGCAGCCGCCCTTAAGAATGTCTACGACCGCCGCCATGAAATAACCCGCGGCGTGAAGATCGTATGGGAAACTGAGCTCATGCGCCACTTCACTGTTCAGCTCGAACCTCTCCAGTAAGACTCCATACTTCTTACCATACATCTATAAGCTCCACCCCTCAAAGGTGGAGCTTATTTCTTTATGAGATGGCTACTTCATCTATTCTCTTTTATTGCATCATGCACGGTATTAAATGATTAGACTTCTATTAACATTCCTTAACATTCAACATGCCTGAAATTTTGCACACATAAAAAGAGACTGTGCACCGCTCCTAAAAACATGTCATACAACATATTTTCTATATAATCCAAAATAAATCAACACTTTATAGAGGGACTAAAAGAACTAATAAGAAATTTTAACGAAAAAAACTTGCATATTTCTTGGGCAAAGCGTTGAAATTTTGTAGTTTTGAGCATCGGAATCTGAAAAATGTCAAAAAACATTAACAGTTTCCTACTTAAAATTAACTTCAAATCCTCTTGTAAATTACTTTTTAGGGTAGTTTCCAAGAGTGCATATACAGGAAAACTCAAAAAATTACAACATGGAGCAGACTCTTGTCATTCTCAAACCATCCGCAGTGGAACGCCGACTTATCGGCCGCATTATCGAACGCATTGAAGACCGCGGCTTGATTATCACCGGCATGAAGATGATGCAGCTTGACGAAAAAATACTTCGTGAGCACTATGCCCATCTGGTCGACAAGCCTTTCTTCCCTTCCATTGTAGAGTCAATGACTGCTTCTCCGGTAATTGTAATGTGCCTTAAAGGGGTTGATGTCGTCAGTGTATTCCGCACGATGACCGGCGTGACCAACGGACGCAACGCAGCCCCCGGAACCCTTCGCGGCGACTTCTGCATGAGCGGACAAGCCAATATCGTACATGCAAGCGATTCGCCTGAAAACGCACTGATAGAAATCAATCGGTTCTTCCGTCCGGAAGAGATATTCGACTATACTCCGTCAAATATCCGCTTCTTCTATGGTGAGGATGAACTGAAATGATAATCCCGACGCGGAAGTTCTCCGCCTTTTTAGACAATTAATTTAAATATAAATTCTCTCTCAAAATTATCTACCTCTCTCTCTTCTTAAGGTAAAAGATCATGAACTTCAAAAAAATCTGTATTATAGCGGCAGCCGCCCTGATGACAGTCCTGCCCGCCGCAGCCCAGACCAAGAAGACCGGAGCTCATTCCGCAGCCCATAAAGACCTCCTCGCAAAAAATGCAACTGCTAAAGACCAGATAAAACTTATCGACCAGTCATCATTCGTAGACCTCTACGATGATATCGAACCTGAGATTGACATATATACCGAAGGATGGAACAGCCGCTCGGTAAATCCCTTCAAAGAATCTGACGTGCCTAATTCCGCCGTCATCAACGTGACCGGATATCACATGCCCCACCCCGGCAAAGTCACTTCCGCCTACGGTTTCCGTCCTCGTTTCGGACGTATGCACAAAGGCGTTGACATCGGCTTGAGGATGAACGATACCGTAAGGGCAGCCTTTGACGGTAAAATCCGTCTTACCAACTACGAAGCTAAAGGGTACGGCAACTATGTTATCATTCGCCACCCCAACGGATTGGAAACTGTCTACGGTCACCTCAACAAACATCTTGTTAAGCCCAATCAGACAGTGAAAGCCGGCGACCCCATCGGTCTGGGTGGCTCAACAGGCCGCTCCACCGGTCCGCACCTCCACTTCGAGACCCGATATATGGGATACGCAATCAACCCGGCCGCTATCTTCGACTTCGCCAACCAGACTACGCACACTGACACATATACTTTCACAAAGCAGACTTACCAACAACCGCGTAACTTTGCTCCCTCTCGTCAGCTTGCAAAGAACGAAACCGGCACCAACCCCTATACTTCTGCCGCCGAAAAGACAACATATACCGTGAAGAAAGGGGATACTCTCGCTGCTATCGCCCGTTCTTACGGTCTCTCAACAACCACTCTGCGTAAGCTCAACAACATGACTGACGACGAGCGCATCAAAGTAGGTCAAACCCTCAAGCTGAAATAAAAAGATAAATTCAATCCCCGATATAAAATCAAATGGACGCGCAATATAATTTGCGCGTCCATTGTTTTTTGCATCTCTCTAAAATTCTCAAGCGACGATGCCCGCGAATTCTCAAACGACGGTGCCCGCGAATTCTCAAGCAACGATGCCCGCGAATTCTCAAACGAATGTGCGGGGGAATCTCAAGCGGTGATGCCGTAGAACCTCTTTCAGTGTCAGGGGATGAGAATTTGGAGGCCGTCGTAAGCCGGGGAAACATTGGGAGGAAGCGATGAGTCGAAGGCCTGATGATGACCTACTTCATGGCAGAGGTGAGTCAGATAGGCTTTCACCGGTTTTACCTCTTCTATAAGCGAGAGGGCTTCTTTGATAGTGAAATGGGCGAAGTGATCGCGTTCGCGCAAGGCATTCACGATCAAGACATCCAGTCCCTCCAACTTCTCTTTCTCTTCTTCCGGGATACTCTTGGCATCCGTAATATAACCGAACTTCCCTATACGGAACCCTAAGATAGGCAATTTCCCATTGAAAACTTCTATCGGTTGGATTTCTACGCCCTTGATGAAAAAGGGTCTTGACGCCGAAACTTCATTAATCTCAAATGACGGAACGCCGGGATATTTGTTGGAACGGAAACAATAGTCAAGACGTTGACGCAGGTGGGCCTCGACATCCTTCTTCATATACATATCGACCGGACCGGAAAAACAATATGGTCTCAGGTCATCTATTCCGCCGACATGATCATAGTGTTCATGAGTGATCAGGACCCCATCAATATGCCGTAGATCCACTCTCAACGCCTGTTGACGGAAATCCGGAGAAGCATCTATCAGAATCTTTACTCCCATCGTTTCTACCAAAACGGAAGCTCGCAACCTATGATCCAGAGGATTTTCGGACTTGCATACTCCGCAGTCACACATCAATTCGGGAACGCCCTTGCTCGTGCCGCTGCCTAAGACAGTCACTTTTATCGCAGAGTCAATGAAGTTTACCTCAGGCTCGAGAGGGACATGGAAGGCCCGGTTGACACGATGTACGATCTCATCCGCTAACAAAACTACATCCTCTGCCGTTGCTCCCCCTTCATTGGCGATAACCAGACAATTCCCGGGATAGACTACTGCCCCTCCCCGTCTTTCCCCCTTCAGCCCGGCATGCTCGATAAGCCAACCGGCAGGAATCTTAACGTGCGTTTCGTCGTCTTCAAGATCGTAATGCGGAATTGAACTATCAAGATTCAGCATCTCCATCTCATAGTATTTGCGTCTTACGATAGGATTCTTGAAGAAACTCCCCGCGCTGCCAATCTCATGAGGATTCGGAAGTTTGGTGTTGCGGATATTAATGACGTAATCCCGTACCTTGCGGATCGTTATATCCTCCTGTCCGGATTCTTCACGCAGACGCTTAAGACCTCCGTATTCTACATTCTCAGCCTTGACGGATCTTCTGAGACGGAAACTCACTCGAAGGACATAGTATCTGTCTTTCCAGACAGTCTTGAAGTTTGAATTGCGATATGCAAACCCACACTCTTCATTGCTGAATCTGACAACCTGCAAGGTCTCCCTGTCAAGACATTCGACAGCATGGATGACATCCTTCGCTTCGACTCCGTATGCCCCGACATTCTGGACCGGGGCCGCACCGACTTCCCCCGGTATGCCGGCCATATTCTCTACTCCGGCTAATCCCTCGGCGACGCAAAAGTCAACGAATTTCTCCCAGTTCTCGCCGGCTCCCGCTATTACGAATGTAGTCGACTCATCCTTATCATAGACCTTAATCCCTTTTATCCGGGAGTGAAGGACCAGTCCGTTGAAATCCCGAATAAACAGAAGATTCGAACCTCCTCCGATATGAAGTACCCGATTCCGGCGGTATTCCTCCGAGCGGCATATCTTGATAAGTTGATTGACATCTGAATATTCAGCAAAGTAAGCAGCCTTAGCAGGAATACCAAAAGTCGTAAACCGAGTTATATCGTAATCTTTTTTGATTTCCATAATCATAAAACTTTATTTAAAACCCCTCCGGAACCGAATTTACGCCCCGCAGGATATTGTCGACAAAATAAAGGACGGAGCCGTCAGGATAACTCCATATCAGAAGAGTATGCTGGTAGTCATGCCCGGCATTGACGTCGGAAGGATTACCCTTCGCAAGCCGACACTCCTCACGTGTCATCCCGGTTTCAACTCTGCCGGCCATTATATTTTCCCATACATTATCTGCTATAGCAGGATAGTCGCCGCGAGGATCCGTCAGACGAAGCATATTTGCAAAACTTCTTGAATCCTTGCCGGTATTTCCGAAATTAAGATACATTCTGCAGTTCCTATTCTGCGAATCCCTAAAAATCACCATAATAGGGAAAACCATATTCCCGGGCTGAACGTCTATGACATCTATGCGCTCGAATTTCTTTCCCTCAATTCGATCCCCCGCTTCATTCTCCCTTAAGGTATTGCGGGTCCAGAACGCCTTTCCTCTCATTCGGGAGCCTACGGCTTCTAACATCACGGGATCTATCAATCCCGGAATTGCGTCACTCAAAATTCCTTCAGAAAAGGACTTGCCGGAAGGTATATACCGGAATTGGTCTTCACCTCGTGCGAAAGTCAGGGAGGGAATAGAAAGGCCGTCAGGTTGGCGAGACATTCGGGATTCAAGGAACCGCAAGGTATCCCCTGGCTCGAGTTGATAATTACCACTGACTATTCTCCGAGGTTCGAACAGCACCGACCCGCGCCGACCGACTACGATGAATTCCTTCCCGACCGGCCATGAAGTATGAGGAGTCGCCTTGATATCGTTCAGAAACAACTCCTCTGCCGTCGGCTCAAGACTTCTTTTTTCCTCACGACTCATCTTGATCTTCTTAGTCGACTCAATGCCGGTAAAGCATCCCGTCAGAGTAACCAAAAAAAGACAGGCGCATATATAGAAAATTATATTTTGTCGTATTTTACTCATATTAAATACTATACGTCCCTTCGACAGTAAAAAGGCCCACGTTCGGTGCCGTTTGAGACTTTGACTGACCACAAAATTAGTAAAAAAATGTCACTTTTTTAGCTAAATATTTTGTCAATTCAAAAAATCTGCGTAACTTTGCACTCGCAAAACGGCAAGAGAGCCTACAAGCGGCGGGATAGCTCAGTTGGTTAGAGCGTCGGATTCATAACCCGGAGGTCCC
>CAYTOR010000087.1:0-9358 GCA_964439505.1 uncultured Sangeribacter sp.
TACGTCCCGAACGTAGCACGCTACCAACTGCGCTACACCCCGATTCCGTTTTGCGTCTGCAAAGTTACGCATTTTTTCGCGTATCTCCAAATTTTTCCCCAACTTTTTATTTCTTGTCTACTCTCTTCTTATACTCTCTTCTCCCCATCCCCCTTTCAGGCGTTACCTCTGCAGGGATCAGAAGAACGTGCGGATAGAATCGTCGGGAAGACCTATCCACCACCAGATGATGAAGGTCACGACGCCCATAAGAAGATAATTGACCTTTACCATCATCGTCAAATGCTGCAATTCTCCTACCGGGACGAAACGCATCCGGATGCCGATATACGTATTGAGCGCGAAAGTCACAAACGCCGGGACTACCGCTAACTCGGGGCGGTTGTAATCCAGGAAGAATACCTTGAATACTATCAAACCCAACATGAAGAGGCCGTTGAGGAAGAAGAGAATCTCGACTATGCGCGGTCCCCAGATATAGGTCATCCCGCGGGATACCCGCTTCGGATCAAGCCGGTACATACTGTAACTGTACGACAGATGGACGTTGCAGGCCAGGAATCCCATCGCCGGCCCTAAGAAAAGACTGGGAGCATGGTCGAAAAAGCTCCATAGCGTTGCCGCTTCGTGCTGGAACTGCACCATCGCCGTGCCGATTACACCGATCGGGCCGAATAAAAGCCAGGTAAAAATCAGCGTATAGGGCTTCCCGAAGGCCGGATTCTTGCCAAAGTTCAGCAGATAGTTGACCGCTACGATAATGATACCGATCCCGATTATTATCAACGGCGTTTCCGACGTTGTCATTATCCCCAACCCGATGAAAGTTGCCATAAGACCGGATGCGAACGAAGCTTCACGAAGAACCCGGACATCGAGTTTATTCTTCACATCGTGGGGTGTCACGGAATATCGCGGCCGCGGCAGATTGTCGTAATACTTCGACGCCGCGAAGTAATTATGCGCGAAATTGGCACATAGCTGCGCGAAGATGACGAAGAGCAGGCAGAACATGGCGGGGAGTATCTCCATATTGCCACGTATCGCGGCGGCTGCCGTGCCGGCAAATACTGTGCCTACCCCGAGCGTCAGGGTCGATAGGTTAGCATTACGCTTTACGTAAGTCAGTACATCCATATTTCAGTACATCCATATTATTGATTCCGTTAAATCATGTAGGGGCGCAATAAATTGCGCCCACGCCTACCGACATCACTCCATCGTAGTCATCACTACGAATAAGCTGACGGCGCCGATGCAGATCCAGAGCGTTACAGCCTGAATCAGAGGCTTCACTCCGACCGACTTGATGACCTTCAAGCTAAGTCCCGCGCCGATAGCGAAGAGGACGGCTACAAGACATTTCCGCGCCAAAGCATAGATGAAGTCATAGACCTCCGGAAGGAAAGATACAGCATCGCGGGTATAAGTATTGATTACCATGGCCAGGACAAAGTAGAAGATAAACCATGGAATCGACACTTTCGCTTTCCCTTCTTCTTGCGTCGTCCCCTGAGCCTTGGCCTGTCGGGCCGTCAGTCTGGGGAAGAACCACATCGTAAAGAAGGCCAGGGGGATGATCCAGAGCGCGCGAGTACATTTGATCAGCGTAGCCAGATCGCAGGCTTCCGCGCCGTAGGCGGCGCCCGCACCGACTACCGAGCTCGTGTCATGAATGGCGATGGCTGCCCATGTGCCGAACTGCGTCTGCGAGAGATTGAAGAAATGACCCATCGGAGGGAAGATGAACAGGGCTATGGCATTGAGGATGAAGATTACCCCCAACGAAACCGCCATCTCGTTCTTGTCCGCACCCACTACCGGACCGACCGCAGCGATCGCCGAACCCCCGCAGATGGCCGTTCCGGCCGATATCAGATAGCTCGTCTTGGAATTGATCTTCATGTAATTGCCGACAAGAATGCCGATGACCATCACTCCGATTACCGATGCTACGGTAAAGATCATGCCCTCGGCCCCGCTCTGAAGACTCTTGATAAGGTTCATGCCGAACCCGAGACCTACGACCGATGCCTGTAGCAAGGTCTTCGACAAGACGCGGTTGATCTTCGGAAAGGGAGTGCCGAAGATAATCGCGAAAACCAGGCCCAGCGCAAGGCCTACGGGAGCAGTGACAAAGTCCGGGAGTCCGAACTCGCTGAACGGGAAGAACACGATTATCAACAGAATCCAATAGAGGATCTTTCCTATCTTTTCTTTCATGTTGCTGTTATTGCAGTTTTAACTCACAAAAATAAGCATAAAATCCGACATGGCAAAAGAGAGTGTTAAAAAAAATCCCTGCTGATCGGATGATCAGCAGGGATTTTTTAAAAGGATGGGAAGCGATTACTTGCGTACGATCGCTTTCTTGCCGTTGATGATATACATGCCGGGTTCGAGGTCGAGCATGTTTTCAGCCTTGGCGTTGAGCTTGACAACCTTGCCGTCGAGAGTGAAGACATTGTAGAAGTCAGCCTTGTCGACGCCGATCATGTAGATGCCTGTAGCTACATTGACATTGTAGACAACCTTGAGGCCGGGGAAGTTGGCTTCCTTGCCGTCCCAGTCTTCTGACCAACCCATGTTGACGCCTACCTTGCCGGGAAGGATCTCGAATTCGTATACACCGTTAATCCAGTTGGTATCAGCCTTACCGAATTTCCAAGTGAGGTTATTCGTGAAGTTAGTAGACGGAGAAACCTTGGTAAGAACAGTTCCGTCGGGCATTGTCAGGGTAGCGCAGCTGTTGTAGCAGTCGATCTGATTAGCTTCGGGGAACGTGATGGTGATACCGGTGTTGAAGAAGGTAGCGGCTACATTCTCAGTGATCGTTGCTTCGGGATCGGGAGTCAGAGTATAGTCCATGGTGAACGGAGCTATCTCATTTACGTAGTGGTAAGTGATTGAAGTGCCTTCGAGCAGCTTGCCTTCTGCCTTGAATGCACCGTCGGGAATTACGAGAGTGTAATAGCCTTCACGAGTGTAGAGAGGCAGGTCTTCCTCATTAACGCCGTCAGCGTCGCCGCCGAGCATGAGGAAGAGATTCCGCACCGGAGTAAACGTCGGGAACTCATCGTCAGCCCATGCGCCTCCTCCGTAGATCATCACACGCGAGGAGTTGTCGGCATTGAGGGTAGTCAGGAGTTCGGGGGTAGCAGTAGCGTCAGCCTGGTAATAATATTCCAGGAAGTCGGCACCGGCCACTCCGGAGAAGTCTGTAGTGGCAAGACCGAAGCCAAGCACTGCCATGCCGGACATCGTGTTGTTTACGTCAGCCTCAGTTGAAGAGGGCACAGCCAGATTGATGTAGTCCGTGATCTTGCCCATTTCGACGTGAGCGGCTCCGGTATAGGTGTATTCTGCAGTCAGACCTTCGAAGTTGCCTGTTTCAACTTCGGAATCATCCCACTGGGGATCGCCGAGATTGATGGCTTTATTGCATACGGTGAGAGTATATTTACCCTTGATCCATTCAGTATTGGAGTCACCGAACTTGAGGATCAGGCTGTTGCCTGAAGGTTTGGGATATACGCAGTTGAGCACCTGAGTGCCATCCTCGCTTGTGAGAGTGGCAACGGGGTGAGTCTTGTCGCTTGCATACATAAGATCACTTGCGTTGGGGAAGGTAAGGATGATCTCTTCAAGAGATTCAACTTCGCTTCCTGCAGCAGGATCGAGAGTATAGGTGAAGTCAACGGGTTTCACCTCAACTGACACATTGTAAGTGACGCCGGCCAGAGCCTCGCCTTCAAGAGTGAAGAGGCCGTCGGGAATCACGACTGTATATGTGCCGACAGTAGCGAAGTTGAAGTCAACCGCATCTTCGAAGTTAAGTTCCAGGATGCCGGCAAAATTACCGATAGGCTCTTCCATATAAACCGCGCTGCTTGACAGACCGAACTCGGCAATCTTCTCGCCTTCGAAGAGGAGCTGGATCTGAGCTGTACCCTTCTGAAGCTGCGCATTTTTATACTCGAATGCCATAGTGTTGAATCCATGTCCGCCGTTAGCGATAGTGTAAACTACGTTGGAAGTCGGGTCAACCTTGGCGAAGACATTGGCAAACTTCGGCAGGGGATCTCTGAACTTATAATCAAATGTGAAGGGCTCTGTAGCGGTAACTTTGGTAGTATAACCTGCATATTTGAGAGCGTCTTCAGGAATTTCGAATACATAGTTGCCGGCGGGGGCGTTAGAAAGGTCGTCGGTAGTAGTCCAGGTGATTACATTGCTCGTCACTGCGTCACCCTCCGAGTTTGTGGGGAGTTTGGCGGTATAAGAAGCTATGAGCTGACGGTTTTCGCCTTCGCCTTCACCTACATAGTAGAGTGATGCGTTGCCGGTGATTTCCGAGATCAAGGTAGGAGCAGTGTAGACGATAGAATTAAGGGCAGTGCCGAGCAGAGGCTCGCCGTCCATATTGGGCGCGGGATTCAGCGTGCCGGGATGTACGCTGTTGACATTGTAATAAGCCTCCATCTGGGCGTTAGGCTGGGTTGAACCGTCGTAGGTCACCTGCCATACATTGCCGGGGATGTTGACCTTGAAGTCAGTGCCTGACTCTGTGAAGGGTTCTTCAAGTTCAAGAGTGACGACATTGCCGGATCCGGTAACGTTGAAATAGGGAAGATTCTTATCCTTGCTTGAAGTAGAGAATTTTCTGGTAAGCTGAAGCTTGGTATCAGCGGGAACGCTGACAGTGGCACCTTCAGGATAAGTCACGGTCACTGTCTGAATCGCGTCGACGGTCTCGCCGTCAGCAGGAGCTAAGGTAGCCTCAATATCACCGATGATAGTGAAAGGAGCAGCCACCGCTTGAGAGGGCACGCCATCCTTGTCAATGAAGAATCCTTCGTCAACCACGAGGGTATAGTTACCCGGAGTCTTGAGGAAACCATATTTACGGTATTTCTGTGAGCCTGCGGCATTTGCATCATACCAAGGCTCGTCTGTCATTTCGTAGTAAACGTTCCATGAAGTCACATTAGCGATTGCTTCTTCGGTCTTGGACATCCAAGGAGCAGTACCATTCTTCCAAAGGTGGTGCAGCCCGCCTACCTTGTCGCTCGTGCCTTCCTCGAAGAGAGGCTCAGCCTGACCCTCCTTCATGAGGCGGATCTTGGCGGTAGTATTCTCAACGTTAGGCTTACAAGTCACGAGGAAACGGATTACCCATTCTCCTACACCGGTTTTTGCGGGAATTGCACTCATGGCCGCATCCTTGAATTCAATCTCGGGGCTGGGGGTTATTTTTGCACCGTTCTCATAGAATGTACGGGAAACGTTACATGTCATATAAGTGAACGGATCGACTGTGATACCGTCGATACCATTCCACATGGGAGTATCCATCTGCGGGCTTGCCTTGCCGGAACTCTTTTCTGTGAAGCTGCTTGCCGGGAATCTGAAGTAATATTTACCGTTTGACCACCATTCAGGGCGACCAACTTTTGAAGTAGCGGAAGTACCCGGGACCATTGTGTAAGTCACAGACATACCATTGGGAGCGGCTACGCCCTTGTAGTTGGCAACAGCGAGAGTGCTACCTTCGCAATACAATGATACATTCTTGTTCGCGAAGTTCATCGGCACGGGGAAGGCCACGATGAATTCCTGCGGGATCTCCTTCACGGGAACTTCGGAACCGGCTTCCGGAACGTCAATGAGTTCCAGAGCATTGATATCCATGAAGACAAGACCGAGATTTTCGATGACGATCTCCTGATTTGAATCGCCCCAGAACGCTCCTGACTGCTTAACTTCAAGTACATTCGCAGGAACTACGATCTTATATTTCTGCTGACCAGTAGTGAGTGCGGGCTGATCTTCAGAATCATACGTCAGATTGACCTTAGTGTCGGCAACAGAAATGCTGTAGGTTCCGACTTCGGTTTCTGCCGGTGAGGCAGCCGGATTTACAAGATAAAGCTTTGCCTTGGCGCTGTTGTCGGTAAGAGAGACGGTCGCGCCTTCTTCATAATTGACCGACACATTCTGCAGACCTCCTGAGAGAGTTGCAACCGTCGCACCGCTCTTCGGAGTGGTGGTGTAGGATGCCATCTTCTTGACAGTATATTCCACTGAAACGCTCTTGTTGAGCTGGATTTCGCCTGAGTCGTCGCCTTCAGGGGTAACCTCTACGCCTCGGGCCTTGCATACGAGTCCTTCGGGGAGAATCACCTTGTAATATGTGAAGGAGGAAGCCGAGCTGAAGAGTGTAAGAGGCGCCGGGAATACAACATGTAGACGTCCCTGATACTTGGAGTCTACATAGACCGCGTTCTTGTCGGTCGGGTCGATTTCCCAGATTGTGCTGTCGTCATAGAAGGTGCCGGTAGTGGAACGCTGCACCTGGATTTTCTCCGTGCATTCAGAATTGACCTCGATGCCGGGGAATGTGCCGGGGCTGTCGTTGGTGAATTCAAACGTACATTCCTGCATGTTCTGCCAGTTCGGGATGATGCTCTCATTTGCCGGAATCGCTTCCTTGAAAGTGAGATACGTCACGGTCGGCTCATCGGCTGTCAGCACGGCTGCGAAGGGAAGCGAAAGAAGGCTTCCGGCATTCATTGCCGCCACTCCCAGACCGAGCGCCAATGCAAGCGCGCCAACCGAAAGTAAATGTTTCTTTCTCATAAAATTAGAGATTAGTTTGTATTATGGTTGATTATGTATATCATAGTTTAAGCTAGTACTATTATAAACAAGTACTTCACTTTTTATAAATAGGGAAGCAATCCCGGTGATAAAGAAAATATCACCGGAATTGCATATCTTTTCTGGAATTATTTGCGTACGATCGTCTTCTTGCCGTTGACGATATAGAGACCGGGTTCGAGATCGAGAAGTCCTTCAGCCTTAACATTCTCTTTTACCACGGCTCCGCTAAGAGTATAGACGGTATAGCTGTCGGCAGCCTCAACGCCGATGAGAGTTACGCCCATCACGCTGCTGTCCTGTACCTTATATACTGCAGTCAGACCATCGAAGTTACCTTCTTCGCCGTCCCATTCGTCGGCCCAACCCATGTCGATACCGATCTTACCTTTGATAACGGTGAAAGTGTAAGTGCCATCTGTCCAGTTGGTAGTCGCTGTACCGAATGTCCATTTGAACTGATCGATGTTGGAAGTATAGGGAGAGTTTTTCTTCAATACCGTACCGTCGGGCATAGTCAGGGTCGCGGGATTGGTGTCGCAGTCCACGAATGAGCAGTCCTTGAACTTAAGGATGATGCCCGTGCCGTTAGGACCGAACACTTCGGCTGCCTTAGTGAACTCGGCCCCGTCGGCGGGAGTGAGTTCGTATTCATATTCCTTCGCGCCACCCTCGGCTACGTAATGGAATGTGATGGAAGTACCTTTCAGCATCTTATCCTCGGCCATGAAGGCTCCGTCGGGAATAGTGATGGTATAGTAGCCTTCGCGTTTGAATTTGGGGAGAACCTCCTCGTCGATCGTGCCCTCTTCGTCGCCGGCCATCATGAAGTACATGAAGTGGCTTGCGGGGAAGGTGAGGAGACCGGAGTCATCGAGCGCGCCGCGGCTCATGAAGAGGATTCTTCCGTTCTCGGCTGTCGGAATGCTTGTAAGAAGTTCGGCTTCGCCGTTCTCCTCAGCCTGATATGTATAGGTGACAGGGGCTGCATTGCTGATGCCGACGAAATCGGCAGTCTTGAGGCCGAATCCGACTACGCCCATACCAACGTTACCGAAGGCCGAAACTGTATTGTAACGGTTGGCCTCAAGACTTGTCGGGAGTGAAAGCCCGATATAGTCGGAGATCTCACCCCATTCCACTGTCGACTGTGAAAGCTTGAGATCGTCGATGAGAATCGTCACGTTGCCGCCGGCATAGTCTTCATGGTTAAGGAAGTTGAGAAGACCGGCGGGAACTTCTACTTCGTAGGTGACGCCAGCACCCCCTGCTTCGGGAGCGGCGCCGTCAAGTGTCAGATTGAGATTGAGGCCGTCGATCGCGGCAGTATATTTGCCGACTTGCGTGCGGACTCCGTTCTCTACCTGGTAGAGTTTCACGACAGGACGCAGCGATACTTTATCCTCCGCAAAATTCAGGGTTGTCAGTTCGCCGGAGAATGTCACCGTGATGTTGTCGAATTCCGAAGCCATCGCCAGGGTCGTGCCGGAAGCGGGAACGGTCGTATATTGGGGAGTGTTGACGAGCAGCAAATGGGTCTGACATTCAGCATTCAGAACGCCGTTGGAGGATATCAGGCCTTCTTCGAGCATGATGGTATAGCCTGTGGATTTATCCTCGAATTCGAAATCCGAGACATTCAGCATGAGCTGTCGGGGATTGAAAGGATCCACATAGAGCGCGCCCTCGTCGGAGGCGAGGATCTCCTTCTGCACCGTGTAGCCTCCGCCAAACATCATGGGAGTGACGATCATGGCCTTTGCCCCGCCGTCGCGGACCACGGATATGTCATCTGCAAAAAGGAAAGTGACGACCTTCGGAGCATTCCAGAGGGCTACCGTACTGTTGTTGGCAGGCTTGACGCTGACAGGCGTCAGGGATGCGTCAGCAAGTACAGATACACCTGAAGCAAAGGGAAGCGTCGAACTCGGACCGGCGGTCACAGCCAAAGAGCCAAGAGTAAGAGCAAGCGCCGAAAGACCGGCGGCAAAGAAGTAGCATTTCTTCATATAGTAACAGTTTAAGTGAATATCGTTGACCTGATTCCGCGCCGTATAGCGGCCAATCGGCATCAAGACCGTAAAATGGAATGAATGTTTGTAGTATTGATTCTTCTCCGAATATCCAATCCCGCAACTGAATCCTTTTTGAGATTCCGTCCGGTCGAATCTTTCATCCCTTTTGGGATTATGTTTCTTCGAGACTTTTCTCCTTTTCAGAATTCCGCTTCGTTGATACTTCATCCCCTCCGGGATTTCTTTCTTCGAAACTTCATCCCTTTTGGAATCAGCCACGTTATCAGACATCCGATTCGCAAAGTTAAGCAATTATTTATAAAATACAATAACTTTTAACAATAAAATTCAACAATTCTTCTTTTTTCTACATTTCACTTACATTTTGCAACCTCTTCCCCTCATTTTTGTAATCAATCATCACCATTTTGCCACTTCAAAAGCAAAAAAGAGGATTCGACAGGTAGGGGCGCAATACATTGCGCCCACAGAGAATTACCAATTCTTACTAAAATCCAGGTTTAGAATACCCCTTCCCGCGTAGGCGCAATGTATTGCGCCCCTACTTGGTTGGCGTCACCTCCATGCTTACCGAAAAAAAGAGGATTCTCGAATCGAGAATCCTCTTGCTGTACCCTGAGCCGGGGTCGAACCGGCACGGATTGCTCCACTGGTGTTTGAGA
>CAYTOR010000088.1:0-9295 GCA_964439505.1 uncultured Sangeribacter sp.
AGGAGATAGCGGAATTCATCGGTGACTCTCTGGCTCTGGGCCGCAAGGCCGCTGAGACGGATGCGGATATGATAGTAATGTGCGGGGTTCATTTCATGGGGGAGACGGCCAAGATTCTATGTCCGGATAAGAAGGTCGTCATTCCGGATGCGGAAGCCGGTTGCTCACTGGCCGATAGTTGCGATCCGGAGGAGTTCGCGGCGTTCGTAGCGGCCCATCCTGACCATACGGTCGTCAGCTACGTCAACACTTCGGCTGCCGTCAAGGCCCATACGGATATCGTCGTCACTTCCGGCAACGCGCGAAAGGTAATCGACTCGCTCCCCGAAGATGAGAAGATCATATTCGGTCCCGACAAGAACCTCGGAGGGTATATAAATACGGTGACGGGCCGCAATATGCTTCTATGGAACGGCGCCTGCCACGTCCATGAACGTTTTTCTTTGAATAAGATTCTCGAAATGAAAAAAGCGCATCCGGGCGCGAAGATACTGGTGCATCCGGAGTGCAAGCGTCCCTTGCAGCTGATAGCAGATAAGGTTGGTTCGACGGCGGCGCTGTTGGAGTTCGCGGCCAACGATGACGCACAGGAATATATAGTGGTGACGGAAAGCGGTATACTCTTCGAGATGCGTAATAAATGTCCGCATAAGACCTTCCTCGCGGCTCCGGCCGAGGATGCGGAATGTCAGTGTAATCAATGTGACTACATGAAGCTCAATACTCTCCGCAAGGTCTATGATTGTATGCTGACAGAGAGCCCGGAAATACAGGTGGAACCCGAACTTGCCCGCAAGGCTCTGCGTCCGATAGAGCGGATGCTGGCTCTCTCATGATGCATAAGAAGAATATAGTAGATCTTACGCGGATAAGTCGCGATGATTATCGTCATCTCCGTAAACTTCCCCTTCTGCTCATGGCCGACAATGTCAGGTCGGGCCAGAATATAGGTTCAATGCTGCGCACTTCCGATGCTTTCCTTGTAAAGGAAGTGATCATGGCCGGTATTTCTCCCGCGCCTCCTTCCGCCGAGATTTCAAAGACCGCTCTCGGAAGCGAAGAGAGCGTAAGCTGGCGTTACGTAGAAGATGCGGTAGCGGAAGTGAAGCGACTGAAGAAGGAGAGGACGGCCATCTTTGTTCTGGAGCAGATCCATGAGAGTATCCCTCTGCAGGAACTGGACCGGGCTATTGAAGAGGTAAGAAAAGATAATAAGGAGAGGGAGATATTGCTCGTAGTGGGCAACGAAGTAAATGGGGTAGATCAGCGGATAGTAGATCTTGCCGACTACGCCGTAGAGATACCCATGCATGGGATAAAGCACTCCCTTAATGTAGCTGTCAGCACGGGCATAGCCCTTTGGGAAGCATATAAGATTCTTAATCACAAAATCCATGATAAGCATCATCACGCCGGCATATAATTGCGAGCCATGGCTGCGCTCCACTGTGGAGACGGTCATGGCCCAGACCTATACCGACTGGGAACTGCTGCTTATCAACGACGGGAGCGTGGACGCGACGCAGGCTATCATGGATGAGATGGCGAGCAAGGATTCGCGCATACGGAGTATATATTCCGAGCATAAGGGAGTAGCCGCCATCAGGAACATGGGGATAGAAATGGCCCGGGGTGAATTCCTGTTTTTTCTTGATGCTGACGATATGATCTCTCCGGACGCCCTGCAATATCTCATAGAAATGATGATGCTGCGGGCGGATATATCTGTCTCCTGCGGAGAGATAAAGAGATTTGAGGATGGAGACAGAAATATAAGCAAGCTGCTTAAAAAGAAGACTCCGCAAAATATTAAGGCTGCCTTGGAGGCCGGAAAGGGAAGAATCCTTACCCCGGAAGAGGGGGTACGCCTCAGTCTCTATCAGACCGGCCTGGAGGCTTCCCTATGCGGTAAACTCTTCCGCAGGAGCCTCTTCAACGACCTGAGATTTATAGAGGGGGAACTCTATGAGGACCTCGATATATTTTTCCGTCTGCTCCTTAAAGGAGAAATGATTGCCTCCGGAAATCAGGTGATATATCTGTATAGGCAACGGAGCGGCAGTATCATCCATACGTTCGACAGCCGTCGGCTGATAGTATTGGAAGTGACGCGAAGGATTTGCGATTATATGGAAAAGCATTATCCGCAATTGCTTCCGGCGGCCGTAGACCGGCGCTTTGCCGCCAATTTCAATATGCTTCAGCTGATGCTCCGCCATTATTCCGAACTTGACTTTGACGCGGATAAGGAGATTGAGAGCACTTACCGCTTCATCCGCAACCATGCCCGTCAGGAATTGGCTAATAATGAGATAAGGATGAAGAATCGTATGGGCGCCTTAGCCGCTTTGCTCCTCCCGAAAAACTTGCTATTCCGACTTCTGATGAAATTAAAAAATAACTAAGACAAATACTGATGAAAAGACTTCTTTTATGCTCCCTGGTTAGCGCGGCTCCGGCTTTGCTCGGCGCGCAGGTGATAGTGGAGACTCCGGCCTATACCTGGCATGGAGATACCATTACCCAGGGTACCTTCATGGCTACCGCCCCTTCTCCTTTTGAAATAATCTCCACCTATTCTGCTCAGCCCGGCTATTACATGGGGATAGATAAGGAATGGAAACTCAAGAACGATATATCTTCCTATCCGCAGCTGAAGACCCCCAATCGCCTCCATGAGGCTATCTATAACATGGGTCTGGACGAGATGGTAAATGCTGTAGAACCCGACACAACGCTGCGTACCGGTAAAGAATGGGCCGGCGTATGGACCCGCGACGTCTCTTATTCCATTCTCCTGTCCATGGCATATATGCAGCCTGAAGCCTCGAAGATTTCCCTTATGAAGAAAGTGGATCCGTTAGGCCGCATAATTCAGGATACAGGTTCGGGCGGTGCGTGGCCCGTATCTACCGACCGCGAGATATGGACCGTAGCCGCATGGGAAGTCTATAAAGTTACAGGGGATAAGAAATGGCTCGAATATATATATCCTATTATAAAGCGCTCTCTGGAGACTGACCGCGAAGCCTTCTACGGAACCGAGACGGGTCTGGTAAAGGGAGAGACCTCTTTCATCGACTGGCGCGAGCAGAGTCATCCCCGCTGGATGCAGACGGCCGACATATATAATACGGAGACCCTGTCAACTTCCGTCGTACACGCCGAGGCCTGGAAGATACTCAGCGAGATCGCGACTATCTTAGGGCATAAGCAGGTGGCCAAGGAAGCCTTTGCGGAATCTGAAAAGATTGCCAAAGGCATCAATGAGCATCTCTGGCTTGACGATAAGGGGTATTATGCAATGTATCTCTACGGCCGCGACAATATGCTGACCAATCCCCGCGCGGAGACACTCGGCGAGTCGCTCGCAATAATGTGGGACATAGCTGATCCGCAGCGTGCTAAGAAGATCACGGCCTCCAATCCTACGACTCCTTTCGGAGCTGCTGTCTTCTATCCTTCTATTCCGGATATACCCTCCTACCATAATAAGTCGCTTTGGCCGTGGGTCGGTGCCTGGTGGGGATTGGCTAACGCCAAGGCCGGAAATGAAGAGGGAGTGATGGAGGCGATCGGAAGTGTATTCCGCCCGGCAGCCCTTTTCGCTACCAACAAGGAGAATTTCAATCTTGAAAACGGTGATATCGCTACCGAACTCAATTCCTCCAATATGCTCTGGTGTCTGAGCGGCAATATCGCATTGACGCATAAGATCCTTTTCGGCATTGATTTCCAGAAAGACGGGCTGGCCTTCCATCCCTTTGTGCCGAAGGCCCTTGCCGGAACACGCACCCTCGACAATTTCAAATATCGCGATGCTTCGCTGGATATCACCATCTCCGGATACGGTGATAAGATAAAATCCTTCAAGGTAAACGGTAAGGAGCAGGCTCCCTTTATCGCCGCCAAGAAAGCCAAGGGAAATATGAAGGTGGAGATCGTCATGGCCGATAACGAAATAGAGCCGATAGGCGTAAATCACGCTCCGCAGATGAGTACTCCGATAACTCCGATCGCCTGGCTGGAGGGTACGACACTTACATGGAATCCCATCGAATATATCAATCATTATATAATTGTGAAGGACGGCGAAAAAATAGCCGAGACTCGCGCCACTACCTACGATGCTTCCGCACCGGGAGAATACCAGGTGATAGGGGTCAGCGACGGCGGCGTGGAGAGTTTCGCATCCGAGCCCCGTTCTACCCGTCCGGAGATTCTTGTCAATATTCCTGTAAGCGACAACGACAAGACTACGGTACTGAACATACCCGTGACAGTCGAAAAAGAGGGAGACTACTATATAAGCGTGCGCTATGCCAACGGCAACGGACCGGTGAATACGGAAAACAAGTGCGCTATCCGCACTCTGTCGGTGGATGGACATCGTGACGGCATCATCGTCATGCCCCAGCGCGGCCGCGACAACTGGGAAGAATATGGCTGGTCGAACTCCGTCAGAGTACATCTTACTCCCGGCCAACATACCGTCACCCTCGACTTCCGACCCGACAACGAAAACATGAACATCGCAGTCAACCACGCCCGCATAAACGCCCTCCGCCTCGTCGAGGAATAACTCCCGGAATAGCCCCTCTCTTTTAATAATGTTATCCCGTACGGGATAACATTATTAAAAACACGGTGGAATAAATCCTACCAAAACCCCGTGTAACGGGGTTATAGATTAGGCCCGTATCGTCATCCGCGCAGCGGATGACGGTGCGGGTATAGGGAATAACAATAACAAAACCCATATAACCTTGCGTAGCTTGGCTATATGGGTTTTGATATTGTTTGGAGTGGTGGAGTATCACTCGGCTATGTACGGTTTTAGTATATTAGATACCCCTGAAAATGTACGGTTTTAGGTGTATTTTTGTATTTTTGGGGGTTTTATGTACGGTTTTCGGGTATTGCGGACCCATGAAAATGTACGGTTTTATAGTTGGAGGCGACTAATGGGGATTTCTTAATTCACCTTCGACAAACCACCTCCGGCAGACAAACTTCGGCTATTAGATTTTATTCCCCTACAGGGGAGCCCATTTAAAGCATTAAGATGCTATCCGGGGATAAATACTCTCAAAATATAGTAAAATGCCGGCATAAAGGCTATCGAAATAAGAGAAACGGAAATCCGAATCTTCGGGGTCGCTGCGCGGATCGAAGATTCGGATTTTTATTGTTTTCTCTTTAGGGAGAAAGAAATATTAGCGGGGGATCAAACTATCAATAACTATTTCTATTTGGTGAGAAAGCGGGGGATCAAACTATCAATAACTCTTTCTATTTGGTGAGAAAGAGGGGGGATCTGATTATTAAGATCTCGTTCTCTCTTTGGGGAGAAGAAAGAGGGGGAAGGGGATCAGACGGTGAGGATCTCTTTCTCTTTTTCGGCGAAGGTTTCGTCGATTTTCTTGATGTATTTGTCGTGGAGTTTCTGGACGGCGGCTTCTCCGTCTTTCTGGACGTCTTCGGGCATGCCGTCGTTCTTCACGGCTTTCTTCAGTGCGTCGATGATGTCGCGGCGGGCGTTGCGGACGCTGACCTTGGCTGTCTCCATCTCGGCCTTGCATTGCTTCACTAAGGCCTTGCGGCGCTCTTCCGTCAAGGGAGGTATGCCGAGACGGATAACCTCGCCGTTGTTTTCGGGCATGATGCCGAGGTCTGAGTTGATAATGGCCTTCTCAATCTCCTTGAACATGGATTTCTCCCAGGGTGTGATGGCGATCGTGCGGGCGTCGGGTACGCTGATGTTGGCTACGTTGGAAATCGGTGCCTGCGAACCGTAGTAGTCGACGCGGATGCCGTCGAGAAGTTTGGCAGAAGCCTTGCCGGCACGGATGTGAGACAGAGTGTCGTCAAGATATTCCACAGCAAGCTGCATGGAATCCTCGGCATTCTGAAGATATTCTTTTACTTCCATATTTTGTTAAATTATTAAGTTTACGGGTGGACGTAGGTGCCGACGTTTTCACCTTCGAGCATTTTCTGAAGGTTGCCCTCTTTGTCCATGTTGAAGACGTAGATGGGCATTTTGTTTTCCTTGCAGAGGGCGGTTGCGGTCAGGTCCATTACCTTGAGATTGCGGTTGAGGATCTCGTCGTAGGAGATGGTGTCGAATTTTTCGGCTGTAGGATCTTTCTCGGGATCGGCGGTATAGATGCCGTCGACGCGGGTACCTTTGAGCATTACGTCGGCTTCGGTCTCGATGGCGCGGAGCGCGGAGCCGGTGTCGGTCGTAAAGTAGGGATTGCCTGTGCCTCCGCTGATGATGGCTACCTTGCCGTTTTTAAGCATGTCGATGGCTTTCCATTTGGAGTAGGGTTCGCCGATTGGGAACATTCCGATAGCCGTCAGCACTCCGGCCGGTTGGCCGATTGCCTCTAACGCACTGCTGAGTGCCAAGGAATTGATGACCGTAGCCAACATTCCCATCTGGTCCCCTTTCACACGATCAAAACCTTTCGACGCACCGCTCAGTCCGCGGAAGATATTGCCACCGCCGATTACGATAGCTACCTGAACACCATTATCCACGGCTTTCTTGATCTGTTCGGCGTAAGAATTGAGTCGATTGCTATCGATGCCATAACCCTGCTCGCCCATCAGCGATTCGCCGGAGAGTTTTAATAATATTCTTTTGAATTTCATTGTCTATGTTCTGTTTTGCCGGCGAAGCCAAGAGAGAGACAGCAAGGCGTCGGCTTTAAAGTATCGGATTAAATATAATATTTCTACAAATATAGTCCAACTTTCCCGACTATGCAAATGAAGATGTTTTAAACGCCTTATTTTTTCTTCCCTTCGGGGAAGGTTTAAGTCAGGTTGGCCCGATTGATTTGAGTCCGGGTTCAGCTCGGCTTTGAACTTAGGCTTGAACTCAACTTTGAGATGAGCTTACTGAGTTTATAACGGAGTTTGGCGGAGTCGATATTGTCGTTGCTGATATATATGACTGCGACGGAGACCGTGCGAAGTTCGGGGTTATCTCCGATTATCCGGCGCAGTTGGCGGCGTTGGAGGCGCCAGGCGTCACGGATGCGACGGCGCATCAGCACTCGGTCGACGGCGTGGCGCCGTTTCTTCTTAGGGACCGTTATCATCACCTGCAGCGGAGCTATCTTATCCGGGACAGCGATCTTGAACGCCTCTTCCAACTCTTCTTGGCTGAGCGGACGCCAAGTCAACCGGAAAGGATACTCATAGATCGAATTTCCTTTCGCAAACAGGGAGTCAACCAATACCTTATGGCGCAGCCGCTCGGACTTAGGAAAGGTAAAGCGCATTGCAGGAGCGATATTCTTATCGCCTGCCGGGGCTGCCTTCTGTCCTTCAGGCCGGATTGCTTCCGAGGAATTGCCTGTATCGAACCCGGTATCGAACCCGGTATTAGTATCGGGGTTAATCATTGGAGAAGTATTTTTGGAGGATGAGGTGATGGATTATGGATTCGCGGTCGGGGTTAATGAATTGGCGTGCCCATTCGGTCGAGGCCTTTGCGATCGCTTCGGCTTCATCCGGATGATCGTTATAGTACTTGATCTTTTCTTCTACATCCGAGAAGTCGGGCTTGATCTCGACATAGTGGACTCCCGGTTGCAGACGGCCATGCATCAGCCACCCTTCTACCTTCGGCTTTACCATAACCGGAATACATCCCGAGGCCATTATCCATTGCAGTGCTGAGGCTACGTCGTAACCTTCCAGCGCCAATACGAATCTATAGCGGAAATGCTCCGGAATGGAGATAGGAGCCGCGTGTCCGGGTGCGTCGTAGGGGCGCGAAGTGTCGGCGATATCCATATAGGGGGAATCCTTCCACATTGCGACGAATCTTTCCCGTTCGGGCTTGCCCGCACATTCTCCGCGGAAGATCAGTTTGGGTATCTTTTTCGAGAAGGGGACCGGATCGTAGGGGGCGAGGAAATGCCGACGGGAATCAAGATTCATGATGACGGCGTTATCCTGACCGGGAGAATCCAATCGCCGGGCCTTCATCAAAGTCGGCCGGGTAGGATTATATCTTACGTCATCCGCTACGAAACGGAGTTTCCTATTTCCGGGCCAAGATTTAAGCCAGCGGTTGAGATCGAAGACATAATGGCTATGGAATTTCTTGGGATTGACTTCGGCAGCCGTCACTTCATTTACCGGCATCATCGCTTCCATGGCGGGATCTATTTCCGGGAGAGGTTCGGCAGCCAATGGGGAAGCGTCGTATGCCCGGCGGCAGTAATAATCTACGCGGTCGCGAATTTGGTCCGCGTCCGGGCGCGCTTCCCAATCCTTGAGGAGCATATCGCGCTCGTTGCGCATCATGGAGCGCGGTGTAAATTCCCGGCTCCAACCTCCGATGACCTCACCGATATTGCTGCGGCGTCCGGAAGAAGCCCTGCGCGGAACTACCTTATAGACGGCCCTTCGCAACGGCCGGCTTACGACGGGCAGATCCTCGAAGAAAGCAACTACACAGAGATAACCTGCGAGCAAAAGAATCCTGACAAGATAGGTCAGCCACATAGCGGAAGGGTACTCTGTCTGAAGTCCTACATAGTATAGTCCTATGGCGAGCACTCCATAGAGGGCCATCCGGCCTATCTGATAGGGAAGGGGATAGTAATAGCGGCCGACGAAATAGCTCAGTACCATCACCACGAAATAACTGATGAAGGCGGCCCAGGCTGATCCGAGGTAGCCGTCGGGAATCCCGATTGCCGGTACCAACCAGATATTGAGTCCCAACATCAAGGCGAAGCATATCAGCGAGAAGTACATTCCCCAACGGGTCCGGTCGGTCAGTTTATACCAGAGGGAGAGATTGAAGAAGATACCGAAAAAGAGGTCGGCCATCATCATTATGGGGACTACTCTTAATCCACTCCAATACCCGGGGGAGATGAAATGCTTCAGCACGGGCATGAAATACATTACTCCGAGGAATATCAGCAATCCGAAGATTACGAAGTATTTCATCGCATCGCAGTAGGCCTGCCGACGGTCTTCGCCGCCGGCGCGGGCCTGGGCGAAGATGAAGGGTTCGTAGGCATACCGGAAGGCTTGGGTAAACATGACCATTACGACGGCTATCTTGATGTTGGCGCCGTAGATACCGACCATCGTGCGGGCTGCTTCTTCCTGCCCCTTGAATATGTAAGGGATAGCGATCTGACCCATATTCTGGCTTGCGATTCCGGCCACGCCCAAAATCAGGAGCGGCCAACTGTAATCGAGCATTTTGGAGAGCAGATGCGGATCGAATTGCCAGCGCTTTCCGATCATATACGGT
>CAYTOR010000089.1:0-9240 GCA_964439505.1 uncultured Sangeribacter sp.
AGGAGGTTTTCTTCAAACAAATCGATAATTTTGCAGTTGCCAGTTGAGAGTAGGGCAGTTGCCAGTTGACTCTACAGTTGCCAATTTTTTTATTCTATGTAGGCTTTAGTCGCAGATTTTTATTAACTTTGTAAATTGCATGACCGGATTCTGAGAATGTTGCTTCCATTTGGATAAAAATCATATCTCATACCAAATAGAAGCGGCAACCTCTACGTAAAAATTAGACTCTACATCATGTTTGATCCAACGATATATTTCTGCGTGCTCGCGGCTATGGTCGTCTTGGCTGTCATCGTCTTCATAGCCCTGCAGCGTATCACTCCCGCCTACGGGCTTACCTATAACCCGAAATGGGGGCCTGCCATCAATAACCGGCTGGGCTGGATAATCATGGAAGCCCCGGTCTTCTTCGCGATGCTCGCAATGTGGCTCCTTTCGCCGCGTCGCGGCGAACCCGCCCTGATCGTGATGACCTCCCTTTTCCTGCTCCATTATTTCCAGAGGTCGTTTATCTTCCCGATGCTGATAAAAGGGAAGAGCAGGATGCCGCTTTCGATAATCATCTCGGGAGTAATATTCAATCTGCTGAACGCTTACATGATCGGAGGATGGTTTTTCTATCTTCAGCCGGCCCCGCAATATCCCGTAAGCTGGCTTTGGTCGCCCCTCTTTATCCTGGGCACGATCATCTTTTTCACCGGGATGGCCGTCAATATCCATTCCGATTCAATCATCCGCAATCTCCGAGGCCCGGGCGACACGGGCCATTATATACCCCGCGGAGGGATGTTCAGATTCGTGGCCTCGGCCAATTACTTCGGCGAACTCACCGAATGGGTCGGTTTCGCGATCCTGACGTGGAGTCCTCCGGGTGCGATCTTCGCCTTGTGGACATTCGCCAACTTAGCTCCGCGCGCCAGAGCAACACATCTAAAGTATAAGTCGATGTTTGGAGATGAATACACTCAGCTGCATCGTCGCTATATCCTTCCCTTTATCTATTGATGCCGATGGACTCAATCCTGTTTACTCCCGCACAAATCGGACCTGTCACCCTGCGCAACCGCACCATCCGTTCGGCCGCCTTCGAAGGAATGGGGCGCGACAATAACCCCACTCCCCAACTGCGCGATTATCACTGGAGTGTCGCTGAAGGTGGCGTCGGGATGACGACCCTGGCCTACGCCGGAATCTGCCGCTCCGCACTCTCTTTCGATACCCAGCTCTGGCTGCGACCGGAAATCGTCGGCTCCCTTCGGGAAATCACCGACGGCATCCACGCCCGGGGGGCGAAGGCTTCCATTCAGATCGGCCATTGCGGCAACATGACCCATATCCGGACCGCCGGGGGAATACCCGTCGCTCCCAATACCGGCTTCAATCTCTATTCCCCGACAATCTGCCGCGGACTGAAGAAAGATGAACTCCTGCAGCTCGCCCGCGACTTCGGTCAGGCCGTCAATACGGCACGCGATGCCGGATTCGACTGCGTGGAGGTCCACGCCGGCCACGGCTATCTCATCTCCCAGTTCCTCTCCCCTTATACCAATCATCGGCACGATGAATTCGGAGGATCGCTCGAAAACCGGATGACTTTCATGCATCTCTGTCTGGATGAAGTGATGAAGCAGGCCGGAAACGATATGGGAGTCGTAGTGAAGACCAATATGCGCGACGGCTTCAGGGGAGGACTCGAGATCGACGACTGCATCACTGTAGCCAAAGCCATAGAGCAACATGGCGTCCACGCAATTGTTTTGTCCGGGGGCTTCGTAAGCAAGGCTCCGATGTATGTCATGCGCGGGGAAATGCCCATCCATACGATGACCCACTATATGAAGCAGCTATGGCTTAAATATGGTGTGAGGATGGCCGGACGCTTCATGATCAAACCCGAGCATTTCGAACCTCTCTATTTTCTCGAAGACGCGCGCCGCTTCCGCAAGGAATTGAATCTGCCTCTGATCTATGTCGGAGGGGTGATCGACCGCCCGGGCGCCGAGAAGATAATGGATGAAGGCTTCGAGTTCGTCCAGATGGGGCGAGCCCTGCTCAACGAACCGGACTTCGTAAATAAGATGATGGCCGATGAAAGCCATAAATGCGGCTGCGACCACGTCAATTACTGCATAGCGAGAATGTATAGCCGGGAGATGGCCTGTCATAAGCATCTGAATCCTCAGGAACTGACCCCGGGCATTCGCCGCGAAATCGAAAAAATCAAAGAAAGAAACGTATGATAGCAGTCGTCACCGGCGCGTCAGGAGGAATAGGCCTGGAATTCTGCAAGGCACTTGCAGAGATGAATTGCGACCTGGTCATGATCTCAATCGATGACCAACCGCTTCACACTGCCGCCGCCGTCATAGCCGACGCTTACGGCGTCCGCACTTTTCCGCTGACTCTGAATCTCTGTGACTCGGACGCCGTCGACCGCGTCTTTGCCTATCTCGGCAATTTCAACCTCGAACCTTCCATATTGGTCAATAACGCAGGCATATTCTCCTTCGCTCCGGTCTGCGATATCCCCTTGGGGAAAGTCCAGGCTTTCATTGACCTGCATGTCTCGGCTACCACAATGCTGTCGCTGAGGTTTGCTGATTATTTCAAGCAGAAAAAGCGCGGTTATATCCTCAACATGAGTTCGATGTCATGCTGGATGCCCATGCCGGGCATAGCGATGTATTCCGCAACGAAAGCATATATCCGCGCATTCTCGCGAGCCTTGCATTATGAGATGAAGGATTACGGGGTCAAGGTAATGGTTGCCTGCCCGGGCGGAATAGCTACTGATCTCTTCGGACTTCCCGACAATCTCAAACGCCTGGCGTTGCGCTTGGGCGCCATCGCCCGTCCGGAAGATTTCGCCCGTAAGGCCCTGAAGAGATTATTCCGGGGAAAGGCCCAGTATATCAACGGCCTGACCAATCGCCTGGCGATCCTCTTCGTCGGCATGACCCCGACTCCCCTCAGGATGCAGGTCAAATACCGCCTCCTGGACAAAGGAATCCAAAAACCCTGACTAATCATGATTAATCATGAAAACTTTTTGACTAATCAAGATTAATCCTGATAAATCTTGACTAATCCTGATTAATCATGAAAAACTCTTGATTCAGCCCCCAACTCCTGATTCAGCCCCCAACCCTTGATTAATCATGATTTCTCATGAAAACTCTTGATTCAGCCCTCAACTCCTGATTCCCCTTCGCTAAAGATGGATGACAAAGAAATAAAGAGCGTCAAGCAACGCTTCTCAATCATAGGTAATTCGCCGGCTCTGCTCAACGCCATTGAGAGGGCCGTCAAGGTCGCGCCCATTGATCTCTCGGTCCTCATCACCGGAGAGAGCGGTACGGGTAAGGAGTTCTTCCCCCGGATAATCCATAATTCGGGCGCCCGGAAGCATAAGAAATATATCGCCGTCAACTGCGGTGCGATTCCGGAGGGCACCATCGACTCCGAGCTCTTCGGCCATGAGAAGGGAGCCTTTACGGGCGCCGTCTCCTCGCGTAAGGGCTACTTCGAGGAAGCGGACGGCGGCACTATCTTCCTCGATGAAGTTGCCGAACTTCCGCTTACTACCCAGGCCCGGCTGCTCAGGGTCCTGGAGACGGGGGAATTCCTGAAAGTCGGCTCTTCGACAGTGCAGAAGACTGACGTGCGCATCGTCGCCGCCACCAACGTCGATCTGCCCAAAGCCGTAGCGGCCGGGCGCTTTCGTGAAGATCTCTATTATCGGCTTTCGACCGTAATCATCGACGTTCCCCCTCTCTCGGAGCGCGGCGACGATATCCTTCTGCTCGCCCGCAAATTCGCCGGGGACTTCTCTGAGAAGTATATGACCGCGCCTATCTCTTTCTCTGAAGAAGCGCGCCATGCAATGCTCATCTATCGATGGCCCGGAAACGTAAGGCAACTTAAGAATATCATCGAGCAACTTGCGCTCTTCAATGCCGGCGAGGAAATCTCCCGCCGGACCCTTATCGACGCCCTCCCGGCTCCGGCCCGCGACAGTGCCGAAGGACGCCACGTCCCCACGCCCGAAAACCATTCTTATCAGCAGGAACGCGATTTCCTCTGGCAGACCCTTTTCGCCATGCGCGCCGAAATAGCCGAACTGAAAGCGGCCTTAGGCCTTGCGCCGACCCATCAGCACCATACTTCTCCGCCACTCCTTTCCAAACTCTCTCCGCGCTCATCGGCAAAGGAACTCCTCACTCCGGAGGATGGTCTCGACAGTTCGCGAAGCGACAGCATCCTGACCGACTCGGATCCGGTCACTCTCGAAGAAGCCGAGAAGGAAGCAGTAGCCTCTGCCCTGCGCCGCAACAACGGCGACAAGAAACTCGCCGCCGGGCAACTCAATATCTCTCAACGTACCCTCTATCGTAAAATCAAGGAGTATGGTCTTGACTGATCCTGCTCTCCATACCAAAATCCGGAAATATGGCCCCGACAAAGAAGCCTCTCCTCGGCCACTTCAAAACAATAGCAGGCCGACTCCCGTCATTGAAATTCCCTAGCCCTTACCGGAGCAAGGGATTGGCGGCTTTCTGCAGCATCGTCATCCTGTTAACCGGAATGATGACGCTGACCTCATGCCGGATAAGTTATAAATTCAACGGTTCGGCGATCAACTATGACGTCTATAAGACTATCAATGTCACTGAATTCCCAATCAGGGCTGCCCTGGTCTATCCTCCCCTGCAGCAGGAGTTTCAGAATCAGTTGATGGACGCCATCACGCGTCAGACCCGCCTGCAGATCGTGGACGGCAACGCCGACGGGGAACTGACCGGAGAAATCACCGGCTATAACCTCTCCCCTCAGGCCGTAGGCGACGACGCTTACGCGACCGAAACCCGACTGACCATCACCGTCCACGTCAAATATACCGACAACAACAATCCCGCCAACAACGTCGATCAGAACTTCTCGGCCTATCGGCAGTTCTCGTCGTCGCTGTTGCTTATCGACGTCCAGGACGACCTCTGCCGCGAGATCTCCGAAGAACTCGTAAACCTCATCTTCAATGCCACCCTCGGCAACTGGTAGAGGTTTCCCGAGTCTCCCGGGATTCTCGAGTCTCCCGAATCAACGAGATTCTCGAGTCTCCCGACCATCTCGAGTCTCCCGAATCAACGAGATTCTCGAGTTTCCCGACCATCTCGAGTCTCCCGAATCAACGAGATTCTCGAGTTTCTCGACCATCTCGAGTTTCTCGAGCTTAATTTTTAACTTTCCAAAGCCATGCGAAAATATCAGGATTACGAAGACCTGCTCGAAAGATACCCATACTTCGCCTATGCGGCCCTCAAGGCTATCCCTTTGGCTCCGGACGACGAAGCCAAGAATCATCTGCGCCGCCTGGTCGCTGTCAATATCGGCGATCCGGCCGACATAGCGGAAATCCTCGGCCTTAACTCCGACTCCCTGGCCGATTTCTATCCCGACGGTCTCCCTCCCAAACTCGACACTTTCGACACGATCGACACCTTCCTGTCGACCTTCGGATCCCAATCCGCAAAATCGGAACCTCAACCCGCTCAATCCCCTCAGAGCGCCGCCCGGCCGGATGCTCCCCTCACTTCTACATTGGACTCTCCGTTAGAGAGCATGCCCAAACCGGCCCCCATCCGACGCCCCGCGCCCGAACCACAGAAAACGGAGGATTCTCCGGCCCTGACCGAGTCTTTTGCCCGGATTCTCATAAAAAATCGTAATTATGAGAAGGCTTTGGAAATTATTCAGCAATTAAATTTGAATAATCCGGAAAAAAGTATTTACTTTGCAGATCAAATACGCTTCCTGAAAAAATTGATTCTTAACGAGTCGCGAAAAAAGAACTGATCTTCTTGGTTTTTATTTTTTCGGGGGCTGCTATCATGTAATAATTTTTCTTGGAATCTGAATCCTCCCCGGCTCGGATTCCGGTCATAAAAACAATAGAATAGAATGTATATCTTTCTTAGCATCCTGATCGTATTGGCATGCGTGCTCCTCATCTGCGTTGTCCTCATCCAGAAATCCAAAGGCGGCGGCCTCGCCTCCGATTATTCCGGCGGCAACCAATACCTCGGCTATCGCAAGACTACTGATTTCATCGAGAAGGCTACCTGGGGCCTGGCTATCTTTATCTGCGTAGTTAGCATCTGTGCTTCTTTCGCAATCAAGACTCCCATCAGTTCTTCCGCTATCGCTACTCAGCCCGCTGCGCAGACAACTGCAGCTCCCGCGCCCGCCGCAACTCCGGCTCCCGCTGCCGAGAAGCCCGCGGCTGCTCCCGCTCCCGCAAAGGCCAACCCGACCCCCGCAGGCGCTCAGGGTCAAATACCCAGATAATCTTATCCGTTTAAGACCGGAGACCGGAACTCTTAAAAATTAGAGTCACTTTTACCCTACTTTTTAAGACCCCAATAATAAACTCTTACCCCATGCGATTCCCGGAATCCGCATGGGGATTTTCCGCATATCGCCATATTTCATCACTTGTAAAAGATGTCGACCATCTTCTCTTCCGCCAATGAAGGCGGTGTTTCTGTCCAAGAGCGTACCAAGCAGCGCTCGGAATCCCGCACTCGACGCCCGTCGAAATATTTCGCTGTCATCCTTAACGATGACTTCACACCGATGGACTTCGTCACCGCCGCCCTTGAGCGTATCTTCCATCTCGACCGGACCCGCTCGGTCAATATCATGCTCGATATCCATAAGAAAGGGAAAGGGAAACTCGGACCTTACAGTTATGATATCGCTTCGACGCGTTGCCGTCGCCTTATGGAGGCGGCCCGCGCCGAAGGCTATCCTCTCCGTGCCAACGTAGAAAAAGAATAATTAAATGCGACAATCCAAAGATCTTCAGAATCTTCTCAACAATATATCTGTCCGCGCCATGGCGGAGTATCGGGAATACGTCACTCCCGAACTCTTCCTGCGCGAACTGCTCCGCACTCCCAAGTTTCTGAACGCCTTGGAGGAAGCGGACGCCGACGTGCTGCAGATGACCGAAATCCTGGACGAAAACTTAGCCGAACAGGATCATCTGCCGCACGACGACGAATCCTCCGACTTCATCCTGCTTTCCGACCAGATGCAGGAACTCATCGGCGCGGCCTTGTTTCATGTGGAGTCCGCCGGCCGCGATGAGATCGATATCCCTCACGTAGTCAACTCTCTCTATGACCTCGAAGAGTCCGAAGCGGCCTACGCCCTCACTGAATCTATCCCGGTAGGACGGGGCGAATTCATCTCTATCCTAATGGCCTTTTATGACCCCCAGGATCAACCCCAAGTTCAACCGGAGGTCGACACTGAGACAGACCCGGAGATACTTCAGGAAGACGGCTGTATGGAGATCCCGGCCGGAGAGCCGACCGAAGCCACTAATCATAGGACCCGGGAAAGGGATCGGAAAGGAGGGCCGGAAAAGGACGATGACTGGAAGTCGATCGTCGTATGCCTTAACGATGTCGTCGAGGCGCGGAATCCACTCGTAGGGCGCGAGGAGGAACTGGAGCGCACCATCCGTATTCTTTGCCGAAAGGATAAGAATAATCCTCTGCATGTCGGCGAACCCGGAGTAGGTAAGACTGCGTTGGTCTATGGTCTGGCCCGGAGGATAAATGAGGGCAACGTCCCGGATAAACTTAAGGACGCACGGATTTATTCCCTGGAGTTAGGGACTCTGCTTGCCGGCACCCAATACCGGGGTGACTTCGAAAAACGCATAAAGCGGCTGATGGATGGTCTGGCCAAGGAGAAGAACGCAATCCTTTATATCGACGAGATTCATAATCTCGTCGGGGCAGGCGCCGTAGGAGAGAGTTCGATGGACGCCTCCAATATGCTGAAGCCTTACCTGGAGGCGGGTAATATCCGCTTCATCGGCTCCACCACCTTCGAGGAACATAAGCGCTATTTCGCACGCAGCCGTGGCCTGGCGCGCCGCTTCCAGCAGATAGATATCCTCGAGCCTTCCGAGGAGGAAGCTGTCAAGATCCTTCAGCGGCTGCAGCCTGTCTATGAGGCTTTCCATGGGGTAAGCTATACTCCGGAGGCAGTCAGCTACGCCGTGACCGGAAGTCGCCGGCATCTCCACGATCGTGTTCTGCCCGACAAGGCGATCGATCTGCTCGATGAAGCCGGGGCCTATCGGCAGTTGCACCCCAAAGAAAATGGTGAAAACGGTGAAGACGGTGCCATGACGGTCGACCGCCGGCTTATAGCCGATCTGTTGGCGAAAATGTGTAAGGTAGAGGCGTTGAGCGAGGATGAAGAAAACCGGGAATCACTTGAGACGCTATTCGAGCGCATATCGGCCAATGTCTACGGACAGGACACGGCTATCCGGGCAGTGACTGAGGCCGTGATGATGTCGAAAGCCGGATTGAGCGATGAAGAAAAACCCCTCGCGTCGCTGCTGTTCGTCGGACCTACGGGCGTAGGCAAGACGGAAGTGGCCCGCACGCTCGCACGGGAACTCGGCATCGAACTCATAAGATTCGATATGAGTGAATTTGCCGAACGCCATTCGGTAGCCAAATTAATCGGCTCACCGGCCGGCTACGTCGGATATGATGACGGAGGATTGCTGACCGACGCCGTCCGCAAGACTCCGGAATGCGTGCTGCTTCTGGACGAAATCGAGAAGGCCCATAGCGATATCTATGATATTCTGCTGCAGGTGATGGATTATGGACGGCTCACTGACAACAAGGGGCGGAAAGCGGATTTCCGCAACGTGGTAATTATCATGACTTCCAACGCCGGAGCGCGCTATGCCTCGCGGGCAAGTGTTGGCTTCGGAAGCACCGTTACCTCCGGTGAGGCGATGATGAAGGAGGTGAAGAAGACTTTCAACCCGGAGTTTCTGAATCGTCTGTCGGATACAGTCATCTTCTCCGACATGACCCGGGAAATGGCGGAGATGGTGCTCGACAAGCGTCTGCGTGAGCTTTCCGACCGGCTGAAAGCGAAAAACGTCACCCTGACCCTCGACCCTGACGCAAAGGAATACCTTCTCGAAGAGGGCTTCACCCGCGAATACGGTGCCCGCGGGCTCGACCGGGTGATCCATGCCCGGCTGAAGACCCTCCTGATGCGCTCGATCCTCTACGGTCCCCTCCGCGACGGCGGCCACGTCCGCGTCGTCCTCTCTCCCGACCGGCGACACCTGTTGCTTAAGACCCCGTCCCACAAAAAATGTTAAATCCAGGGTCGCAGATGTGCCCCGAA
>CAYTOR010000090.1:0-9008 GCA_964439505.1 uncultured Sangeribacter sp.
AAAGTGCCTTCGGCACCGCGCACCGGCCTTCGGCCGACGTCCGCTCTTTGCTGACCCGCGATTTTCAATTGCGGTCAGTCAAAGTGCCTTCGGCACCGCGCACCGGCCTTCGGCCGACGTTCGCTCTTTGCTGACCCGCGATTTTCAATTGCGGTCAGTCAAAGTGCCTTCGGCGCCGCGCACCGGCCTTCGGCCGACGTCCGCTCTTTGCTGACCCGCGAATTTTTACTAAATTTGCTTTATATTGCATGAAAGGACTGAAATGAAAATTGTAGTTGCTTCCGATTCCTTCAAGGGATGCCTCAGTTCGGCCGAGGTTGCGGATACTGTGGAAGAAGGTCTGATGTTGCTGAAGCCTACTCCTGAAGTCATAAAACTTGAAGTGGCCGACGGTGGGGAAGGTACTGCAGACGTCATTGGGCGAACTTGCCATGGCAAACGAGTCAATGCTACAACCGTCACTTCTTCAGGTTATCCTGTTACGTCCCGGTATTGGATCATTAACGATTCCACGGCTGTAATTGACGTAGCCTCCTCATGCGGATTAACCTTGGAGGGAGAGGGTACGGATATTTTGAAGCGATCGACCTTCGGTTTCGGTATGGTTATCGCGGACGCTTTCAAGCGAGGTTGCAGGAAATTCATAATCGGACTTGGTGGGAGTGCGACCTGCGACGGAGGATTGGGGATGTTGAAGGGGATTGGGGTAAGATGCAGTCCGGAGATGACAAAAGGAGAGGACATCGCAAAAGCGATGCAAGACCTTATTGCTTTGGAAATTTTGCCGGGAGCACGCGAGATTATGCAGTGCGATTTTACCATTCTGTCCGACGTCACGAATCCATTATTCGGGCCGAATGGTGCGTCGGAAGTTTATGGACCGCAAAAAGGTGCGACTTCTCTCCAGGTCGGTCTGCTTGACGAAGGACTGAGGAATTTGGCAAAAGTAGGAAAGAAGCTTACCGGCAAGGATCTCAGTTCAGATCCCGGTGCAGGAGCGGCCGGCGGATTAGGATGGGCTTTTATGACTTTCTTTAATTCAAAGATTGTCAGAGGAGCCGAAGGGGTACTTGACATCGTGGGTTTTGATAAAGTTATAGAGGATGCGGACTTGGTGATCACAGGGGAAGGAAAGATGGACAGGCAGACTTTATGTGGGAAATTGCCGCTGATGGTCTGTCGAAGAACTGAACAATTCGGAGTGCCGACGGTAGCCCTTGCCGGAAGTATTTCCGATTGCGAAGAACTGCTCGATGCCGGTTTCGCGGGAGTTTTCCCGATTATTTCCCGGCCGATGACTCTCCGGGAGGCGATGGACCGGAATAACGCCCGGAAAATGATTCGGGATACTGCGGCTTCTGTAGCGCATCTCTTAGGTTTATAAGAAAAATTTATTGTTTTGGATTTCTTTATAGATATGTTGCGGGAATATCCCGCTTTGGCATTGTTTCTTACGATCGGTCTGGGCTTCTGGCTCGGTCGGCTTAAGATCGGTATGTTTACTCTCGGTCCGGTGACGGCGGTGCTGATAGTCGGCGTATTGATCGGGCAGCTGGATATCGAGATGTCATCCCAGCTGAAGAGCGTCTTCTTCATGATGTTTCTCTTTTCGATCGGGTATAGCGTAGGACCTCAGTTTTTCCGATCCTTGAAAGGAATGGGACTTAAGCAGGTTTTGTTCGCTGTGCTGATGAGTGCTTGCTGTTTTGGTAGTACTTTAGGTATCGCGCTTTGGATGAAATATAACGCAGGAGAGGCGGTCGGGCTCTTCAGCGGATCCCAGACTTGTTCCTCGTTGCTTGCGGTCGGAAGCGATGCTATCGGAAAGCTCCCGATAGGGGAGGATGAAAAGAAAGGGATGCTGGATATAATTCCGGTGTGCTATGCTGTGACTTATGTATTCGGCACATTGGGAACCGTCATTATTCTCGGCACTATTGGCCCCTCGTTGCTTGGCGGATTGGAGAAAGTAAAGCTTCAGACAGCAGAACTTGAGGCGGAAATGAATGAGGCCTCTTGGAAGAGTGATCCCGTCAATGTCAATGCACTTCGGCAAGTAGCCTTCAGATCCTTCCACGTTGTAAATCCATTCTTTGAAACGCCGAGGGCAGTTGAGGAAGTAGAGAAGTATCTAAAGGAAAAGGGTAAAGTACTTTACATTGATAAGATCAGGAAGGCTGATGGATCGATAGTAGTCGGGAAACCCGAAGAAACTATCTCTCGGGGAGATACAGTGGTAGCTTTCGGCCGCAGGCAATATCTTCTTCATAACCGTGGCTATCTTGGCATAGAGGTTAATGACGAGGCTCTGTTGGAGTATCCCGTAGAAAGGATTCCGGTGCTCGTACGTTCGGATAAAGTCGCAGGCCACAGTGTCAATGACCTTAGAAGCAAATCCTACATGCGAGGGGTTGTCATTGAGGAACTTCAGCATGGCGACGGATCAACGGTTGAGGTTCAGCCGTCGACCATAATTCGTAAAGGCGACACATTGATTCTTGTCGGGCAAAGGGAAAATATCCGTAATGCCAGCGAACATATAGGATTCGTTGACGAGCCGACCAATAAGACCGACCTGATGTTTGTCGGCCTGGCAATATTCATCGGTGCATTCCTGGGAGCTATTCCCATTATCATCGAAGGGATTCCGGTCAGTTTCGGTATCAGCGGCGGTTCTCTGATTGGAGGACTGGTCTTCGGATGGTTGCGGTCCCGCCGTCCAACTATCGGCCACATTCCTTCTCCGGTCTTATGGTTAATGAATAATCTGGGATTAAATGTCTTCATTGCCGTTGTCGGAATAGATGCCGCGCCCTCTTTCGTAGCAGGCATTCAGGCCGTAGGGTGGACGTTGCCGCTAATCGGTGCGTTGGGAACATCCGTGCCGGTACTTATCGGCATCTTTATGGGACGCTATTTATTCAAATTTAATCCTGCCATAACCCTGGGATGCTGTGCCGGCACCCGAACATGTACGGCGGCTTTAGGTGCGGTTCAAGAGACACTCGGATCTAATCTGCCGACAGTAGGATATACTGTAACCTACGCAGTTGCCAACATCCTTCTTGTTATCTGGGGTATTATAATGGTGGCACTTTTATAATCTGATAATCATATTTTAGAAAATATATAACATCATGATACCTTTTTTGATCGCCCTCGTTACTCTCATCGCAGGCTACTTCATTTATGGAAGTTTTGTCGAACGGGTCTTTCGGACTGACCCTTCCCGGCCGACTCCGGCTTCCACTATGGCCGACGGCATAGACTATGTGGCTATGCCGACATGGAAGGTCTATCTTATTCAATTCCTAAATATCGCCGGTGTCGGACCGATTTTCGGCGCGATAATGGGTGTTATGTACGGACCCGCATCTTTCCTCTGGATCGTATTGGGGACTATCTTCGCCGGAGCCGTACATGACTTTATCTCGGGTATGATCTCGCTACGTCTTGGCGGGAAGTCATTGCCGGAGATAGTGGGTAGTGAGTTGGGAAAGAAGATCAAATTCGTGATGAGCATCTTCACTTGCATCTTGCTCGTCATGGTAATCGCAGTCTTTGTCAGGACTCCCGCCAACCTCTTGGCTACGTTGACTCCCGAACATCTGAACGCGACGTTCTGGGCTGTCTGCATATTTCTCTATTATATCTTGGCTACGCTCTTGCCGGTCGATAAGTTGATTGGCAATCTTTACCCGCTTTTCGGGTTTGCACTTCTGTTTATGGCAGTGGGGATAATGGGTTATATGCTTTTTGGCGGCGTTACGATTCCTGACGGTTTTTCGGAAGGATTGTTTAACCGACATCCGGCCGGAGAAGCCGCGCCGATTTTCCCGATGATGTGTATATCAATTGCGTGCGGAGCGATTTCCGGCTTCCATGCCACTCAAAGTCCGATGATGGCCAGGTGCCTTAACAACGAAAAGCATGGCCGGAAGGTCTTTTACGGTGCCATGGTCTCGGAAGGGATCGTAGCCCTTATATGGGCCGCCGCGGCAATAGCCTTTACGGGGGGCTATGATAAGCTCGCCGGATATATGGCCGATCATGGTCAGGATGCCGGAATATTGGTCCATGAAGTCTGCGTCAAATGGCTCGGCACTTTTGGCGGAGTTCTTGCAATCCTTGGCGTGATTGCCGCACCTATCACGACCGGTGACACAGCTATGCGCAGTCTCCGATTGATCATAGCGGACGCGGTAGGGATGAGCCAGAAGAGTTTTATCAAACGCCTGCTCGTGACCCTTCCCATAGTAGGGGTGAGTTATCTTCTTTTGAACATCAACTTCGATGTTCTCTGGAGATACTTCGCTTGGTGTAACCAGACGCTCTCTATCTTTACCCTTTGGGCATGCAGTGTCTACCTCGCCCGATATCGCAAAGCCTATCTGATCACGATGATCCCGGCCATTTTCATGACGGCCCTTTGCGTGACCTTCATCTGCTACGCTCCGTTAGGATCCTACAAAGAAGGCGTAGGCATCCCGTTAGCCTATAGCGAATGGATCGGATTGCTGACAGCCTCCGTCTGCACTCTTCTCTTCTACAAATGGAAGAAAGGAGAGGAAGCCGTACAAGGACAACTCAATGTGTAGCCTTCATACCCTATAGAATCTCCGGAGCCTTCATACCCTAAAGACCCTCCGGAACCTGCAGAATAAATCACCTTATATAAACCTAATATTAACATTATGATTAAAAAGTTGTTTGCCCTTTTGTTTGGTTTGATCCTGTGTCAAAGCGTGCAGGCTACCGTCCTGTTCCCTTTCTTCGTCGATATAGCTCCTGAATATGAAGAGGGTTTGCCGGAAGTGATGAGAGAGGCCGGAGTTGACTGCGGCTTGTACCACGGCACGAAGCCGGATTTCCTCCTGCAGACCTTCACCGGAGTGGAAGGTTTCTATAAGGATACGCTTCCGGATGATGTAATGAGGGAAGAAAGGATGGTAGGTAAGTATAAACTGGTCAAATATTATACCATGACCCGGAGCAATGATACTATAAAGACCGATGAGATCCGTTCGGCTATTTACGTTCTGGAATTGCCCGATAACAGATATATGACCGTATACTGCGAGTCATCAGGCGATTAATAAATTTCTCCATACCTTATAGCCGGCCTCCGTTGTTGAGACAGCGGAGGCCGGCTAATTTTTTAGAATCTGATTTTAGAAGAAATGATTGAACTTTGGGTTGAAAAGATTGTTTTATTGATGTGCAGGAAGGTGAAATTTTCGCATTGAAAATTATTGAATCTTGCAGTCAACAAAATAATCTTAAAAAAGAATTTAAAAACTATGGAAACAATCATCAATACCCGCATCCCTGAATTCTCTGTACAGGCATACCACAATGGTGAGTTTGAAACAGTAACTGATAAGGATGTACTCGGAAAGTGGGCAGTCTTCTTCTTCTATCCTGCTGACTTTACATTCGTATGTCCTACCGAGTTGGTAGATCTGGCGGAAAAATATGATAAGTTGAAATCATTGGGCGTAGAGGTTTACTCAGTAAGCTGCGATACCCATTTCGTACATAAGGCATGGCACGACACCTCCGACAGCATCAAAAAAATCAACTATCCGATGCTGGCTGATCCGACCGGTTTACTTGCCCGCGCATTCGGCGTAATGGACGAACAGAGCGGTACGGCATATCGCGGCACATTCGTCAGCGATCCGGAAGGCATGATCAAGCTTGTAGAGATACAGGACAACAGCATAGGTCGTAATGCTGAAGAACTTCTTCGTAAGATTGAGGCAGCGCAGTTCGTAGCTGCTCACCCCGGTGAAGTTTGTCCGGCAAAATGGAAAGAGGGTAGTGCAACCCTTAAACCCTCCATCGATCTTGTAGGAAAAATCTGATTTCTATAAGAGTTAAAGATAAATAAAGATAGGAGGCGGAAAGTTTAGACGACTTGCTGCTTCCTATTTTTTTATTAGGAATTTCTCAGATGGGGGCGCGATAAATCGCTTCCACAGAACCACGATTTATTCACGATTTATTAATGACTCGCGGACATACCAAAAATTAGATCAATTATGTCAATTATAGATAAAGATTTACAGCAACAGCTCAAAGGCTTGTTTGCTAATTTAACCGAGGGCGTCATGCTTCTTGTCCAAGGAAGTCCGGAAAACCCCAAACGTAAGGAAATGGAAGAATTCGCCAATGATTTCGCAGCCACTTCCGACGCTATCTCCGTAAAGGTCGAGGACGCTCCGACTATGGAAGATGCGCCGGTGCTCGCGATTTGGCGTCAGGGTATACCGACCGGTATAGAGTTCGTAGGTGTGCCAGGAGGGCATGAGTTCAGTTCTTTGATTTTGGCAGTACTGAATGCTGATGGTCAAGGGAAGAACCTGCCTGATGAGGCTATGCAGCGTCGTATCGCCGCTATCAACGGACCGATCGATATAATGACATTCGTTTCCCTGACCTGTTCAATCTGTCCGGACGTAGTCCAGGCTCTTGACGTCATATCTTTGCTCAACTCCGGTATTTCCAACCGTATCATCGATGGAGCTGTCGCTCAGCAGACAGCCAAGGATTACAATGTCAACGGTGTGCCGGTAGTATATGCCAACGGCGAAATGCTAAGCGTAGGCCAGGCTTCGCTCGGGGAACTCGTAACCAAGCTCGAACAGAAGTACGGCACTTCGACCGATAATGGAGTAGAAGATCACACTCCTCTTGGTTTTGACGTGATGATTGCCGGCGGCGGTCCTTCCGGAGCGGCAGCCGCGGTTTATCTCGCGCGGAAAGGTTTGAAAGTCGGTGTAGTAGCCGGAAGAATCGGTGGGCAGGTAAAGGATACTACGGATATCGAGAACTTGATCTCGGTTCCTTTGACTACCGGTACAGCCCTCGCTAATGAGCTTCGCACCTTGATGGACAGCAACGGTATCCGGATCTTCGATAACCGCAATATCGTGAGTGCTTCACTCGACGGTTTCCCGAAGAGTTTGAAGGCCGACAGCGGAGAAGTTTTCGAGAGTCCGGCCGTGATTGTAGCAACAGGTGCTTCATGGCGCCGACTCAATATTCCCGGAGAAGAAGAATATATCGGAAAGGGAGTAGCTTTCTGCACTCACTGCGACGGTCCTTTCTTTGCCGGGAAGAAAGTTGCGGTTGTCGGTGGCGGTAATTCCGGAATTGAGGCAGCCATTGACCTTGCTGCGATCTGCGAACATGTCGATGTTTTTGAATTCCTGGATACCTTGAAAGCCGATGAGGTGCTTCAGCAGAAACTCGCGGTTCAAAAGAATGTGGATGTCCACTTGGGATCCGCAGTAAAGGAAATCAAGGGTAACGGCAAGAACGTCACTTCAATTGAGGTTGAGGACAGAAAGACCGGAGAGATACAATCCTTCGATGTCGCCGGAGTGTTCGTACAGATAGGCCTGACTGCTAATTCCGGAGTATTCAAGGATCAGTTGGAAGTTAATAAGGCCGGTGAGATCGTGACTGACGAGATGTGCCGCACGAAACTTCCCGGCGTATATGCAGCCGGAGACGTTACCAACGTGCCCTACAAACAGATCGTCATCGCAATGGGAGAAGGAGCGAAAGCCGCCCTCTCCGCAGCCGAAGACCGCATGAGAGGTGTCACTCCGTCCTGATCGTCGTTAGAAATTCGTTTTATAAAAAGAATTATGACATTAATTCATGAATAATAATAGTAGAGCCCATTACTTTTTTGATGGGCTCTATTATTGTTTCTTTAATTCTAATCTGAATGTGAATAAGGTTATTGCGATTTACCTTACTTTTATCTTTTTCCTTTTGACCGGTTGTAGAGACGAAGCGTCTTACCGGGAAATGGACGGTGACGTCTGGACTACATCTTTCCATATCAAATATCAATGTTCCAAATCTTTGGACGACAGCATATCGAATATATTAGCACAGGTAGATCGGTCACTGTCCATGTTTAACGACTCCTCTTTGGTGAGCAGGGTTAACAGGAATGATACGTCCGTTATCGCTGACAGAATGTTGAGGGAAGTTTTTGAAGCGTCAAAGATCCTTAATTCGGAAAGTCTTGGTGCATTTGATCCTACGGTTGGTCCGCTGACAGATCTCTGGGGTTTTGGAAGATCGAAGGCCAAAGATTATATTCCGACAGAAAGTGAGATTAAGAAAGCATTGGAGAGTGTCGGGATTAATGATTGCTCTATTCTTCCGGACGGGAGGATAACAAAGAAATCTCCGGATACTCTGTTCGATTTCTCGGCTATTGCCAAAGGTTATGCTTGTGATCAGATAGCCGATATGTTTCATAGAAATGGAGTCTGCAATTACTTGATTGAGATAGGAGGGGAGATTACAGCGGGAGGAACGAATCTCAATGGCAAACCATGGCAAATCCTGATAGATAATCCTTTTGATGAAGCCGGAATTGCCGGCAACTCCGGAGTAAAGATAATAGAATTGTCAGACCGAGCAATCGCCACCTCGGGAGATTACCGCCGGGCGCGGGAGCAAAACGGTCGGAAATTTTCACATATATTGGATCCCGTTACAGGTTATCCCCGTCAGAGTGAGGTTGTCTCGGCTACCGTGATAGCTCCCGACTGCATGACGGCCGACGGACTCGCTACCGCCTGCATGGCCCTTCCGGCAGATAGCGCGGTATCAATGCTACGGCGGCATCCGGACATTGAGGGATTTCTTATCCTACAGAAATCCCCGGCAGATTCAATCCAGCTTATCCATGTACCTGTTAACACGTTAAGACCCCGTCCCACAAAAAATGTTAAATCCAGGGTCGCAGATGTGCCCCGAATTTGGCCTTGCAGCGTGAAGGAGTTTAGCGGGCTAAACGACTGAACCAAAAGGCTGAAGGCGGGGTGCAGCTGCGGGACGGTGGTAACTTTCATTGTGAAAGAAATGTCATTATATTGATTGTTATTAACTATTTATGTTTCTGTACTTAAAATGATATGTGAAGAAAAAATAAAATCTTTATGTTTCCTTTATCATCCTTCAAACTCCATCCTCAG
>CAYTOR010000091.1:0-8855 GCA_964439505.1 uncultured Sangeribacter sp.
GCTAAACTGACGTAGGAGCAATCCTACCACGGGTTCGAATCCCGTCCTCTCCGCTCCAATCCCCTGATCACCCTGTAAGACACCCGTCTTGCAGGGTGATCTTCTTATATATCCTCCAAAATAGAGTATACCGGTCCCCGAACAAGAATGTCCCCATGGAATGGGGTTGACATTTGCGAATTAAGAAAACTATCGTTAACTTTGCAGTATGACCATCAGGGATAAAAAAAGCATACAAGAGATAAAGAAAGGGCTTCTTCAACAACTCAAGGAGGAGAACGCTTTCTGGTCGTATGCACCTGAGTCAGTCACCATAGAAACAATCCGTGACGAACAACTGATTGCTTTAACCATGCGCTATCTTGATCTGGATGAAATCAAGCAACTTTTCAGCATCTTTTCCTTCAAAAAAATAAAGAAAGCATGGAAGAATCTTTTGGTACCCGAAGGTAATTACCTCTATACCCTCAACCGATTCTTTGCTTGGTATTACTTCAAAGCCAAGAATCCCGATGCCTATCTTAAGAGCCTTCAGACCCGTCACCTGAATTCCCTATTTAATTGATATGAAAGGTTTAGCACCCCATACCGCCTCCATCTTTGATGCCATATCCCAATTGGAATGTATTAAACCATACGTTCTTGTCGGAGGAACTGCGTTATCCCTGCAATTAGGAACGAGAGAAAGCGAAGATCTGGATTTCATGTCATGGCGCAAAAGCAAAAATGAAAAAAGAGAAGTAGATTGGCCGGATATAAAGAAAGAATTGGAGAAAATAGGAACTATACAAAAGTGTGACATTCTTGACATGGACCATGTAGAGTTCATAGTGAATGGTGTGAAACTATCCTTTTATGCCAGTCCCAATTATTCTCCTATCAAGAATGTCGTGCCATATTTGAATAATATTGTTCTTGCAGACAAAACATCCATAGGGGCCATGAAAATGGAAGTGATGTTGCGTCGTAGTAAATATCGAGATTATTACGATATCTATTCACTTATCGAAGCTGGCGAGAACCTACATGAAATGATGGATATCGCAAGGAAATATTCCGGCCATAAATTGAAATCAAAAAATCTTATAGCGATGCTTACTCGGTCCGACCGTTTCAATCAGGATAGTGGCTTCACCGCGCTTAATCCCGTTTATGATGTCACCCCTAAAGAAATTGAACAACGAATTATCGCTGCGTTGTCAGAAGGTTAATAATAAAAGAGATTCAGAATAGTTTCCTATGATCGTACCCTATAGATTTCTGCTTGCGCTGGTAGTGTTATTGTTCAGCTGTTCGGCTTTCGGGCTGACCTTTACAGGAAGAGTCACAGAACTTCCTGCCAACCTTCCGTCGAAGGGTGCGTTATGTCAAATTCAACTCCCGGACTCCACTCTTTGTGTTGCCCGGACCGACTCTTTAGGATCTTTTGCTTTGGAGTTGGACTCCATCTTTTCCGGAGCAGTACCCCAAATTTCCCTTCAAATATCCAAGGAGGGTTTTGAAACTTTTCGGGAAAACCTGACTGTCGCCGACTCGAAAAATACAGAGCCAAAAGAATACTACCTCTACAAAATCAATACTCTGGCTGATTTTACCGTAGAAGGACATCCTATCACTACCAATAATGGCAATCTGCTCTATACTCCCCCAAAATCTATCACTGAATCTTCATCCTACGTCATAGACATGCTGGGGAAACTCGGAATTCCCGGGCTTATGTATAATCCGGTCGATCGATCCGTATCTTCAGTATCCGGCAATCCCGTCATCCTTATCGACGGCATCCCGGCTTCGCAGGAAGATTTAAAATCGCTGAAGCCCTCCCGGGTCCTGAACGTCGAATATTCGGCAGTAGTTCCGGCCAAATATGCTTCGATGGGCACAACCCTCATCAACGTTCGCCTGAAAAAACGAGAAAATGGTGGAGACTGGAATATTCAGGACATGAATGATTTTATCGGATCGGGAGTAGATGCCTCCACGGCATTACGGTTCCATCAGGAAGCGTCTGTATGGAAATTGGCTTCTGATTTCTCCTATCGCAATAAAGACAAGACTTACGATACTGCCTCTACTGAATATCTCTCAGATCAACTGCCGTTGTCGTCCCACTCCGATAAATTCTCGCCCTTCAATTATAAGACCAATAACGTATCGTTACAATATACCTACGCCCCCTCCGCCTCACTCTTGCTGACGGCCCGGTATAATATGAACCTGTATAATTCCCTGCGCAAGTCATTCAGCGACATAGAGGACACATTGGAGGGTGAATATACCGCTGACGCCCGCACGCACAACAATTCCATGCGCAATAACCTGAACGTCTACCTCTCCAAAAGCATCGGCAAGTCGAATTCCATAGATGTCAACATCGATGCTTCGATCTATTCCGAAGATTACGAATCAAGTCAGAAGTATCTATATCCGACTCAAACTCTCACTTACACCAATATATTGAATTCCTCCCGGTACGCCCTGTTGGGAATGGCCAACTACGGACATTCCTTCCGCGATAACTCCCAGCTCAACGCCACTTACTTCCTGACCCTCTCTTCCACAAAAAACAAATATCTTGATACCGGCAATCACTTCCAATTGAGCGAAAGCAACCATCAGTTCTATCTCGAATATAGAAAACCATTCTTTAAAAAAGTCTGGCTCTATCTTAAAAGCGGGGCGAAAGTGGATCATATCGTCGACAACGACCGACCATCGACTTACTGGAACAATATCTCGCGTCTGGATATAAACTGGAATATCACCCCTAACTGGATTCTGAACGGCAACGTCGGCTACCAATCCAAGAACTTATCGTTGGGACTTCTGCAGAATAACTTAGTCCAGACTTCTCCTTACCTGTACAATACCGGAACTCCGGATCTCAAACCCTCCTCCACGGTTGCTGCTGAACTGAGCGGCAATTTCTATAGAGCCAACTATTCCTTCTACGGCGGGGGAATTTATACGAAATCCTTCTCTCCTATCCTTACTACCACTCTCTTTGACAAAGACCTCAACGGATATTTATCGCGACCGGAAAACGGACAATACACCGAATCCTACTACGCTTATCTCGGTGGGAATGTCTGGGATATCTTCAAGATGTTTCAGGTAGCGGGGATGATTCAATTCCGTCATGACAAGGTAATGACGAAGCAAGGCTGGAAGAATCATAACAACAGTTTAGGAGGCAATTTCACAATAGTGTGGAATTATAAGAAATGGGGCCTATGGTATGCCAAGGGGTTTCCGATAACTGTAATGGACGGTTTCTCCCTCTCTGCCGGTGAAGGCTACGATATGCTGGCCCTGAACTTCCGCCCCGACCAACACTGGCAGCTTCAGCTCAGTTACTGGTATATCCTGAGCCGGCGAGGATGGTACAATAAATCCGAGTTCATCTCCCCCGAATACGCGTATCGCAACGAACGCGAGATCCACAACGACTGCAACTGGATCAGATTCTCCGTCAGCTACAACATCTCCTTCGGCTCCCCCTTCAAAGGCAAAGAGCGCTCCCGCAGCCTGAACGTCACCGACACTCAGTCGACTTACCAAGATTACGTCAAATAACCCAAATTGCGATAATTTCAAGAATAGATATGGTAAAATCAATCAATCTATTTGTCGTTTTGGATTGTTTTGCGTAAATTTGTAGTATAGATACCCATTCAATGATCCAAGAACTCAAAATACGAAACTTTCTCTCTTTTCGCGACGAAGTTACTTTCAGCTTCGAGGCGACTAAAGATATGTCCTTCGATGATTATCAGGTCGTAAAGGTCTCTCCAAACGTGAGACTGCTCCGGTTTGCCATCATATTCGGGTCCAATGCCTCAGGAAAATCGAATGTGCTTAAATCTTTTGATTTTCTAAAAGACTTTTGGTTCCAAAATCATGACACTGTGGATGAACCCGTCGGCATTATTCCCTTTCTCCTTGACAAGGATACTCCTCGTAAACCCTCCCATTTTGAACTGAAGTTTTGGGTTGACGGAGTCAAATATTGGTATATTCTGACTGTTAATCGCAAATTTATAGAGCATGAGGCACTTTATTATTATAAATCTGCGCAACCGACAAAACTATTTGAAAGGATATATGAAGATGGGCAATCAGAAATTAAAATAAATAGTAATGTAGTAAAGATATCGGATTTAGCATTACAGGAATTAAATCTTAAATGCCTTCCAAACACATCTTTCTTTGCGGCTCGCAACAAAGTTAATATTTCTCTTCCATTGATAGATGCCGCCCGGAATTGGATGCGTAATAAAATGTTGCCATACATTGACCCAAAGACCGATCTTTTCGAGTATGCCGGCCGGCGTATTTTTAATAATTCCGAGTTGAAAGGGTATCTATTGGATTTTATCCACCAAGCTGATTTTAATATCTCAGAATTAGTGGCAGAGAAAATTGAAGAGAAGATTCCCCCGCACCTCGCAAAGATGCTTTTGGAAGAGGACACTGACGTACCCACTGATCTTAAAGAACATCTAAGCGGCAATGGAACGCTTCCGAGACTTAAAACTCAATTTCAGCACTCCGTAAAGAATGTACGGGGAGAGGAAACATATCTTCTACCTAACTCATTGCAATCGGAAGGGACCCGGCGTACTATTGGAATAGAAGCGGCTATATTCGAGGCAATACAACAAAACGCGTTTCTGTCTATCGACGAAATAGACTCCTCTTTGCATCCCGACCTCGTGGAATATGTGATTGAGCAGTTTTTAAAGACTCCTAATGAAAGTCAATTGTTAGTGACAACCCACTATGATCCATTGCTCAATACTGTTGACGAACTTGTGCGTAAAGATTCCGTATGGTTTACCGAAAAAGATGAATCCGGTAACAGTTCACTCTATTCTTTGGTAGATTTCAAGGGCCTAAACAAGTTATCTTCACTTCAGAAAAGCTATCGCAACGGTCGCTTTGGTGCTCTTCCTAACATAAGATAGGCGATGGCTCGTAAAGTAAACTATAAACTGCAGAAAGCCCCAATTCCGGTTATTATAGGTGCCGGCAAGACCGAACAAATACCTGCATGAACAATGCGCTTGAAGAGGCTGCCAATTCTCAGGAAGGTCAATCCTATACCAACCTACCCCTTGCCATCAATCTCCTGACCTCCCGGAAATGATAAAAAGACCGCCAATTTTGGGGTCACTTCAATTTGGCCGGTCTTTTTTGTGAAACTAATCAACAGACACACTTTTTGAAACAGTATCTTGGATATCCCGGCAAATATGTTTTTGCAACTTCAGGCCGATTACAACATGCAGGTCGCTAAGGCTGACTCAACTTTCATGAGCCGCCTTGCAAATATCCGGAAGATTACAGCGGTATTGTAGGAACTGATCCAACCATGCTTAATGTAAAAACTGCCCTCTTATATTATGTAGGAGGGCAGTTTAGGTATTGGATGGTGGGGAGGGATTAGGGGAAGGGGACCGGAATCCTTTCGGTAGAAGCCGGAGCGGATTGATTGGCGGTGACGATGGTTGGGCCGGAGGTGGCAGCCGGGCCGGTGTAGCCAATCAGGGTGGAGGTGAAGGCGGCGAGGGCCGGGGCGTCGAGGATGCGGATGTGGTCGGCAAGGGAGAGGTAGAAGCGGCCGAGACCTTCCAGCGAACGGACTTTGCCGGTGTAGTACCAGACGTTGTCGTCGCCTTTGCAGGGCTCGATGTCGTCTTTGGTCCGGGGGAACTCTTCTATCATACGCGTCTTGGCGTAGTAGTCCAGTTGCAGACTGACCGGAATATCTTTGGGGCCGAAAGTATGGAAGGCATCAATCTCTATCGGCCGATGAAGATGGGTCGATTGCCATTTGTTGTCTTCTTCTACCCCGACGTAGCCCATGTGGGAAATACGTAGCGCCCGGCAGTTGAACGTCGCGCAGTCGAAACATAACGCTATCCCGTCCTCGGGCATCACGGCGTATGGTTCTACCCGCAAATCCGTCAGCTTTCCGGCGACAGGGTCCGCATAATCCCTGATGACAGCTATCCTCTTTTTAAACATGGCGTGCTGGAGCTGGAGAATCGATGCGGCTTTGTCGCGGTCGCGCACCACCTTCTTCGTCAGCAATTCCGTCTTCATGCGCTCGGTCATCTCGCGTGTCTCGCGGTCGAAGCGCTGATAGGCCGTCTCCTGCAATTCCACAATTCGGAAGGGATGGGGCTCGACACGAATCATCACGACCTGGTCGTCGTAGGCGGGATCGACATGGATATAATTCATCACGTCCAGTCCGAACTCGCGTATCAGCGGATCCTGAATGTGAACGCGCATATACGAATCCAGACTATGGCATTTCAGATAAGTGAAGTCCTGCTCCAATCCGCTGACATATCCCGAATCACTGACCCCGAGGTATAGAGTACCTCCGACCGTCGAATTCAGGAATCCGCAGATCGAACGGAATACGTTGAAGGTCTGCTGCTGCTGATTGGGCTGCATGTTATAATTCGGAGGAAAGACCATCGAGGTCTTGAATTCCATGGTCTGGTTCTCCATACCGATATATGCCCTGCCGTCAGCTTCGAGGTCTACGTCGTCCTTGTTTTCGATCGAAAGCGAACGGATGATCTCGCGCTTGATGATATTCAGAGAGGCCGGAGAGAGAGTATCCTGCAGGGAATTGGACGCGTTGATGAGCCGGGCCAGTTTGGGAAGGAGGGCGTCGGGATCCTCTTCCGATTCGCGTTCGATAGTACGCGCCAGGAGTTCGGAATAGTCCTTGCGCCCGTATTCTTTAAGAAGGTCGAGGATGGCCAGACGCATGCGCACTGCCTCCGTATCCTCAAATTCCGGCGCCGGAGTGAGTGTAAGATCTCCCATGGGTATGCCGTCGACGAATGAGACTATTCCCCGCAGATAGGTGGCGGTGAATTTCAGGAAATCGGAAAGGAGCTTATCGCCTAAAAGTTCGGAGATGATCCGGGCGTTGGCCAGATAGTTGAGACGCTCCGAAGGACTCTTCAGTTCGCGCTGATGAAGATAGAAGATGCGCGCCGTCAGAGCGAGCAGGCAGCGCGAGATAGTCAGTTCCTCCGGGGCTGCAGGCTCGGGCTCCTTTACCTCGGGGGTCGAATCTACAAAGGCCTGGATCGCTTCGAAGCGCACCTCATGCTCGTCGAAGCCGATCTCCTCGAAAAAATCCTTTTCCGGATTGCCGGCGATCTCGGCATTGATCTTACCGTACGACAACCCGTCTTCGTAATTCTGGATTCTCAACATCGCTACGTCGCCACTCTTATATTTAGGGTCAGCGAAGGTACGCACCCCCACTCCCCGGTCACTGAGCCAGTAATAGATCTTGGGAGTGATTATCTTCAGCAGGGCATAGAAAGTACCTGCCTTGGAATCGGGGAAAGAGGAGCGCATGTCTTCGATGAGGAAACGCTCCAGCTGCCGGTCGATGTTGAAGTAATTCTTACTGCCTTCCGAGCGGGTATAGAAAGCCCTCACCCGGTTGCCGACACGGAAATTCTTATGCAGAAGATCGGTCTTATACATGGCTACGTATTTCTCCGGAAATTCAATCTGGCCTGACAGTGGCTCGCAATCGGGATCTACGGTCTTTACCCACATCGTACCGTTATAGGGAATCGATACTATCTCCAGAGTTGTCTCATCTCCCGGGCGAAGTATGCGGGGTTCATTCTTGGGGTCCTGCTTCAACGGTTCCCGCTGCCGCCGGACGAAGTCATCTACATAATTCTCTATAGAGGCGTGCGAACCGGAATCCTTGAATTTCAATTTATCACCACTGAAGGATCCGATCCGGCAATCAGCACGCGTCTCCAGGCTATAGGCGAATTTAGCTTTGCGTTCCTCCGAAAGGGTTGTGCCGGTCGCGGTAAGTGTCAACCCACCGCAATTAAGCCATGCGCGGCCGTTGCCTTCATAATACATCTGTTCTTCGATAAGATTCGAGCAGGCAGAGTGTTCAATAACCAGATGGGCGAATACTTCAGGGGCATAATCCAAAACGTTGCGGAAACTTACTCCGGGCGATGTCACCGCACTTGCTTTCAAGACTTCACTCACCTTGGCCAATATCCGTTCGCTAAAATTGGGGAAACGAAGATGTAACTGATGTAGCAGGCCTAAAAATATATCCTTGTTGCGTTCATCATCGCGGCTGACAAGCAGATAAGCCGCCAGGAGACGGAGATTGAAATCAAGTGCGTCAGCCGACGGGTCCTCATCAAAGACCTTACTCTCCTCGATTTCAGACAAGAGATAAAGACAGCGTTCACGCAGGAGACTTACCGTACGGTCATAAAAGAGGTCATGGTTTTCATGGCGAGCCTGGTTGAGATAATTCAGAAGGGCCTCGAAATTGTCGTCGACATATTCCTTTTTAAGATTCAGCCATAAGGGAATTTCATTCATGAGTAATCAGGTTTTTTATAATGTAATCATTCGTTATTCTTTGTGGACGCGAAGAATCGCGTCCCTATTTTCTTGGAATAATTCCTTATTCTTCGCGGGCGCAATATATTGCGCCCCTACTTTCTTGCAAGAATACTAATTAGACTTATAGGCCTAATTAGACTTATTAGACTAATAGGCCTAATTAGTCTGATATGTATTTTTTTCCTACCGTCAAACAATAGTTCGGGAATTACGCAAATTTTGCAACATTCGCGAGTCTGCAAAGAGCGAATGTCGGCCGAAGGCCGGTTCGCGGTGCCGAAGGCACTTTGACTGACCGCAAATGTAGTAAAAATTCGCGAGTCTGCAAAGAGCGGACGTCGGCCGAAGGCCGGTGCGCGGTGCCAAAGGCACTTTGACTCACCGCAAATATAGTAAAAAAAGTCAAAAAAGCGATATTTTCA
>CAYTOR010000092.1:0-8750 GCA_964439505.1 uncultured Sangeribacter sp.
GATTCTATCCATTCCATAGGATATGATCCGAGTTTGAAAGTTGCCCAGAACATTACGAACATTACTGCCAAGAATATCGGAAAACCGAATACCTTGCTCGTGACAATCGCATCTATGATCTTGGTGGACTTGGCTTCTTCGATAGTGTCCCCTTCAAGGGTTTCTGCCAATGCTCCCTGGATAAAACCATATTTATCTGCAGAGATTGCCGAGTTTACATCTTCATTGAGTTTTTTCTCAATTCGCTTGGCCTCATGTTCGCGACGTTCCGTAATTTGTGCGTAAGATGCAGCTTCACTCAGAATCTTGTCTGCTTCCGGATCCCCTTCCAAGAGCTTAATCGCCAAGTAACGCGGAGAAAATTTCTGGGATATAGTGGCATCCTGTTTGATTAGATCCTTTATGGCATTGACACCGGTCTCGATATCCTGACGCATCTTGATATGAATATGACGCACGTCCTTCTGTCTCATTTCATAGACGTCGATGATTGTATCAAGAAGTCGGTCGACTCCCCAACCGGTAGAGGCTTTGGTGGGCACGATCGGTACGCCGAGCATCTTCCCAAGATGTTCGTAATCGAGTTTGGCCTTTCTCTTTTCCAACTCGTCATACATGTTCAGGTCTATCACCATAGACCTATTCATATCGATGAGTTCAGTCGTCAGATATAGATTTCGTTCCAGATTGGACGCCACTACTACATTTACTATTACGTCAGGCATCTCCTGGTTGAGGTACCGCATGACATAAAGTTCCTCCGGTGAATATGCCGACAGGGAGTATGTTCCGGGCAGGTCGACTATATTGAATTTATAGCCTTTATACTTCATTGTACCGGCCTTAGCACCGACCGTCACGCCGGCGTAATTGCCGACATGTTCGTGGGCGCCGGATGCGATATTGAAGAGGGAAGTCTTGCCGCAGTTTGGATTACCGATTAAAGCGACATTGATAGTCTTGGCCTTACTGATATCTTCGTCATCTGAATGTTCTTCGTCGTCGTGCTGTCCGGTCTTGAACTTAGCTAATTTTTCAGCATGGCGTTTCCATTCCTCGACGGTTTCGACCTCAATAAGGTTAGCCTCAGCCCTGCGGAGACTGACTTCATAATCCATAAGTTTGAACTTGATGGGATCATGGAGCGGAGCATTGAGTATCATTGTGACCTCACGCCCTTTGACAAAGCCCATTTCCATCACTCGCTTACGGAAAGCACCGTGTCCGAGAATCTTGGTGACAATCACCGTTTCTCCCGGTTTAAGTTGCGATAATCTCATAGTTGTCATCCGGACAATCCCGGATCTCAGAAGGTTATATTGAATAGTATTGCGATAGAATAGTTAGAAGAGAGGTGGAAGGAAATAACTTTTCCACTAAGTTTCACTCCTTTATAATTAGAATCATTCTAAATATTATTTGGAATGATTCTAATTAACGGCAAAATTAACAAAAATTTCATTCCCTTCCAAATATTATTGAAAAATTCATAATTCTCTGCGGGCTGGTTAATACCTTGAATAATTCTTATTCTCTGTGGGCTCAATATATTGCGCCCCTACTTTTCTCCCGGAAGAGGAGTTGGGGTGATAGAAAAATGAAACCTCCCGACTGAGATAAGGCAGTCGGGAGGAAGATAGGATGAGATTTTATTAGTCTAATTGGACTTATTAGTCTTATTTGTCTAATTGGTCTAATTGGACTAATTGGGCTAATTATTCTTGGGTTGGTTGGGCTGGTTGGGCGGAGGGTTGGGACTTCGGAGTGGAGGTCTTGAGGTATTTGTCGAGGAAGTTGAAGAAGACGCGCTGCCAGAGGATGGCATTCTGTGGCTTGACAACCCAGTGGTTTTCATCAGGGAAGACGAGCATCTCTGCTTCTAAGCCGCGCATCTTTGCTGCGTTGAAGGCCATCATGCCTTGCGAAGCGAGGATGCGGTAGTCGAGCTCTCCGACGGTGATCAGAATCGGTGCAGTCCATTTGTCAACAAATTTATGGGGTGAACCGGCGTAGGTACGCTGCGCGACCGCGTTGTTGAGATCCCAGTACGGTCCACCAAGATCGTAGTCGGCGAAGAACATCTCCTCAGTCTCCAGATATTGGGCTTCTACGTTGAAGATACCTGCATGAGCTATAAGTGCGGCGAAACGGCCTTCGTGGATTCCTGCCAATTTATATACGGAGAAGCCACCGTAACTTGCGCCGATCGCTCCGAGATGTTCCTTGTCGACATAGGGGAGGGAGGCCATATAATCTGTGGCCGATAGATAATCCTGCATGTTCTGACCCATATAGTCTCCGGAGATCTGATGATTCCATTCGTAACCGAAGCCGGGAGTCCCGCGGCGGCAGGGGGCTATCACCACATATCCGTTAGCACCCATTATCCGGAAGTTCCAACGATAGCTCCAGAACTGGCTGACAGCCTGTTGAGGACCACCCTGACAATAGAGGATACCGGGATATTTCTTGTTGGGGTCAAAGTTAGAGGGAAGGATCACCCATGAGAGCATCTGTTTGCCGTCGGTAGTGGTCACATAATGTTTCTCTACCTTCACTTCAGCGAGCTGGTCGAGAATGTCTTTGTTTATATTGGTTACTTCGGTGATCTTTTCAGGACCAGAGATTGAAATAATGTCGTCGGGCTGAAGCATGCTATGGCGCATCGCCAGGACCTTTCCGTCCTTCATGGGAGTCAACGAATGATAATCCCACATTCCGGTAGCGATAGTATCGATCTTGCAGGTAGCCACGTCCATTTTGAAAACCGGCTCTGTACCTTCATAGTAACCTGCGAAATAGATCGACTTTCCGTCGGGCGCCCATGCGATTTCCTCGGGCCAGTATTGCCAGTTGTCAGTAAGATCACGTTTCTGACCGGTCTTCATGTCCATAACCATCAGACGCTTTTTATCGGACTCATATTTGGGAGTAGCCATTGAGAGCCATGCGAGCTGACTTCCGTCGGGGGAGAACTTCGGGTCAGTGTCGTATCCGGGATTATCGGGAGTGAGATTGGTAGTGGTTTTGGCTTCTATATCATAGAGATAGAGATTGGAGTCAGTTGAGAACGCATAGTCCATACCGGCTTTCTTGCGGCTCACATAGACGAGTTTCTTACCGTCGGGGGTAAACTCAAACGACTCAGCACCTCCGAAAGGACGCATCGGGGATTCAAACGGTTCGCCGGCCATGATGTCCAAGAAGTTATCGGCCGATTTGCCGTTGAATTCACCGAGGAAGGGGTGGGGAATTTCCTCTACCCATTCATCCCAGTGCTTATACATCAGGTCATTGACAAGGCGACCAGTTGTCTTGTCAAGACCTCCGAAGAGAGTAGAATCCTTCTCCCAGGGTTTGATCGGAGAGGCTACTATGATGTGAGTCTCGTCGGGTGAGATTTTGAAGCACTCCACTCCGTTTTCAAGATTAGTGATTTGTTGGAGTTCAGATCCGTTGGGCGCCATTGAGAACACCTGCATCTTATTGGTATCTGCATCTTTGGTGACGAATGCTATACGGGGATTATCTCCGCCATACCAACAGATTCCGCTTTCCGAAGCAGCTGTCTTGGTCAGTCGCTGAATATTGGAACCGTCAGGATTCATAGTGTAGATCTCGGCGTTACTCTTGTTCTCTTCGATGCTTTCGTAAGCGAGAGTAAACGCGATCGTCTTGCCGTCAGGGGATGGAGCATATTCGCGAATCCGACCGAAGGCTTCAAGCACTTCCGGAGTCAACATACCGTCTACGATATCGACAGAGGGTTTTTCGATGATCATCTCCTCAATTTCATTTGATGAGCAACCGGACAGTACAGCGACTGCCGCGAGACCCATTGGAATTAATGATTTGTTCATTTCTTAGATTTATAGTTAGATTAGATATATTATTTCTTATTGGAATCTTACCGTTTTCGTTTGGATTTTAAGGAGTTGTCAGGGTGTTTTACCCCTCGGAAGGATCCTTTGCGCCCGGCGGCGGTTCCCGACGGTAGGTATTGACTCCCGGCACACCTCCCGGATACAATACTTTTATCAGATCGGGCCTGTGGAGGCGTTCAAGTTCGCGTACTATATCGCGCCGAGCCTCGGGCTTATACCAGAAGAAAAACTGACGTTGGGCAAGTTTCTCTTTCTCGGTGCGGGCTGTAAAGACCGGTTTGCCGGAGTAAGGATGTACACCGGAATAATAGATTTCCGTTGCGACAGTCATGGGAGTGGGGGTGAAATCCTGCACCTGCTCCAGATGAAAATCCAATCCTTTGGTAATGGCCGCCAATTCGGCCATGTCCTCTTCCCGGCATCCGGGATGAGAAGATATGAAGTATGGGATTATCTGTTGCTTCAATCCCTCTTTACGATTGACCTCGTCAAAGATCTTCTTGAAATCCCTGAAAAGTTGGAAGGAAGGCTTCCGCATGATGTCGAGTACGGCATCAGAAGTATGCTCCGGGGCTACTTTCAACCTTCCACTGACATGATTCTTTATCAATTCCCGGACATACCGGCGATTGGAGGCCTCCGTTTTATCATCTTTCGCTTTTGACATTGCAAGGTCATACCTTACTCCGCTACCCACGAATGATTTTTTAACTCCGGGCAGGGCATCGACGGATTTGTAGACATCGAGAAGAGGGGAATGATCCGTATTGAGATTGTCGCAGATCTTGGGGTGAAGGCAGGAAGGGCGGGTACATTTACGGCAGCGCTCTTTATCCTTCCCTCCCATGGCATACATATTTGCCGACGGACCGCCCAAATCGGAAATATATCCCTTGAAGTCATCCATTTCGGTGACCTTCTTCGCTTCCTTTAAAATGGATTCCTTCGAGCGGGAAGCGATGAATTTTCCCTGATGGGCAGAGATGGTACAGAATGCGCAACCACCGAAGCATCCGCGATGCATATTGACGGAATGACGAATCATGTCGTAGGCCGGGATGGTTTTTCCTTTATATCGGGGATGAGGATACCGGGTATAAGGAAGGTCGAACGAAGCGTCTATTTCATCCGTAGTCATCTGAGGAAGCATGGGGTTGACGCATACCATCTTCCCTTTAGCGCTTTGCCAAATCCGCTTCCCTTCCATCATATTGGATTGGATTTCGACGTCGCGGAAGTTACGCGCCTGAAGGGCCCGGTCTTTGAGGCAATCTTCGTATGAATTGAGGACAATATCACCCTCCGAAGGTTTGCCGGATGAGACAAACGCAGTCTGGGGCAAATCTGTAATATCCGAGATCTTCTCACCGGCGTCAAGACGGCGGGCAAGCTCGGTGACCGTTCGTTCACCCATTCCGTAGATAAGCATATCCATCGGAGAATCGATGAGCAGGGGAGGACGAAGGGTGTCGCTCCAGTAATCGTAATGGGAGACCCTGCGCAACGAACATTCTATGCCCCCGCCTATGACAGGCACGTCGGGATATAGCCGTTTGAGAATTTCCGAATATACGATAGAGGGGTAGTCCGGACGGGCACCGTGGCGTCCTCCCGGAGTATAGGCATCGTCATGGCGCAGACGTCTGCCGGCTGTATAATGATTGACCATGGAATCCATGGCCCCCGGGGAGACCCCGAAGAAGAGGCGGGGCGTACCCAGTTTCTTGAAGTCGCGGAGGTCGTCGCGCCAATTCGGTTGAGGGACAATAGCGACCTTATAGCCTTTTGATTGGAGTACCCTTCCGATGACCGCTGCTCCAAACGATGGATGGTCGACGTAGGCATCTCCGGAAAACAGTATGATATCCGCTTGATCCCAGCCGAGACGATCCATTTCCTCCCGGGTAGTCGGAAGGTATAGCGATTTGTCAAATCTTGGGTGTAATTTCTTTTCTGCCATATCTTAATTTACGCAGGGCGCTCCCGAAGCCTCTTTGCCTTGAAGAAGATTGGTCAATGCTATCAGTTCATCGCGAAGCTGGGCGGCCTCTATGAAGTCGGTGCGTTTGGCGGCGGCCGTCATATCCCGTTTAACTTTCTCTATACGGTTTTTAATTTCCGGGACCGTCATATAAGCCGTAACGGGATCAGCAACGAATCTCGACGTTACCTCTTCCTCGTTATAAGGACGGGGCTGACGGGGAGCAACATGAACCTTGTCGGAAATCCTTTCGCGCTTCGGAGTGACGGTGCGCGTCCGCTGTTCGATAGGACGGTCATTGTCGGCAGACTCTCCGTAGATCTCAAGTAGATCGTTATTGACTTTCTTGACGATCGGAGTCGGCACGATTCCGTGTTCCTCGTTATATTTCATCTGCTTCTGACGGCGGCGTTCTGTCTCGTCAATAGTCAGTTGCATGGAGTCCGTAATCTTATCTGCATACATTATCACCTTGCCGTTTACGTTACGCGCGGCGCGACCTGCTGTCTGAGTCAGAGAGCGGTGATTGCGAAGGAAACCCTCTTTATCGGCATCCAATATGGCTACCAAACTGACCTGCGGAAGGTCGAGACCCTCACGAAGCAGGTTGACACCGATAAGAACATCATAGACCCCTTCTCTGAGATCATCGAGAATCCGGATTCGGTCGAGGGTATCGACATCGCTATGAATATAGGCGCTCTTGACGCCCCATTTCTGGAGGTGGGTGTTGAGTTCTTCCGCCATTCTTTTGGTCAGGGTGGTGACGAGCGTCCTTTCTCCGGCCTCATTCCGTTTCTGAATCTCCTCCATCAGATCATCGATCTGATTCATGGTAGGACGGATCTCGATTTCCGGATCCAAAAGTCCGGTAGGACGTATTACCTGTTCGGTGACCACTCCCTCCGACTGCATCAGTTCATAGTCGCCCGGTGTAGCACTGACATAGATGACCTGATTCGTAAGTCGTTCGAATTCATCGAATTTAAGAGGTCGGTTGTCAATAGCCGCCGGTAGACGGAAACCATACTCCACGAGATTGATCTTACGCGACAGGTCCCCGCCGTTCATGCCCCTAAGCTGAGGAAGAGTGACGTGGCTCTCATCTATGATGGTAAGATAATCCTTGGGGAAATAGTCGAGCAGGCAGAAGGGACGCATACCCGGTTCGCGCCCGTCGAAATAACGGGAATAGTTCTCGATACCGCTGCAATGGCCCAATTCCTTGATCATTTCCAGGTCATACGTGACGCGTTCGCGAAGTCGCTCCGCTTCGAGCAACTTACCTTCGCTTCTGAAGAATTCGACCTGCGCACCCAAGTCGAGAGATATTTGATCTATCGCGGAGGCAGTGCGTTCCTTGGAGGTAACGAAAATATTGGCCGGATAGATATTGAACCCTTCGAGGTTGGAAAGGACTACGCCCGTATCGGGATCTATGGTTTGGATCTTTTCGATTTCATCACCCCAGAACATAACTCTTACGATAATCTCTTCGAATGAGAGTTTAATGTCGACCGTGTCACCTTTGACGCGGAATTGACCGTTCTGGAGGTCGAGCGCGGTACGGGAATAAAGGGAATCGACAAGTCTGCGTAGGAAGGCATTGCGAGAAATCTTCATTCCGAGAGAAATCTTCACGACGCTCTGTGCGAAATCCTCCGGATTCCCCATACCGTAAATGCAGCTTACCGAACTGACCACGACGATATCCCTTCGACCTGAAAGCAGGGCGGAGACTGTGGATAACCTCAACTTATCGATCTGCTCATTGATCATCAGGTCTTTCTCGATATACTTATCCGACGAAGGGATATAAGCCTCCGGCTGATAATAATCGTAGTAACTGACGAAATACTGTACGGAGTTTTCGGGGAAGAAACTCTTCATTTCTCCGTAAAGTTGAGCTGCGAGGGTCTTGTTATGGGAGAGTATGAGGGTAGGACGGCGGACCTCCTGAATGACGTTGGCCATAGTGAAGGTCTTACCCGAGCCAGTCACGCCGAGCAAGGTCTGATGAGGATTCCCCTCATTGACACCGGCGACAAGTTCGCGGATGGCTTCAGGCTGGTCGCCCGTAGGCATATAATCGGATGACAGTTTAAAATCCATAGTAAGATCTGAAATCAGCGAGCTGGTCTTTCATGTCATTTTTCAATTTTGAAATGACCTTCCGACGTTAAAAATCATCGGCGACACTGTCTCGCAAATAATCCTCTAAATTACAAAAAAAATGATTGAAATGCAAATTTTGAGGAGGTGAGTGACTCAAAAACATTCTTATTAAGTTAAAATCTTGCGTGTGTGGGGATTTTTTTTTAATTTTGCTTGAAATTCTACAATATCTTAAGTATTATGAGAAAAAACATTGTTGCAGGCAACTGGAAAATGAACACTACTCTCGAAGAGGGTGTGGAACTTGCAGATCAGATCAACTCCCGTCTTCAGGGTAAGGAGAAGAATTGCGACGTAGTAATCTGCGTCCCCTTCACTCACCTGACTTCCGTCAATGCTGTTATCGATCCGGAAGTAATCGGCCTCGGTGCTGAAAACTGTTCGGAACACGAAAAAGGTGCTTATACCGGCGAAGTATCCGCTCCTATGGTGAAATCTACCGGCGCTACTCACGTGATCCTCGGTCACAGCGAACGCCGTCAATACTTCGGAGAAAACAATGAGCAGCTTCTTGCCAAGACCAAGCAGGCTCTTGCCAACGGTCTTACTCCGATCTTCTGCGTAGGTGAAGTTCTGGAAGAACGTGAAAACGGCACATTTAATGACGTAGTTGCTTCTCAGGTAGAAGCTCTCTTCAGCCTTTCACCTGAAGATTTCTCCAAGATCGTCATCGCGTACGAACCCGTTTGGGCTATCGGTACAGGCAAGAC
>CAYTOR010000093.1:0-8739 GCA_964439505.1 uncultured Sangeribacter sp.
CAACCGCGCCATCGCTGACGGAAGCTTCGCTGAAAATCCTGAAATCAAATCAGCCTTTTCTTACGCCAAGGAGCATAACGTCCCCATCCATTTCATGGGACTCTGCTCTACCGGTGGCGTCCACTCTTCACTCGACCACCTCTACGCCCTCTGCGACACCGCAAAGGCCTACGGTCTCGACAAAGCATTCATCCATTGCTTCATGGACGGCCGCGACACTGATCCCCGCTCCGGAGCCGGTTTCCTCCGCGACGTCAAAGCCCACTGCGAAAAATCCGCCGGAAAGATCGCTTCCGTAATCGGACGTTACTACGCAATGGACCGCGACCACCGCTGGGAGCGCCTCAAAGAAGCCTATAACCTTCTCGTTTACGGCGAAGGACTCCAGACTTCCGACGTCATCGCTGCCGTAGAAGAAAGCTATAGCCAGGATGTCACCGACGAATTCCTCAAGCCTATCGTCAACGATACTGTCGACGGTCGCATCGGAGCAGGCCATGTAGTCATCTTCTTCAACTACCGCAATGACCGCGCTAAAGAATTGACTACCGTCCTCACCCAGCACAGCGAAGACGGAATGAATCCCATCCCGGATCTCCAGTTCTATTGCATGACTCCGTACGATGACTCCTTCAAGGGCGTCCATATCATTTTCCCCAAGGCTGACGTCACCGAAACTCTCGCGGAATTCCTCTCAAAGAACCATAAGACCCAGCTCCATATCGCCGAGACTGAAAAGTACGTCCACGTCACTTTCTTCTTCAACGGCGGCCGCGAAGCTCCCTTTGAAGGCGAAGACCGCATTCTCGTAGCCTCTCCCAAAGTCGCTACCTACGATCTCCAGCCCGAAATGTCAGCTCCGGAAGTGACCGACAAACTCGTAGAAGCTATCGATACTGAGAAATATGACTTCATAGTCGTCAACTTCGCAAACGGCGACATGGTAGGCCACACCGGTGTCTATCCCGCTATCCAGAAAGCAGTCGAGACTCTCGACAAATGCGTCGAAAAAGTCATCACCGCCGCCCTTGCCCACGGCTACGAAAGCATCATCATCGCCGACCACGGCAATGCTGACCATGCTATCAATGAAGACGGCACTCCCAATACTGCCCACTCCCTCAATCCCGTTCCCTTCATCTACGTAGGCTCGGACAAAAATGCCAAGCTGAAGGATGGCAAACTCGCCGATGTCGCTCCCTCCCTGCTGCATCTGATGGGTCTCAATCCCCCGGCTGAAATGAACGGCGACAACCTCATCAACGGCTAAATTATCGCCTTAACCGATCCAACATAATCAAGCGCCCCGCCCCAACATCGGGGCGAGGCGCTTGCTCTTTTTCCTCACCCCCTCTCCCCTCTCCTTTACCGTGAAGCGGCTTTAGCCGCTGATAGTCTTCCCGCTCACTGCTTCTTATTACCCTCCCGCCATGAAACTCCGTAACCTCATATTATCGGCAGCCGCACTCCTGCTCTCAGCCGGAGCGATCGGCCACGCCGCTGCAAAAGAAAAATCCAACAGCCTCGTTATCCTCCATACCAATGACACCCACTCCTTGATCGATCCTGACGAAAAAGGGGAAGGAGGAGTACTGCAGAGAAAGGTGCTGATCGACTCCATCCGTAAGGCGGAAGAAAACGTAATACTGGTGGATGCCGGCGACTGCGTGCAAGGTACTCTCTATTTTAAATTCTTCAAGGGCGAAGTCGAATTCCCTCTGATGAACATGATGGGGTATGATATCCAGATCCTTGGCAATCACGAATTTGACAACGGGCTCGAAGAACTTGCCAAGTATTATAAGGATCTCCGGGCCGAACGCCTCTCCGCAAATTACGACCTTTCCGACACTCCATTGGCCGGAATGATGAAGCCCTACGCCATCAAGGAAATCGGAGGTAAAAAAATCGCTTTTATCGGAATCAATATAGATCCTGCGAGCCTGATCTCAAACCACAATACAGTCGGAATGAAGTTTTCCGACCCGATCGCTACGGCCAACGCCCTCGCCGCAAAGCTTAAAAAGAAGGAGCACGCCGATCTCGTAGTTGCTGTCACCCATATCGGAGCAAAAAAAGAAAATGAGAAGCCTACTGATTACGAACTGGCAGCCGCCTCAAAAGATATCGATATCATTATAGGCGGCCACTCCCATACCGTCATCGCGCCCGACAACGCTACGCCCGACTATCCGTCGATTGTTAAGAACAAAAAAGGGAACCCCGTCCTGATCACTCAGACCGGCCGCTACGGCAAAAACCTCGGCTATATCAAAATTGATCTCGACGACCTTGATGAAGACGATGCTGCCGAAGACTTCGAATATCGTCTCATAGCAGTCAATGATCGTTTTCCGGAGGATATGCTCGATAAGGAGATGGATAAATTCATAGCTCCCTACCGCGCCTATATTGACAAGATCAATCATCATATCATCGGGCGCTCGGAAGCCGAAATGGACGCCAATGCCCGAACCGGACGCTACGTCAACTGGAGCGCCGACTTCGCGAAATGGTACGGCGACCTGAAAGCCGACAGCCTGCGGAAGGCCGGCCTGGAAATTCCGGAAATAGACATGGCCATGATGAATGTCGGAGGAATCCGCCATTCAATGCCGAAAGGGGACGTATCGGAAGGATTGATGCTCTCTACCTTCCCCTTCTCCAACCGTATGGTCATCGTCAAGATAAAAGGTAAGGATTTCGCTGAAGCCATGGCAATAGCGGCCCGCAAGGGAGGAGAGGCTATCAGCGATGAGGTAAGGATCCTGACCGACGGTAAAGGCAACGTCGAATCCATCCTCATTTCCGGCAGCCCGCTTGATCCGGAAAAAGATTACTACCTTTCTACGATCGACTATCTTGCCTGGGGCAACGACGATTTCGTTCCGCTCGCCAACGGGGAGATCCTCTGGAGCGACGAGCCGGAAATGGCCGCCCCCCTCCTCCGATATCTCAAAGTTCTGAGCGACTCCGGCCTTCCCATCGACGGCGACCCCCGACCCCGCTTCCTCCCCATCGTCAAACTGAAATAGAAAAGAAAAATCCTCCTCCTTCCTTCTCCTTTACCGGGCAATGGCTTTAGCCATTGATCTTCTCCTCCATCCTTCCTTCTCCTTTAACGGGCAATGGCTTTAGCCATTGATCTTCAATACTCAGCCCTAAAACCTAATGACCCGCTCCTTCCATATATTTATCTTCGCGCTGCTGTCGATCCTGACGGCGGGAGGGTGCGGGCAGTCGCAATCGGAGCGGGATCGGCTTTACTTTGATTCTGTCAGGAGGGCTGATAGCATAGCCGCGGAGACTCGAGCGGCCAATGATCTGACCGTCAAGGCCTACGCATACGCCGACTCCATTCTTGACTCCATGCCGTTGGAGCGTCAGGCCGCAATGCTGCTGATGCCGGCCGCTTTCTCCCGCGCCGACGCCCATAATCTCCGCCATATACTCCATTATACCGATAGCCTCGGTGTCGGCGGCATAGTCCTGCTTAAAGGAGATATGGAATCTGCGGCACTTATCGCCGACACTTTGGCTTCCGCTTCCGGTCCTATGCCCTTCTTAGCGGTAGACGCCGAAAACGGACTCAAGATGCGCTTCGCCGATGCCCCCGAATTCCCCTGGAATAAGGATTTAGGACGCCTCTCGGACAATCAGATCATGTATGAGTTCGGACGGGAGATAGCCAGGGAATGCCGATTGGTAGGAATCAGTATGGTATTAGGGCCGGTAATGGATGTCGTCCCGGGTACCGGCAGCGACGGCCTGATGCGCAAACGCTCCTTCGGAAGCGATCCTCAACGCGTCGCGGAATTAGCCATAGCCTATTCACGCGGATTGGAAGACGGTAACGTCATTTCCGTAGCCAAGCATTTTCCGGGCCATGGTTCTTCGCGGGTCGACACTCATCTTTCTCTTGGAGAAATAGAATCTACGCGCGAATACGTCGATAGCGTGGATCTTTATCCCTTCCGCCGTTATGTCGAAGAGGGACTGTCGGGGGTGATGATCGGCCATCTGGCCTTTACTGCCCTTGACACCGTCCGGCGCCCCGCCGTGATTTCCCCCGTAATAATGCAGGATCTGCTAAGAAAAGAACTGGATTTTCAAGGACTGATAATTACCGACGCATTGAATATGGAGGGCGCTTTGGGTGTAAGGGCTTGGCAAGCCATAGCCGCAGGAGCGGATATGGTGATAGCTCCGACCGATACCCGGCGGGAGATTCAGGAAATGCTGTATGCCGTAAAAGCAGGGGATTTATCGGAAAAGACCATACGCGAAAGATGCCGCCGGATCCTTTTCTATAAATATCTAATCCGTTCGCGGGGTCGCGAGATCATACCGGGCCGGACGTTGAGAGAAAGCGTCAGCATTGACGCCGAAGGTATCCGCGATTCGCTACGCTATCGCAGAAAATAATTTATTTGAGTGTAAAATGGGACTCACCCCCATCATACATGCCAAAGGCAATGCCCTATTGGGAATAGGGAAGCATCCGGATTAATGGAGTAATTCCGCGAAATTGCAGTTAAGGTTGAGCATGATAGTCGAAGCACTCTTATGAGGCATGGCGTAAGCCACATCGAATCCAAAGGACTTCACCTTTATTCCTGTGCCCAAAGAAAATCCGCTCAGAAAATTGCGTGAATACGACGACATGTCGGTCCGCGTCTTATAATCATACCCTAAAGCTATATAGAATTTTTCGCTGGGCGCATACTGCAGACCGAAGGTCAGATGACGGAAGAAATTGCTGAAGAAAGTTGATTTCAATACCTGCGTGTCCCCTTCGGAATCTTTCGGATGAGTATAATAGGGCAATTTCCACTTAGTCAGATTCCTGGCTGTGATGGCCAACGAAAAGGGGGAATTACCGAGACCCTGCATATATCCGATCTGAATATCGAACGGCAAGGCGTTGTAGGCTTCATGAAAACGCTTTACCTGTCCGCCCGCGTTCTTCAGCACGAACGACAGCGACAGGTCATGCTCGTCATCATAGTAATTGACACCCAAGTCGACAGCAATGGCGAACGCCGAATATACATGATAATGACTATAGATCATGTTGAGATTCACGCCGCCACGCCAGCGGTCGGTGATATCCCGCGAATAGCTCCCCTCAAATACGATATCGGTCGGAGAAAAGCGTCCTCCGGCGGTGCCCCCCTCGTCGTATTCCGTCATCGAACCGTAGTTTAGATAGCGAATTCCGGCAGCCCATGCGCTATTATCACCAATGCCGTGACCAAACCTCACTCCTGCAAAATTACCGGAGCCCATATAGTGCATATAGCTGAAATTCAGCTGGGATTCGATTTCCGGGCCTAAAAGAGCGGGATTCTGATCCGCCAACGCTACGTCATCCGTGATCAAGGCCGGGGCGGTGCCTCCCAATGCATAGACATGCGCCGAAGTAGGGATTTCCAGGAAATTATAAGAGCTGGAGCCCGTCTCGGCTTTTGCCGTGGGACCGAAGATCGCCGACAGCATGACAAAAAGCGGGAGTATGGAAAGTATCCGGCTTAATCCGCCTCTTACGGTTGGAGCAGTAGATATATGATGAAAGTTAGAAGTCATGTGAATGATACGGAGCAAAATACAAGCCCTCGTTATTAAAACGTAAATTTCTGTCAACTATTATACCTGACCGAAACTCGGTGGCTGACGTTTCTCAATCCTCCCTTGTCATGGCTCGGAAGCGAAGATTGGAGGGAGCAAATGTAAAAAAAGTTTAAACTAACTTAAATCGCTACAAAATAGGGTTCAAAAGATTGGAAAGCTCATCCGAACTTCTTAAATTTGCACTAAAGTTATTCGGCAACCTGTTGAGTAAAATTCCACTATATCTTCAAATGTTGTTACGACCGTCAAATCTGATCCCCTCCATACTCCGATACGCCGCTTCGATCGCAGGCGCGGCTATCGTCCTGCTATCGGTATCTCAGTCGGCCTCCGGCCAGACTTGCAGAGTCTCGGTAGGCACTACCTCCTCCGGACATTCCGCCTATATGGAAGTCTATGAATATGACTATGTCCATGATAAGCCCTGCTATCCGGGCGGAGATTGCCAGTTGATGGAATTCATCAATTCTACCCGCCATTATCCAGAGAAAGCTTACCGCGAAGGGGTCCAAGGCCGAGTGACCTGCTCCTTCGTCGTCAATGCCAACGGCGCTATAAGCCATATCAAAGTGCTGAAAAGCGTCGAAGAATCCCTCAATCGGGAGGCCGTCAGAATCCTCTCCCTGATGCCTTCATGGATTCCCGGCAAGGTCGACGGGCATCCGGTTCCCGTCCGGGTGATCCGAAGCATCCCCTTCCGCCGCTGATCCTGCCTTCCCCGTCTTGATATTTTAACCTTGGACAATGCCCTCTCAACTCTAAACCCTAAAACCTGAACTCTAAACCCTAAAACCTCATAGACAAAAACTCACAAGGCGCCTCGGAATCTGAATTCCGGGCGCCTTGAAATTTCTTCTCAGACTGCCATCGCAGTCCTTGCGGTAGAGATTTAGACGAGTGCTACTACGAGATCTTCATCGTTTTCAGTCAGAACGATCTTGCCTTCGCGACCGAGCCAGCCGAGGGCCGACATCAGTTCGTCTTTCTTCAGTTTTGTCACTTTCTTGAGTTGCTTAAGACCAAGGATGTGAGTGTCTTCTGTCTCGAGAGCCTTATAGACTTCTCCGGCGTATGTACCGATAGTTTCGATTGTCATAGTCTGATTTTTTAATTGTTAATGAATTGTCTGTTATACTTTTAAGTAAGTTCTATATTTAAATCGATTTACGTGATTTAAAGTTCGAACAAGAAAAAATATCATTTAATGATTTTTCTTACTTACGTTATATATTAGAGTGGACTTTACCTCAATTAAGAGCTATGGAGAAAGAGGTCAGAACCTACTGAAATTTGCGGCCTGAACCTTAAATATTCGAAAGTCTACATTATAATAACGTAAGTTTTTTAAATTTTCTTATTCAGTCTTCTTATTTTATTAACAATTCAACGAAATAATTTGTTAATTTTGCGTATGGTTTTTTGAAGTTACTAACATGGCAAAAAAGCAGCGTGCAAAATCCGCACTTGAAAAGATTACTCCCGAGCAAGGACTGGTCATCAAAAATCTTGGAAGTGCCTATCTCGTCAGATTAGACAAATCGGGCGAACTCATTTCATGTCGGGCCAAGGGGAGTTTCCGTATCCTCGGAATCCGCACTACCAATCCGGTTGCCGTAGGCGATCGGGTGGAGATATCGCTGCGCGATGCCGACACCCAATATATCACATCTATCCTCCCCCGCAAGAACTATATCATCCGCCGGGCTTCCAATCTATCCAAAGAGAGCCATATCCTCGCTTCCAATCTGGATCAGGCTATCCTGGTCGTTTCCTTAGTGAATCCGGCTACCCCTACTACATTCATCGACCGCTTCCTGGCAACTTCGGAAGCCTATAACGTCCCCGCATCTCTGGTTATCAACAAAGCCGACCTATGGGATGAGGATGACGCGGAATTGGCGGAAGCCGTCGCCGAGCTCTATCGTTCCTTAGGATATCCGGTCATAATAGTCTCCGCTGTCGACGGCCGGGGCATCGATCAACTGAAAGATCTGACGCGCGACAGAATCTCTTTGATGGCCGGAAATTCAGGAGTGGGGAAATCTTCCCTGATCAACGTCCTCGCTCCGGAAGCGCAACTGCGCACCGGCGAAATCTCCGACCAGCATCATACCGGAATGCACACCACTACCTTTTCCGAAATGGTAGATCTCCCCTACGGCGGTGAACTTATCGACGTCCCGGGCGTAAAAGGGTTCGGAGTGATTGATTTCGCTCCCGAGGAAGTTTCCCATTTCTTTCCGGAGATTTTCAAGATTGGCTTGGAATGTAAGTATTCGGATTGCAAACATGTCGGCGAACCGGGTTGCGCCGTGATTCCTGCCGTAGAAGAATCCCGCATCGCCCAAAGCCGCTACGCTTCATATCTCTCCATCCTCGAAGAGACTGAAGAAGCTGACGGCGCCGACAAATACCGCAAAGCCCATTGACGGACCTCTATATTGATTTCTTCTCCCTGCAATCCATCACAGGGAGAGAAATATAATAGGAGGAATAATAGAAAGGACTGTTGACTATTCTTCCCGGTTGATTTCGGATAGGATATGTTCTAAGTCGAGGGCCGAGACCTTGATGGAAAATTCCCCGTCCTTGGCCACAGAGATATTGCCCGTCTCCTCGCTGACTATCACGCAGACTGCATCCGTCACCTGGCTCATACCTAAGGCCGCGCGATGACGAAGTCCCAAATTCTTCGGGAGATTCATGTCGTGGCTCACAGGAAGGATGCAACCTACGGACTTAATCCTCCCGTCAGCAATTATCATGGCCCCGTCATGAAGCGGAGAATTCTTGAAGAATATATTCTCTATCAGCCGGGTATTGATATCCGCATCTATTATGTCGCCCGTCTTCTCATAATCGGTCAGCGGCATCTTGCGCTGAAAGACAATCAACGCTCCCGTCTTTGATTTCGACATCGACATGCAGGCATAGACGACACTCATTATCATCGCATGCCTTCTCGCATTGTCTTCATGATTGTTACCGTGGCGGAAAAAGCGCTTAAGCCGATACCATTTCCTATGGCTTCCCAAATCTGTAAGAAAACGCTTGATCTGATCCTGAAAGAGGATAACCAATACGATCAGGCCGATACTCATGAACTTG
>CAYTOR010000094.1:0-8739 GCA_964439505.1 uncultured Sangeribacter sp.
CCCTGACAATGCTCAACCCCCAGAACATCGAATCAATGACTATCCTCAAGGACGCTTCCGCTACCGCTATCTACGGTTCGCGCGCATCCAACGGTGTCATCATCATCACTACGAAGAAAGGTACAAGCGGTCGCCCGCAGGTGAACTTCGCCGCTAACTTCCACGTGAACACTGCCCGCAAGACCTTGAAGATGATGAATACAAATGAGTATGTCACTCTCATCGAAAAGTACGGCAACGACCGCGCTAAGCAGATGCTTTACTCCAACCCGATCAACCCCGAACTCGGCACTGAAGCAGGCTCCGCTTATAACCTTTATGACACTAACTGGCAGAAGGAAGTGCTCCGCACTGCTTTCTCTCACGACTACTCTCTGAGTGTAGGCGGCAGTGTTGGTTGGCTCCCCTATCGCGTCAACGCTTCTTACACCAACAACCAGGGTATCATCAAGACCTCTTCAATGGAACGTACGACCGTAGGCTTCAACCTCACTCCGTCATTCCTTGAAAACCACCTCTCCGTCAGCCTCAACGCACAGGGTTCTTACGTCCGCACAGGCAACGCCGCAGGCGTTATGGGCGGCGCAGTCGGCATGGCTCCGGTTTATCCCGTCTACAGCAAGTACAACATGCTCGACAGCTCGATGCCCCAGATCTACAACGGCTTCTACAACATTCTCCAGACTACAGGTAACCCCGAGGAGAATGCTTCCGAAAACCCGCTGCAGCTCCTTCTCAATCAGGAATCTGTCGGCAAGACCCTCAACTCTACCGGCAATATCCAGATCGACTATTCGCTCCACTGGCTCCCCGAACTGCACTTCAACCTCAACATGGGTTATCAGGTATCTAAGAATACTTCCCACACTATCACCGACCAGAACTCCATCATGGCATGGCGCTCCAACTATAAGGACGGTGCAGGTACGAAGTACAACTGGTATGAGCTCCAGCGCAACACCAACCTCTCTTTCTTCATCAACTATAAGAAGCAATTCGACGCTATCAAGTCTAACCTCGACGTTACTCTGGGTTACGACTGGCAGCGCTTCGACTATCATGGCCGCTCCGAGACTCTTCTCAACACTCTGGGCTACAACATGAGCTACACCGGCGGCATCTTCAGCCTCGAAGAGAATCCCGCTACAGCCGACCGCATCGGCCACTCTTACGAAAACGCTCCCATGAGCCGCTGGGGCAACATCAACCAGCTCGTATCATTCTTCGGCCGCGTCAACTATATCTTCGACGATTCTTACCTGTTGACTTTCACTCTTCGTGATGACGGCTCTTCCCGCTTCTCCAAGTCCAACCGCTGGGGTCTCTTCCCCGCTGTCGCTCTGGGCTGGAAGATCAACAACATGCCCTTCATGGCGGCTTCAAGCAGCTGGCTCGACGAATTCAAGCTCCGTCTCGGATGGGGTGAGACAGGTCAGCAGGATATAGGCCAGTACTTCGGCTATCTCCCCATCTATACCGATTCTTACCAGTTAGGTTTCCAATACCTCGACCCGAACGGTTCAGGCTCCTGGATCAATCCCCTCTACCCGCAGGCTTACAATGCTGACCTGAAGTGGGAGACTACTACTACCTGGAACGTAGGTATCGACATGGGCTTCCTCAACAACCGCATCACTCTGGCAGCCGACTGGTACCTCCGCAAGACACGCGACCTCCTCTCTTACGTGCCGACCGCTACCTCCAACACCTCCAACAAGGGCTGGCGTAACATCGGCGACATGGAGAACCTCGGTGTCGAAGTTACTGTAGGCGCTAAGCCCGTCGTAACTCCCGACTTCACTTGGAACACCAGCGTCAACGTTTCCTGGAACAAGAACAAGATCACTTCTCTCCAGGGTGAAGGCACTGACTCACGTATCTCCGCTATCGGTCTGCCCTCCGGCACCGGCGGTGACCTCGCTTGGCACATCGTAGGCCAGCCCGCATTCACATTCATGGTCTACGAACAGGTATATGACAAGAACGGTGACCCGATCGAAGGTCAGTATGTCGATCAGAACGCAGACGGCTTCATCGACGATCAGGACCTCATCATGTACCACTCCAGAGATCCGAAAGTAACCCTGACCTGGAACAACAACTTCTCCTATAAGAACTGGGACCTCGGCTTCTCTCTGCGTGCCAACATCGGCAACTACGTCTACAACAACCTCAAATACTCCAATACTCGCGTCTATAACGTATCAGCAGCTCAGTATATGCTCGGCAACCTCCTTGCCAACACTCCGCTCTTCTACGATGCAGCTTCCGCTCAGCAGCTCCCGCTCTCCAGCTACTTCGTCGAAAACGCTTCCTTCCTGCGCTGCGACAACATCACTTTGGGTTATACCTTCCGCAACCTGCTCAACGACAACCTGACTCTCCGTCTCTTCGCAGCCGTGCAGAATCCTTTCGTGATCACTACGTTCTCCGGCATCGATCCTGAAGAATTCGGTGGTGTACAGAGCGATCCCTATCCGCGCCCCATCACAACTTCACTCGGTATCGTAGCAACATTCTAATCTAATTCATCCGAATCGATTTCATTATGAAAACATTAAATAAGATTTTCTTAAGTCTGGGTATCGCCGGCGCAGCGTTCGGATTCTCCTCTTGCGTAGGAGACCTTGACCTCGACCCCCGGGACCCGAGCGAAAAAACGGATGTCTCCAACGAGATGGATGCCGTATTCGCCGACATATATCTGAACTTCTCCACTTACGGAGCCAACGGCAACAGCCCCGTCCAGGAATTTGACGGCGGTATGGCCGCTTTCCAACGCGCGATGTTTATCGCAGAAGAAATCCCGACCGACGAAGCTTCCTGGCTTTGGGACCCCGCTGACTACGGCACAATCAACTATGGTCAGTTCAATGCCTCTCAGGGTGCCCTCTTCGGCTTCTATTCCCGCTTGATGATCAACATCACTCTCTGTAATCAGTTTATCCAGAACGTCGATAACGGTTACTTCAACCTCGACGCTGAAGGACAGAAGAGAGCGGCTGATTATAAACTGCAGGCAAAGACCCTTTGGGGCGCATGCTACTACTACATGCTGTCGTTCTACGACAAAATCCCCTACGCTGACGAAACTACTCCCGTAGGTTCGCTCCCCACTCAGCTTTCTCGTCAGGAAGTCTATAACCGCGTGACTACAGTTCTTGAAGACGTTGTCGCTTCCTACGGTGCAAATCAGACTCCCTACTACGGTTTCGTAGGTCTCGACGTAGCTGAATCTATCCTCGCTAAGATCTATCTTAACGCTGAAGTCTTCACCGGCACTGCAGCATGGGATAAATGCTACGCTCACTGTAAGAATATCATCGACCGTCTGGGTAAGGGCGGCTACTATGGCAACGGCCTCGTACGCAGCTATAACGCCCTCTTCGGCGCCAACAACGACCAGTATGCAGTCGGCAACGGCAGCAACGCGGTCAACGAGATCATCTGGCCTATCGTCAACAATGTCCCCAACCTGACTTCTTACTCCGGCGCAGGATTCCTCCAGGCCGGATGGATCGGCACCAACGGCGTTCAGGTGACAATGGGCAAACCGACCATGGACCAGACTCTCGACGGAAAGGTTGAGACTGACGCTGACGGCAATGAAACTATCTATAAGTACTATGCTGACCAGGAAGCTTTCGCAGCTGCAGAAGCAGCCTTTAAGGAGGCTGCCGGCGACAAGAAGGAAGCCTGGAAGACTCAGATCTCCGAAATGGTGAATGGTGTCGCTTTCTCTTTCGACCCGACTCAGGTTGGCTACGTCGCTCAGGACTGGTATAACCTCGGCGCAGGTTGGAAATGTATGGTTGCCCGCAAGTCTTTCGTCCGCAAATTCGAATGGGATGACGTGCAGATGTCGCAGAGCTCTGACCGTCGAGTAAGCCTCTGGCAGACTTCCAAACACGGCTTCAGCGTAGAAAACATCTCTCTGGTCGGCGACGACTGGGGTAAGAACGGCTACCTCTGTCCGAAATACTCCAACTGGGCTTACAACGAGGACGGCACTATCAACAAGGAGCAGTCACCGACAAACATCAGCAGCGCTACCGGCGACTATGCCGCTATCCGTCTGGCCGAAATCTATCTGACAGCAGCTGAAGCTATCCTCAACGGTGGCGGCGGCTCTCAGGCAGAGGCTCTTCAATATGTCAACTGGATCCGCGAACGCGCTTACGCCGACGCTCCAGGCTCAACTGACCACCACTGGACTTCACTCTCCATGCAGGATCTCCGCGACGAACGTTGCCGCGAGCTCTATCAGGAGAATGTGCGCCGCACTGACCTCATCCGTTGGAATCAATGGTGCACAGGCTATACTTGGGAATGGAAAGGCGGCGTACAGAGCGGTACTAACCTCTCCGAGACTTACAAGCTCTACCCCCTCCCCTCTCGCGTGATGTCAGCATCCAACTTCCAGCAGACTACAGGTTATTAATCTAACTTAACTCTGATTAATCAAAAATGAAAAAGTTATCAATCATATTCGCCATGGCTGCCGTGGCTCTCGGCTTCTCCTCCTGCAAGCAGGAAGATAATCCGCAGTACCACGCTCCGACGACGTTCACTATCAATGAGCCGGCTCTGAAGAATCAGGCGTTCCGCACATCCTCCGAGATGACTGACCCCGCTACTTTCGATCTCTTCTGCTCCCAGCCCGACTATGGCTACTCTGCCATCTGCAACTATTCCGCCCTGGTGTCGCTTAACCCCGACGCTCCGGAAGATGAATGGATTGCGCTCCCCAACCAGAACCCCACTTCGGCTGCAATGTCTATCAAGACATTCGAACTCGGCGTGGCTATCAATAAACTTCTCGGCGTGACAGACGCTGAGGATTTCAATGCCAACAACTACGGCGACCGCCAGTTTAAATGCTACTTCAAGGGCGTCTGCGAAATCCCCGCTATCGAAGGCTCCAAGATCATCTCCTCCAACATCGTATCTTACGATAAGGTCATGATCAACTACGCTGAGAAACTCCCGGCATGGATCTTCATCTGCGGTGACGTAGAGAACATCGAGAGCGGAGTCGCCAACGGCTTCACTGCTCCCTCCGTTGCCAACTTTGACCTCTACAAGAACAACTTCGCTCTCTACGAGCCCGACGACATGATCGGCGAAAAGCTCTATGTAGGTGTCTTCAACCTCACTCCGAAGGATTCCTCTATGGAAAACTTCAACGAGGGCAACCCCGACGCATGCGCTCAGTTCCGTTTCTTCACCGAACTTCTCGGCTGGACCGCAGATGCCTCTCTCGGTTCCAACGAAGCTGACTTCTATTGCCTGCCGATCACTGACAAGTGGGCCGCCGGCTACAGCGGCGACATCGTTGCCAAGGGTCTCGGCAACTGGGGTATATTCGTCACTGAGAAGCAGCCCGTCACTATCGTAGTCGACCAGGTTAACCTCAAGATATTCGTTAAGGAAGGTGCTCACGAAGTAACATTCGTAGGCCGCGATCCCGAATTCAATTGATGAATTGCATTTTTCCGTATGAATCCCGCTCCGCGCGGGCGGGATTCAGCGGAATCATCTAAAAAATTATTACAGCAAACCATCTATGAAAAAAATAACTTTTTTCTCAGCAATAGCTCTGACTCTGGCTTTGGGAGCCTGCGATAACTTCGATCTCCCCAATCCTCCCGGTCAGACATATCCCGCGCCCGACGGTTACTTCGAGAACTCCAGCATCGTAATGAGCGCTAACCCTGAGACTCTCAACCTCACCGAGGCCAACGCAGCCAATGAGTTCGTCACTCTGGCTACTATCACGGAGCTCGTAGACTTCCCCGAGGGCTATGATCTTGTCGTAGACATGAACCTCGGCTCGGGCAGCAACGCCAAGACTTATTCCACTACTCTTGTGGATAATAAGGTGGTCACCATGGACCCCACTATCCTTAACGGCGCAGTTCAGGACGTCCTCACCAAGCAGCCCGGCACTTATACTCTGCCCGTAAGCTTCTCCGCTTACGCAGTACGCGGCACAACCCGCATGGGTCTTGGCGGTATCAACGCTACTTACGGCAACGGCGACCTGACCGTCAAGACTTACGACGCTGCCAAGGTCATCGAAGACGCTTACTATCTCGTGCCTGTCGTAAACGGCAAGCCCGACATGAACAAGGCCCAGAAGATGAACAATACCGCAGGCAATGGCGTATCTCCCTACGACAATCCTGAGTTCGCCCTCCAGATGGAAGTTCCCGAAGATACTGACGTATACTTCGTGATCGCTCCCCAGTCAGCACTTACTGCAGGCGACGCAGCCACTATCTACGGCGGTAACCCCGCAGCTGACGGAATGTCCGGTAAACTCGGCACAACCTACGGCATCATCAAGATGCCCGTAGCAGGCTCTGTTCTCGTTACTGTCAACATGGAAGCTGACTCCTATTCTATCAGCTACGCGTTCGACGTCCTCTATGCAGTATCCGGCTCTACCAAGCCCGCTAACGCTATGGCTCTCTACACTGACAACTACATCAACTACTATGGTGTGACTGCCCTCAACCAGAAATTCACCATCTACACTGCAGCCGACAAGTCCGGCGTAGTATTCAAGTATGATGAAGAAGGAGAATCTTCTGTAAGCGACAACGGCCTCGAACAGACCGGTGCTATCACTGCCAACACCGAAGTGACAGCTCAGATCCCCGTGCCCATCAAGGGCAACACTCTCTACTACGTTGACATCAACCTCGTACAGCTTACTTACGACGTTAAGGCTCTCCAGACAATGTCAGTTATCGGGTCCGGCAACGGCTGGAATCTTGAGACAGCAACTCCGCTCACTCCTTCCAAGGACCTCAAGACCTGGACTGCTACTGACGTAGAGATCGGCGACGAGTTCAAGATCAACTGTAACGGTGCATGGGACTTCGACTTCGGTGGCGCTTCCGTACAGGATGTCGACGGCCAGTCAGTCTACAACATCAACTTCAAGGGCTCCAACATGCAGGCTAAGGCAGGCAAGTATGACGTGAAGATCGACTTCTCCACAATGCCCTACGTTCTGACCCTTACTAAAAAATAATGACCTGATCCGTCATTAACCCCACATAATTAGCCCGGCGCGACGCGCCGGGCTAATTTTTTCCTCCTTATTCTTCGCGGGCGCAATGTATTGCGCCCCTACTTTATTGGGAAAAAATTTCTTTTTACATTTTTTTTACAAAATATTTGTAAAATTAAAATATAATCCTTAATTTTGTCGCGAAGTTCAGGCAATTAGTCATTTTGAATGTAACAATAGCCGGAAGACTCACTCAGAATTTGGAAAGAAATTAACTAAATAAATCTTTTTTGTTTAACCAATAAATCTAACTTCAGAATGAAGAAATTTTACGCTTTCGCAGCAGCAGCGCTTCTCGCAACTGCAGCTAACGCCCAGAACCTCTACATCACAGGTGCCGGCGGTTTCACTAACGGTGAATGGAACGCAGAAACTCCCGATGAGTTCACTCTCGTAAACGGTCAGTACGAAATCGAGGTTGCTAACCTCACTCAGCTCAAGATCTCCACTGCATGTGGCGACTGGGACACTTTCAACACTGGTGTTCTCGGCTGTGAATACGGCGATACTCCCGGCGTAGCAGTAGCTCTCGAAGCCGGCTACGATGCAAACATCGCTTGTCCCTGGAAGGGTGACTACAAGGTAGTCGTTTCCGGTGACCTCTCTACTATCACTCTCTCTACCAACACTCCCAAGCCCACCGGTCCCGTTACTATCTACCTCCGCGGCGACATGAACGGCTGGGGCGCTGAAGAAGCTTGGGCTCTCGAAGCACTTCCCGATGGCGAAAATGGCGAAAAGTTCTGGAAGTTCGCCTTCGCTGAAGAGCAGCAGATCGCTGTTGGCGAAGCTTTCAAGATCGCTGACGCTGATTGGAACGCATATAACGCAGGTGGCGACGGCACAGCCGCTTCCCTCGACCTCGACTACGAAATCTTCAACGGTGGCAACCCCGCTAACATCACTCTCGACGAGGCTTGCAACGGTGTTCTTTACTTCGGTATGAACATCGACGGTCAGAACTGGCTCTGGCTCTCCAACGACAAGAATGCTACTCCCGACTGGCTCACCACCTCTGCTGTAGCAGCTGTAGAAGTAGCTAACGAAGCTCCCGTTTACTTCAACCTCCAGGGTGTGAAGGTGGCTAACCCCGCTAACGGCATCTACGTGAAGGTTGTAGCCGGCAAAGCTACTAAAACTGTCATCAAATAAGACTTCCCTCGCTAACTAAGCGGTCTTATAAAGACATATCGGAGAGGCGACCTTGCGGTCGCCTCTCTTTTTATTACTCCTACTTTATTGGAATAAGACATTATTCTTCGCGGGCGCAATGTATTGCGCGCCTACCGCATTCTTGGAATGGGACTAATTAGACTAATAAGACCAATTAGACTTATAGGACTTTTTAACCGGCGCCCATACTTTCTTGCAAAAAATTCCATATTATCTCTGTTTTCTTAAACATTATCTCTGTTTTCTCAAACATTTTGACTAACTTTGTGTAATTATAGTATATGGAAAAACTCACTCAGAATGAAATGCCGTCGTCCGATGCCGTAATCGACGAGGCTACCAACTCAGAATATAAGTATGGCTTCACGTCAGACATCGAGACGGAAATCGTCCCGCCCGGCCTGACGGCGGCGACCGTACGCCTCATATCACGGCTGAAAGGGGAACCTGAGTGGCTCCTCAAATTCCGCCTCGATGCCTTCCGC
>CAYTOR010000095.1:0-8718 GCA_964439505.1 uncultured Sangeribacter sp.
GGCAGACGCTCTAAACCAGCTGAGCTAATCGCCCGATTGCGAGTGCAAAGTTACTACTTTTTTTTCATTCCCGCAAATATTTTCGCGATTTTTTTCGTATTTTTGTAAAAATTTTTTCTCCCCTCAATGCCAAAATCGTCCGCCAGGGACGTAACTATTTTATATTCAATTAAATTCCGATATGCAGGATTTTTCCTCACCCGATATAAAATCTCAGATAGTAACCATCCGAATCGAGGATTTCGATTATCCGCTGCCCGATGAACGCATCGCGCGTCATCCTCTGACGCAGCGCGACGCCTGTCTGCTCCTCGAAGCAGGCCCTGAAGGAGAGGTCAGTCATCACCGTTTCTCCGAATTGCCCGCGCTTCTGAAACCCGGATCATTGATGATCGCCAACGAAACGAAGGTCATCAACGCCCGAATGGAGTTCTTTAAGTCTTCGGGAGGACGAATCGAGGTCTTTCTCCTCGAACCTTTCTCGCCGTCTGAGTATGTGAAGGCTTTCGACCAACGACATTCCTGCGTCTGGACCTGCATGATCGGCAATCTCAAGCGCTGGAAGAATGAGGACCTTACCAAGACTCTGACAATCGGCAACCGGGAGGTCATCCTTACGGCTCGTCTTCTCCCTTTGGAGGAGGGAGAAACCCCTTCGGCTTCGCGGCGCGTCGACTTCAGTTGGAATGACGAAAGCGTCAGTTTCGCGGAGATAGTGGAGGCGGCGGGAAATATCCCGATACCGCCGTATCTGAAGAGAGACTCGGAAGCCTCGGACCTGAAGGACTATCAGACTGTCTATTCACGGGTCGAAGGGTCGGTCGCCGCACCGACCGCCGGTCTTCATTTTACTCCCGAACTTTTCGAACGGCTTAAGGCCAACGGTATCTCCCAGCGAAAGGTTACGCTTCACGTCGGAGCGGGCACTTTCCAGCCGGTCAAAACAGAAGAGATCGGTGCGCACCCGATGCACACGGAATCGATCGTAGTGGATCTCGCCACCATCCGGGACATCATCTCAGCCTTGGAGGAGAAAAGACCTATCGTCGCCGTCGGCACGACGTCCGTGCGAACGATCGAATCCTTGCCCATGATGGGCTTGCTGGCCCGTCAAGGCCGGGATGTAACGAATCCGGAGGAGATGCACGTTAGTCAATGGGATGCCTACGATGAACTGTATCTTAAATGCAGTACCCTCTTTCTGCTTAAGGGATTGGAAAAGGATATGGTGCATGCGGGATTGGAATACCTGACCGGTTCGACGGCTATCATGATCGCCCCGGGATTCCGATGGAGGATAGTCGACCAGATAATCACCAATTTCCATCAACCACAGTCGACGCTGTTGCTGTTGGTAGGGAGTTTTCTCGGTCTGACGCCGGAGGCCATCACGTCTCAATCCACACCGCGCTGGCGCGAGATCTACGACGAAGCGTTGCGCGGCGACTATCGCTTCCTCTCTTACGGCGACGCGTGCCTGTTCCATAGGCGTTCGCTGCCGGGATGATTGGAAGTTACTTATTCTCTGTGGGCGCAATGTATTGCGCCCCTACCTGAGAATGTATTGCGCCCCTGCCTGAGGGGAATTAATATGAAAGTTATTAGAATAGAATATATGCAGCCGGAAAGGGTCGCGTCCGTTGAGCTGCCGCTGTCGAAGTCAGTGGCGCTGCGGGCGATGACCCTTAACGAAGTATCGGCGATATTGTCGGATCGCCGGGCGGAGTTTCCGGCTCTGCCGGATGCTGAGGATGTAGCGGGTATGCATCGGGCGATCAAAACTCTTACCTCCTGCACCGAGGTTGCTTCGCGGGCTGCTCTCCGGGTTGCTTCACGGGTTGCTTCCCGTACTAACGCCATTTCCCGGTGCCGGGTCAATATAGGGGAGGGGGGAGCCCCGTTCCGCTTCTTCACAGCACTGACGGCTTCCGTCCCGGGCGTTGACCTCACTCTGACTACGCGCCGCCCGCTGATCCAACGCCCTCACGCGATCCTGCTCGATACCCTGCGGGAGGCGGGTGCTGATATCCGCTCCATTCGTCGCCCGGAGCGGCCGCCTCTGCGAATCCGCGGACAACACCTCGACCCCGGAGCGTTGTCGATGAATCCCGGAGTCAGTTCGCAGTTCGTCTCCGCACTGATGCTGGCCTCCCCGCTATGGAAGAGAGGGCTGAAGCTGACTTTTGAGGGTGGCCAACCGGTTTCGCTTCCCTACCTGGAGATGACCCGGAGAGTAATGGAAAGTTTCGGGTGCGAAGTCGAAATGGCGGCAGAAGAAATCTCGGTCGCTCCCGCGAAATGCACGGCACCGGAAGTGTATGAGATCCCGACGGACTGGAGCGCGGCCTCCTATTTCTACGAGCTCGCGTTGCTGTTGCCCGGACGGGAGATTCCCCTACTCCAACTGACTCCACCCGAGAAATCCCTGCAGGGCGACTCGGCCTGCGCCGAGATTTTCCATCGCTTAGGAGTTCGGACCGATTGGAACAGCGCCGACGGCTCGGCAACGCTATCCTATCATCCGGAGAGCCACTCTCAAAAGGATTATGCCTCGGAGGATTTCTCTCGGGAGGGCCAGGATCGGAAGGACTTCTCTCAGGAGGATTATCATCCGGAGGGCTTCTCGCGGAAATATAAGACTGAGCCATACGTGCTCGACCTCAACGGTACGCCGGATCTTGCCCCGGCGTTGGCGGTAGGGTTCTGCCTTGCCGGAGTCCGGTTCAGGTTTGAGAACGTCGCTCATCTGCGCCATAAGGAGACCGACCGGATGGCATCGTTGGCGACCGAGCTGCGGAAGTTAGGCTTCGCGCTCCGGACGGGGGAGGACTCGATGGAATGGACCGGACAGACCTGCGAAGGGCAGGAGAATCCTGTCATCTCCACCTATTCCGACCACCGCATGGCTATGGCCTTCGCGCCGGCGGCGATCCGCTTCCCCGGCCTCACGATAGAGAATCCGGACGTCATCGGCAAGTCTTTCCCCTGCTATTGGGAGATGCTGCGAGGCTTAGGCTTCAGCATTGAAGCCAAAGCCTCACCAAAAACCCAATTAGACTGATAAGACCAATAGGACTAATTAGACCAATAAGCCTGATAGGCCCAATCAGTCCAATCCCTAATAAGAATACTATGTCATTTATGATCTACGCCATGGTTGGCGTCATCCTCATATCGATTGCTTCGGCGATTATCGGGACGTATATCGTCACCCGCCGGATGGTCTTCATCACCGGCGGCATTACCCATGCCTGCTTCGGAGGGCTCGGGTTAGGGTATTACTTGGGAGTGTCGCCTATGGCGATGGCTTCGGCGTTTGCCGTCGGCGGGGCGCTGGGAGTCGACCGCCTGAGCAGCAACGGTGCACGACGCGATTCCGCGATCGCTGTCATCTGGGCCTTGGGTATGGCTTTGGGTATACTCTTCATCTTCATGACGGAAGGCTACGTCCCCGAACTTAACACCTTCCTCTTCGGCAACGTACTGACAATCACTTCGACCGACCTCTGGCTTTTTGCAGGATTTACGGCGGCTTTGATCCTGTTCTATCTCTTTTTCTTCCGACTGATAGTGACGGTCAGTTTCGATGCAGACTTCGCCAGGACGCGCAACCTTCCGGTCAAGGCGATAAGTTTTCTCATGACGGTCTTTGTCGGGATAGCGATCGTACTGACTATCCGAATGATCGGCATCATGCTGTTGATGTCGCTCGTTTCGCTGCCGCAGATGATCTCCGAGAAAATGACGCGCAATTATCTCCCTTTGATGCTGACCTCGATCGGTGTATCATTGGCGGGTTGCCTCGGGGGCCTCTGGATTGCCTACGCGATCAACGTCCCGGCATCGGCAGCCATTGTCATCCTCCTGGTGCTCCTCTACGCCGCGGAATCCATATTCCATAAAGCCTGAAGCAACCGCGATTCTACCTGAGAGCCCTACGCCGGCGGCGCTTATGTAGGGACGCGATTCTTCGCGTCCACATCAATAGGGTATTTTTCGCTCATTCTGCGTGGACGCAATGTATTGCGTCCCTACAAACGGACAAAAAGGTTAAAAAAAGTTAAATAATGATATATTGAATTATTTTTTAGTAATTTTACCCCGAATTTATACCCGGCGGAATACCCGCCGGAAAATGACGGTATTTTCAAACTACATGAAATTCTCATCTCTACTTGTTACTGAGCAGAGAATTGCTTAACTAATAATTCTTATATTACTTTTTTTAACCAACATTATTATCACCATGAATCTCTTTAAAGGATTCCTCGCCGGCACAGTGCTCGCAGCTGCGGCGTTCTCATCAGCGAATGCGGCCACGTTTGTCGGAGATCGCTCTGATTTCCGCGACGAGACCATCTACTTCGCAATGACTACACGTTTCTATGACGGCGACCCGAAAAACAATGTCCTCTGTTGGGACGGAGTCGAAAATCAGAAAAGGTATAATGACCCGTGCTGGCGCGGCGACTTCGCCGGTCTGATCGAAAAACTTGACTACATCAAGGCTCTCGGTTTCACAGCCATCTGGATCACTCCCGTAGTGCAGAACGCTTCGGGCTTCGACTATCACGGCTATCACGCCATGGACTTCTCGAAAGTAGATCTCCGCTATGAGAGCCGCACCGAATGGGGCAGCGAGAAGGATGTAAAGTTTGAAGACCTTATCAAGGCAGCTCACGACAAGGACCTCAAGATCATCCTCGACATCGTACTTCAGCACACCGGTAACTTCGGTGAAGATACTCTCTGCCATCTCTTTGACCGCTCGGAGGAAATCCGCAACCAGGCCAATATCGAAGCTTCCCTGATCCCCGATCAGGAGAAACTCGGCGGCGCTTCTTACTGGGATCTCCCCAACGAAGGCAGCAAGACCCAATATTCGGAACGCTTCAAATATCTGAAGAATACCGACGGCCAGAACCACGACGATAAAAACTACTATCACCACCTATCCACCTCATGGAACTGGGACGAGCCCTCACGCTGGTGGGGCCAGATCGCCGGCGACTGCGTAGACCTCAACACTGAGAACCCGGCTGTCGTGGACTATATCGTAAAGTGCTACGAGAACTTCATCAAGATGGGTGTCGACGGCTTCCGTATCGATACTACCGGCCACATCGCACCTCTTACTTTCAATGCCGGCTTCATCCCCAAATTCGTGGAACTCGGCGAGAAGTACAAATCCAGCCGTAAGGGCGACGCTCCCTTCTATATGTTCGGCGAATGCTGCGCACGCTTCGGTTCGGTCATCTACCGCGACCAGCACGTCCTTTCCAGCCACTACTACACTTGGAAGTCTCCCGAAAACCTGGTCAACGAATGGAAGACCTATACGGCTGACTGGTGGGCACAGCAGGTTGTGCCGGAAGGTGCTTCTCCGCTCGGCAACATGCTTACCTGCCAAAAGGACCCGGCTACAGTACATAACTCCAACAACGTATTCATGCAGAACGGCGCATGGCACGAACCCGATTACTCTCAGGCTTCAGGCTTCAACGTGATCGACTTCCCCATGCACTATAACTTCAACAGCGCCGCTCAGGCAGTCGATATCGCCCGCCAAGGCGACAAGTACTACAACGACGCATCCTGGAACGTAGTCTACGTTGACTCTCACGACCATTCTCGCTGCCCTAACGACGGCATCAGCTACCCCGGCGGCACTGCTCAGTGGGCTGAGAACCTCTCCCTGATGTTCACATTCCGCGGCATCCCCTGTCTCTATTACGGTTCCGAGGTTGAGTTCCAGAAAGGAAAGACTATCGACGAAGGTCCCGGACTGGCTCTCCATGAATCCGGCCGCGCATACTTCGGCGAATACCTCAAGGGCGACGTGACTGCCTCCGACTTCGGTAAGTTTACCGCTTCCGGCAATGTAGCCAAGACCCTTAACGGCGACCTCTCCCAGCATATCATCCGCCTCAACCAGATCCGCGCCGCAGTGCCGGCCCTGCGTAAAGGCCAATACACATTCGACGGCTGCAGCGCCAAGGGCGGCTGGGCCTTCAAGCGCGCCTACAAGGATTCCTACGCACTGGTAGCCATCAACGGAGGAGCCACATTCTCCAACGTACCCGCAGGCACATATACGGATCTCGTGACCGGCCAGACCTATAACGGCGGCGGCTCGATCACCGTGAACGCTCCGACCAATCAGGGCCAGCTCCGTGTCCTTGTCAAGGACTGGAAAGGCGGCAAGGTAGGCGTCGACGGTAAATTCATCTATGACCAGCAGGCAGTAAGCCACGGAGGCGCCGTCACTTTCTCAGATCCCGGCACTACAGAGTATTACACCCGCGAGGACGCCGTAAAGGATCCCAATGTGACACTCAGCCCCAACGGCGGCTCATTCAAGACCGAAACCCTCACAGTCGAACTCACCCTGAGCGATAACGCAGTGTCCGGTACATATAAGGTCGGCAACAACGCCGCGCAGGCAATCTCCGCCGGACAGACCAAGACCGTCACTATCGGCGCAGGCATGGAGTACGGTCAGACAACCACCATCTCCTGGACAGCCAAGAACGCTGCAGGAAAGGAATTCACCGGAAGCGCAACTTACAAGAAGGTCGATCCCAACGCAACAATCACTGTCTACGTGACCGCTCCCTCCGCTCCCAACATGTACGCATGGGGCGATTCAGACGGCCAGGCAGTGACACCCAACGGCGGATGGCCCGGCAAGGCTCTGACTGAGTCCGTAGAAGTTGACGGCAAGACTTTCTGGTACTTCACTTTCGATTCCATGGAAAGCGTAAACGTCATCTTCAACAATAACGGCCAGCAGACCGGCGACATCACCGGTATCACTGAAGACACATTCTTCTCTTACGACGGCGCTACAAACGCTCAGAAACTGGAGAACATGAACGTGACTTCCGCTCCTTCCGTAAGCTTCAACCCCAACGGCGGCAACTTCACCGATAAGGTCGACGTAACCGTGACTGCAAGAAACGCTACTTCCGCATGGTATAAGATCGGCAACGGCGCTCAGAAGAACTTCACTTCTACAGCATCCTTCTCTCTGGGCTCCGACATGGCCGAGGGCCAGAGCGTGACTGTCACCTGGAGCGCAACAAACGGCACCGAGACCAAGACCGGCAGCGTGACTTATACCAAGGTTGCCAAACCTTCCGGCTATGTCGCTTACTTCGACAACAGCTATACGAACTGGGGCAAGGTATGCGTCTACACCTGGACCGGTACTACCAAGCACAACGGCGAATGGCCCGGTCAGGAAGTTACCGAGACCAAGGTCATCGGCGGCAAGAAGTACCACGTCGCTTACGTTCCCGTTTGCGAATCCGGCACTCAGATCATCTTCAACAACGGCAACCAGGGCCAGCAGACCGGCGACATGCAGTTCGTGCATGAGGGCTATTACACCAAGGACGGCATGCAGGGCACATTCACCGGCGTTGACAACATCCTTGATGACGAAGACGCAGAACCCGAGTTCTACACTCTCCAGGGCATCCGCGTCAGCGAACCGACTCCCGGCATCTACATCGTACGCCGCGGCAACAAGACAGCGAAGGTCGTGATCCGCTAATTCTCCGGACTCACCTCCCCTCCATACAAAAGGAGCAGCGATTGGATCGCTGCTCCTTTTTTCATCCAAATTCCTTCCGAGCATAAAGTAGAATTATCCCAAGCATAAAGTAGAATTATTCCGAGCCTGAGGTAGGGGCGCAATATATTGCGCTCGCAGAGAATAAAGAATTATTCCAATAAAACGGGGCTTAGCCGCAAAAGGCGATGTGATCGGGGTAATCAGGTGTGCCGAGCGGTAGGAGATTGTCTGTTTCAAGCGTTATCAGATCCGTTGGATCTTTTAAATCCTGTTTTAGGATGGTGCGCAGCAGCTCGCCACGCAGGGTCTTGAGTTTGCCGGCGTGAGGTGTCTTCCATTCTCCGCCTTCTTTTATTTCCTTGAAATCTACTTTCCATACTTTTGCAAAACGCTTGACGAGTTTCCAGTCTATGCATTTAGCCGCATCGGAGGGCAAAAGATTGAGGATGGAAGTCTCTCCCTTTGCTTGCAATTCCTTAACTAATTGTATCGTGACATCTTTCCGCCAAAAATCTGCCAACGTCTTATCATCCGGGGCCAGCCGCGCATTATAATCGAACCTATATGGCTTGATTATATCGTCAGGTCGGAGATAACCATAGAGAGAGGATATAATTCTGACATCCGAGCTGCAATTGGCTTTAGCATTTTCGCAGAGTGAGTCGTAGTCAAGAGCCTTAAACACGACGCCTGTATAACTTTCTATTGTCCTCACTCCGGTCGATTTATTCGGGAAATCGTAAGCCAGCGTCAAAATCTTACCTGCCATTGCCAGACTGATTTTCATTTTCTCCGAAATAGATTGCGCTGTCAGTCTTGAAATATCGCTCATTATCGCGTCGGCTTTCTCTTCCCCGACAGGACAATGGCTGATGAAAGTCTCAGCCTCAAACTCCCTCTGACCATCCATCATGGTCTTCGATTCAGCTATTAATATCAACATTTTGTCCCCATAGTATTTTTGGCCATACCTTACAGCATCAATAATTATTTAAGTAACGCAAAAATACTAAAAATATTTATTTTATGATAGTTTGACGGTATAGCAAAATCAAAAAATTTCAAGTCATTCTGAAAAATAAGTTTAAGACCCCGTCCCACAAAAAATGTTAAATTCCGGGTCGCAGATGTGCCCCGAA